>CAMCSF010000289.1 GCA_945877625.1 Methylomonas koyamae | reverse complement strand
AAAGCCCAGCAAGCCAGAGATTTGGTCTATAGCGCACCGCTACCCGACGACCTGCAACAAGAAATCCTCAACGCTTTTCAGCAACTGCAACAACAATACCCCGAAGATTTAACCGTTGCGGTTCGCAGTTCCGCCACCGCCGAAGATTTGCCCACCGCCAGCTTTGCCGGTCAACAAGATACGTATCTGAACATTCGCGGCGGCGAAGCCTTGTTAGACGCCTGCAAACGCTGTTTTGCCAGCTTATTTACCGACCGTGCAATTCATTACCGACTTGACCAAGGCTTTGATCATTTCAAAATCGGCCTGTCGATTGGGGTGATGAAAATGGTGCGTTCTGATTTAGCCGCCAGTGGCGTGATGTTTTCCCTAGATACCGAATCGGGTTTTCAAGACGCGGTGTTTATCACCGGTGCTTATGGCTTAGGCGAAAACGTGGTGCAAGGCGCGGTTGATCCTGACGAGTTTTATGTCCACAAACCTACCTTTAGCCAAGGCTATCGCAGTGTGTTACGCCGCTGTTTAGGCGCTAAGAAAATCAAAATGATTTACAGCAAAGGCAATACCCGCGAAGCCACCCACAATATCGCCACTGCTATAACCGAGCGCCGCCAATTCTGTATTAACGATCAAGAAGTCTTAACCCTTGCCGATTACGCCTTAAAAATTGAACAGCATTATGGACGGCCTATGGATATGGAATGGGCGAAAGATGGCTTGGATGGCCAACTCTACATTGTTCAAGCCCGCCCAGAAACCGTGGCTTCGCAACGGGTAGGGCAGGTGTTGGAGCAATATCAACTCCAGCAAACCGCGAATATTTTGGTCAAAGGTCATGCGGTGGGCAGCAAAATTGCGGTGGGTAAGGCGCGGGTGATTAACAGTGTGGCGGAATTACAGCAATTTCAAGCCGGAGAAGTATTGGTTGCCGATATGACCACGCCGGATTGGGAGCCAGTGATGAAAACAGCAGCGGCGATTATTACCAATCGTGGCGGTCGTACTTGTCACGCGGCGATTATTGCCCGTGAACTGGGCGTGCCAGCGGTAATCGGCTGTGAAAATGCTACGACACAGATTGCAAACGCCAGCGAGGTGACGGTGTCCTGTGCCGAAGGCGATGTCGGCAAAGTCTATCAAGGCCAATTGGCGTTTGAGATTAAACGCACTGATTTAAGCGATTTCCAGCGCCCTAAAACCAAAATCATGTTGAATTTAGGTAATCCAGAATTGGCGTTTAAACACAGCTTTTTACCCAATGATGGCGTCGGCTTGGCGCGGATGGAATTCATAATTACCGAATACATCAAAGCGCACCCTATGGCGTTGATTCATCCCGAAAAAGTCACCGATGCTGAGGAACTCGCGCAAATAAAAGCCTTAACCCAAGGCTACAGCCAGCCACAAGAATTTTTCATCCAACGTTTAGCCGAAGGCGTCGCCACCATTGCTGCGGGTTTTTATCCTAAACCGGTCGTGGTGCGAATGTCGGATTTCAAAACCAATGAATATGCCACTTTGCTCGGCGGTCGCTGGTTTGAGCAACAAGAAGCTAATCCCATGATCGGTTTTCGCGGTGCTGCACGTTACATTCATCCCGCTTATGCCGAAGCTTTTGCCTTGGAATGTGCGGCCATGAAGCGAGTCAGAGAGCAAATGGGCTTCAGCAATGTGATTTTAATGATTCCTTTCTGCCGTCGAGTGCAAGAAGCGGTGAAAGTATTGGATTACATGGCGCAATTAGGTTTAAAGCGTGGTAATAATGGTTTGGAGATTTATGTGATGTGCGAGATTCCCAATAATGTGATTCAAATTGATGCTTTTTCCCAGCATTTTGATGGTTTTTCGATAGGATCGAATGATTTAACCCAGCTGACATTAGGCGTTGATAGGGATTCGGAAATTCTCGCTGATGACTTTGATGAGCGTGATCCTGGGGTCAAAACCATGATTAAAATGGCGGTCGATGGTGCGCGGCGTAATGGCAAACATTCTGGCTTATGCGGTCAAGCGCCATCTGATTATCCTGAAATGGCTGAATACTTGGTTGAGATCGGCATAGACTCGATGAGTCTTAATCCCGATACGGTATTAGCCACTACCCAACGTATCTTGGCTTTAGAAAAGCAATTAGGCCGTTAATTGGCCGCTTGTCTGTTGTTCATTGTCGCTCGCATCGCGTAAAATCTCGCCCCTTAATTAAGCCCTTGGAGCAAGCGCATGAAACCTTATTTATTTTTAGTATTAATGGCCTTTTCAAGCTGGACAATGGCGGAAGAAGCTAAAGACGAATGGAATGAAACTAGCTTAAGCGAGGAAACTATCCAAAAAATCCAACAAGCACAGTTTAACTATAAAAAATGTGTCATGGATACCATGCGTAAACCCGATTACGCTAAATTGGAAAGCCGCAATGCCACTGATGTAGTGATTAGAGAATGTGAGCCTGTTTTAGCCGATATGCGTAAAGTTTATACCGATGTTCAAGTACCAGCTGTGATTGCCGACCGCCATTTGAAAAAACTCAGAATCCAAGTGACCCGCAAAGTCCTACAAGAATTTATGTACGCCGAAGCTGCTAAAAAAGCCGGCGCACAACCTTAATTAAATCGCATGGATGTCCGTCTAAGCGGGCATCCATGCCTTAGTTTGTTCGCAATTAAAAAAATACCCATGAATTTATACAATATTGATTTAGCCCTACGGCCAACGACTTTTGATCTTTGGCATCTTTGTTTAGCCGGTACCGTTTTGGTATTACTGTTATTTTTGCTGATTAGCTGGATTTCTTTATTTATCGTCAGTCGCCGCTGTAAAAAAATCGCAGCGATTAAGCCGCCAGCCCCAGAAATTAAAATTGTCGAGAAAATTGTTGAAGTTGAAAAAGTTGTCGAAGTTGAAAAAATTATCCAAGCTCCAGCACCCGAGCCAGTGATTTTGAAACAAGCCACTTCGGATGCGGCTTTACAGTTATTGAATATTTTGCAAAAAGAAGCGCGTTTTATCGACTTCATTAAAGAAGATATGGGCGTTCATGC
>CAMCSF010000288.1 GCA_945877625.1 Methylomonas koyamae | reverse complement strand
CTAGCGGCAATTTTGTTGCCACGCTCTGGTTTGGGTCATAAACACGGCATCGTGTTGGGCAATTTGGTTGGCTTAATCGACTCGGATTATCAAGGCCAAGTGTTTGTGTCTTGCTGGAATCGCGGCAATAGCGCCTTTACCATTGAAATCGGCGAACGGATTGCTCAAATGGTGTTTGTGCCAGTGGTGCAAACCGAATTTGAATGCGTTGACGAATTCCACGAAAGCCAACGTGGCGAAGGTGGCTTTGGTCACAGTGGTCGTCATTAATTTTTATTGTTGTTTATTTACCTAAGTTTTAGCCATGATGAAACAAAAAACTGCACACGAAATTGCTCACGTTTTAATTGAAGCCTTGCCTTATATCCAAAAATTCAAAGGCAAAACCGTGGTGATTAAATTTGGCGGTAACGCCATGATTGATGAAGAACTGAAAAGCAGCTTTGCGCGTGACATCGTGATGATGAAGCTGGTCGGCATCAACCCTATCGTGGTTCACGGCGGCGGCCCGCAAATTGGTAATTTGTTGACCAAGCTCGGCAAAACTTCCGAATTTGTTGATGGAATGCGGGTTACCGACAGCGAAACCATGGATGTGGTGGAAATGGTGTTGGGTGGTTTGGTTAATAAAGAAATCGTCAACCTGATTAATGTTCACGGCGGTAAAGCGGTGGGATTAACCGGTAAAGACGGCAACTTTATCCACGCTCGTAAAATCAATATCACCAAAGCCGGTGCTTCAATTGACGACGCACCAGAAATTATCGATTTAGGTCATGTGGGCGAAGTCAGTAGCATTGATCCAGCGGTAGTCGAAATGCTGGGTAATAGCGACTTTATCCCTGTAATTGCGCCGATTGGGGTTGGTAAAGACGGTCATTCTTACAACATCAATGCCGATTTAGTCGCGGGTAAAGTGGCGGAAGTTTTAAAAGCCGAAAAGCTGATGTTATTAACCAATATCCCAGGCATTTTGGATAAACAAGGTGAGTTATTAACCGGTTTGAGTTTGACGGATATTGATAATCTGATAGCTGATGGCACCATTTCCGGCGGCATGATTCCAAAAACCCGCTGCGCGACTGACGCTTTAAAAGGCGGTGTGACTAGCGTGCATATTATTGATGGTCGCGTGCCTCATGCGGTGTTGCTGGAGTTGTTTACTGATCAAGGCGTTGGCACTTTATTGCATCGTCGTTGATTTTTAGCGGATGTTGAGGCAGGTGGTTTGCTCATCTGCCTCTTGAGCCTTTAATGCTTTGCCTAGCTTATCGCTGTAAACCTGCCACCAAAGCTTTTATCACCCCTTCCTGACTTTCAATATCCGCACACAACTCAAACTGAGCCTTGGCGCGTTGTAGATTGTGTTGCGGATGTTGGATTTTGAAATAGCGGTTACCTTGCAAATAATCGCTGAAAAATCGTAAACCCAGTTCAAACGGAATCAACCAAATCGCCGCGTATAAATAATCGTAATCGGCGGCGCTGAAAAAACCACCGGCTTCTTGTAAATAACTGTTCAAGATAATTTCGCAGCGCGCTAAATCAAATTGATTACTGTCGGTTAAGTGGCAGCAAGAGCGCAGGCAATCGCCAATGTCGTAATGCACCAAGCCCGGTTTTACCGTGTCGAGATCAATTAAGCTGATGATGGTTTGGCTGTCGGGTTGGAATAAAAAATTGTTCAGTTTCGGATCGCCGTGTATCACGCGTTTGACTAATTCACCACGCTGTTTAGCGTCTTCTAAAATCGACAGTTGCTCGGCTTGGCTGGCGATAAAGTCACGACAAAATCTAAACTCTGGGTCATTTTCAACGCTTAGTGCTTGATTGATGATGGCTTGATATTGCTGAAAATATTGCGGGGTAATGTGGAAGCCGGGCAGGGTGTCGAGTAGGCGCTCGGTGGCTAAGTTGCTGCATAAGCGATGGAAATGCGCTAAAGCAAAACCAACTTGCGCGGCTTCGTCATCGTTGCTGAGTTGCTCGCGGCTTTCAGCGGGGCTGATCAGTTCTAGTCCGCGCCAGATTTGTTGTTGGCTGTCGCGGTAAAAGGCTTGCTGGGCATGGGTCAACAAGACCGCGGGAAATTGTAGTTTTGACGCTTGTTGTGCCAGATGTTGGCTAAGTTGTTGCAGGTTTGCCATCACTTGCTCTGGCGAGGGGAAAACCTGTTGATTGATGCGCTGTAACACAAACGATTGGCCGTTGGTGCTGACCAGAAAGGTGTCGTTGATTAAGCCATTGCCGAGCGGCTCAATGCCGAGAATGGTTTGTTGTTGGGCAAATTGCTCGGCAATTGCGTGTAATTCGGCTGTCATTAGACGCTGAGTTGTTGCTGCAATAAACGCAGAGCTTGGCCGCGATGACTTAAAGCGTTTTTCTGCTCTGCTGTCAGTTGTGCCGAGCTGCATTGATGTTCTGCCACCCAAAACACCGGATCATAACCAAAGCCATTTTCGCCAACCGCATGATCGAGAATCAGACCTTCCCAAACCCCTTGAGCAATAATCGGAGTTGGGTCATTGGCGTGACGCAAATACACCATTACGCAAATAAATCGCGCAGTGCGTTGTGCGAATGACACGCCTTGTAATTCAACTAACAGTTTTTGCAAATTCGCTTGGTCGCTGGCGCCAACACCGGCATAACGCGCCGAAATCACCCCTGGCGCGCCGTTTAGCGCATCAACCACTAAGCCGGAATCATCGGCAATGGCCGGACGCTGACAATGTAAAGCAGCGTTGCGGGCTTTGATAATCGCGTTTTCGACAAAGGTGGAGCCGGTTTCTTCCGGCTCGACGACATTGAATTGAGATTGCGGCAAGATTTTGTCGTTTTGCAAAATCGCTTGAATCTCGCGGATTTTGCCAAGATTGCCGCTGGCTAAAACAATTTCACTCATATATGGACTCCTCTCCAATTGCAAGCCAAGTATTATCAAAATTAATGCTTTTAACAGAGATCAAGATTGCAGCCATATATTCGGTCTCTTGATGAAGGCACTTAATTGACCTTCGGACCCTGATGAATCTATCCGCGCGCTTTTAC
>CAMCSF010000287.1 GCA_945877625.1 Methylomonas koyamae | reverse complement strand
CAAGAAATCGAAAATCTCATCAGCCAAGAATACAAACAAGGCTTTGTCACCGAACTGGAAGTAGACACCTTTCCACCCGGTTTGGATGAAGACGTGATTCGTCGCTTATCTAAAGTCAAAAACGAGCCAGAATTCATGCTCGAATACCGCCTAAAAGCCTTTCGCCATTGGCAAACCATGCCATCGCCAGATTGGGCGCAGCTTAATATCGAGCCGATTGACTACCAAGCGATTAGCTACTATTCAGCGCCGAAATCGAAAAAAGACGGCCCAAAAAGCCTTGATGAAGTCGATCCAGAATTATTGGATACCTATAAAAAGCTCGGTATTCCTTTAGATGAACAAGAACGCCTCGCCGGTATTGCCGTTGACGCAGTATTTGACAGCGTATCGGTCGCCACCACCTTTAAAGGTAAACTCAAAGACGCTGGTGTGATTTTCTGCCCTATGTCAGAAGCGCTCAACGAATACCCCGAGTTGGTTAAACAATACCTAGGCTCTGTGGTGCCGGTCGGTGATAACTTTTTCGCTGCGCTTAATTCAGCGGTGTTTACCGACGGCTCATTCGTTTACATCCCCAAAGGTGTGCGCTGTCCGATGGAATTATCGACCTACTTCCGCATCAACGCCGCCAACACCGGACAATTTGAACGCACCCTGATTATTGCCGACGAAGGCTCGCACGTCTCCTATTTAGAAGGCTGCACCGCGCCCATGCGTGACGAAAATCAGCTGCATGCCGCCGTAGTTGAATTAGTCGCTTTAGACAATGCCACCATTAAATATTCCACCGTGCAAAACTGGTATCCCGGTGACAAAGACGGCGTGGGTGGGATTTACAACTTCGTCACCAAGCGTGCCGAATGTCGTGGTCATAATTCCAAAGTTTCATGGACCCAAGTTGAAACCGGCTCAGCGATTACTTGGAAATATCCAAGTTGCGTGTTGTTAGGCGATAACTCTATCGGTGAATTCTATTCGGTTGCCCTAACCAACAATCTGCAACAAGCCGACACCGGCACCAAAATGATCCACATCGGCAAAAATACCCGCAGTACCATCGTTTCAAAAGGTATCTCCGCCGGTCGCGCCCAAAACACCTATCGCGGCTTGGTCAAAGTGGCCAAATCCGCCGAAAACGCCCGCAACCACACCCAATGCGATTCTTTATTGGTCGGTGACAAATGTGGCGCACATACCTTTCCTTATGTCGAAGTCAAACAACCTTCCGCACAAATCGAACACGAAGCCACCACCTCAAAAATCAGCGAAGACCAATTATTCTTCTGCCAACAACGCGGTTTGTCTGCCGAAGACGCGGTATCAATGATCGTCAATGGCTTTTGTAAGGAAGTATTTAAAGAGTTACCGATGGAGTTCGCGGTAGAAGCGCAGGCTTTGTTGGGGATTAGTTTGGAAGGGTCGGTTGGCTAATGGCTACCTTGAACACCGATTATTTTGCGAGGTGCATTGCGACTTTAGAGCGTGCACAAATGGGTTTAAGTCAGCATGACGGTGATCCTGATATGTATGATATTTATCGTGCTGCTTGCGTAAAAGAGTTTGAAATTATTTTGGAACAGTCCGGCAAACTGTTGAAAAAGTGTTTAAAACCTTATTTCGCTTCGCCTAAATTGGTTGATAACCTCAATTTTAAAGACGTGTTTCGCCATGCGGCTAAAGTCGGCTTAATTTCCTTAGAAGAATCCGAGCGCTGGTTAAGTTATCGAGATAATCGTAACGATACCGCACATGATTATGGCGAAGGTTTTGCTGATGAAACATTGGGGTTATTGCCACAGTTTATTATTGATGCTTATCAATTAAACCAAGTCATTAATAATCAATCATGATTCAAAACAAGCTATTTTTGCGCGATATAGATAAACAACGGCTTTTAAAATTATTGGCCGATTATTTGCCCGATGTCAGTGCTTGGGCTTATGGTTCGCGAGTGAATGGCGAAGCTCACGATACCAGTGATTTGGATATTGTTTTACGATCAAAAGATTTAAGTAAAATTCCAGTTGAACAATTGGAATCTTTTTTACAAGCATTAAGTGACTCAAATATTCCTATTTTGGTGGAAGCTAGAGATTGGTCAAGGTTGCCGGAATCTTTTCATCAAGAAATATTGCGGAATTATGTTGAGCTAACAAATGATTGATTGGGTTTTGGTTTGCCCACTATACAAATTAATAAATAGATAATCAGGTATAACAAAAATGTTAAAAATCACTAATCTTCACGCTTCGGTAGGCGATAAACCGATTTTGAAAGGTTTGACTTTGGATATTAATCCAGGTGAAGTCCATGCCATTATGGGCCCTAACGGTGCGGGTAAAAGCACTTTGTCGCATGTGCTTTCCGGTAAATCGGGTTATACCGTCACCGAAGGTAGTGTGACTTATAACGGTAAAGACTTATTGGAAATGGCTCCTGAAATTCGTGCTCGTGAAGGGGTGTTTTTGGCCTTCCAATATCCGGTCGAAATTCCAGGGGTCAGCAATATCTATTTGCTAAAAGCCGCGCTGAATGCGATGCGTAAACATAAAGGTTTGCCGGAAGTCGATGCGATGGACTTTTTAACTTTGGTTAAAGACAAAGTGAAATTGTTACAGATGGATGAAAAATTCCTCTATCGCGCGGTGAACGAAGGCTTTTCCGGCGGTGAGAAAAAACGTAACGAGATTTTGCAAGCGGCGGTGTTGGAGCCGAATTTGTGCATTTTGGATGAAACCGATTCCGGCTTGGATATTGATGCTTTGCGGATTGTTTCGGAAGGGGTGAATTCTTTGCGTGCGGCTAATCGTTCATTTTTAATGATTACTCATTATCAACGCCTGTTGGATTACATCAAACCGGATGTGGTACATGTGTTGGCCGATGGTCGAATTGTTAAATCCGGTGGCCCTGAGCTGGCTTTGGAGCTGGAAGAAAAAGGTTATAGCTGGGTAGAAGGACAAGTGTGATGAGTAACGATGCCTATTTAGCGGCTTATCCGGCGCTGGCAGAACGCTTGCCAGGACAAGACTTGGCTTGGTTACAGCAGTTTAGA
>CAMCSF010000286.1 GCA_945877625.1 Methylomonas koyamae | reverse complement strand
GAGCAACGCCATTGCTGGAGCATAAAGGCGTCAAAATTGATCCTGCTGCCCATCAGGTGTTCTACCAAGACCAGTTAGTAGATCTCGCCCAGAAAGAATTTGACGTTTTAAATTATTTAATGAACCACATCGGTCAAGTCATCTCCCGCGCTAAGTTGGAAGAAAGTCTATACGCTTGGGGTTCGGAAGTAGAAAGCAATGCGGTTGAGGTGCATATTCATCATTTGCGTAAGAAAATCGATAGCAACTTAATTCGGACTATTCGTGGTGTTGGTTACATTATTGATCATCAATAAATGAAAATCCGCCTGCGCTTAATCCCTCGGTCGTTAAAAAAACAACTGCTGCTGTTTTTACTGTCCTCGCTATTGATAGTTTGGGGGGCAACAGCCTTTGTCAGCTATAAACTGATGCGTACCGAAACAGCGGAATTATTTAATGCTGAACTGGCGCAATCGGCGCGGGTATTACACGCTTTTGTTGAGAATATGTTGCAACAGCATTCTTTAAATAAATTATGGGGCCGCAAAGCGCCAGATTTATTTGATATGCCGATTTTGGGGCATAAATACGAACGCAAAATTGCTTTTCAGCTACGTTCGGTGAAAGAGGGCGTGGTGTTGCGTTCGGAAAGTGCGCCTGAATATGCGTTATCGCTCACCCGCAATGGCTATAGTGAAACCGAATTAGATGGCCAGTTGTGGCATGTGTTTAGCATTAGCAGTGAAAATGGTGAGTATGTGATTCATGTCGGTCAGCGTGATGACATTCGCCAACAAATGGTTAACAGTATTGCCAGTGAGCAAGGCATTAGCTTTCTGATCGCCCTAC
Organism: Methylomonas koyamae; assembly: GCA_945877625.1. Classification (GTDB taxonomy): domain Bacteria; phylum Pseudomonadota; class Gammaproteobacteria; order Methylococcales; family Methylomonadaceae; genus Methylomonas; species Methylomonas koyamae_C. The sequence continues at coordinate 2,232 of CAMCSF010000286.1, read as the reverse complement.
CTATTCTCGGCGTGATGATTTGGCTGATTGTTAATCGCACCCTGTCACCATTGAACCAATTAAAACGCCAATTAGCCCGCCGCGAATTTAGCAATCTGCAAGCCTTACCCGCTAAGCGTTTACCCGATGAATTATTGCCGGTGGTTAATCAAATCAACAGCCTGTTTCAACAATTGGAACAAGCGATTAACAACGAACGCAATTTTACTTCCGATGCCTCCCACGAACTGAAAACGCCGTTAGCGGGTTTATTAACCCAAATGCAAGTGGCTCAGAAAACTGAAGACCCAGCCGTTCGCAACTTGGCGTTACAAAAAGCCCAGCAAGCGGTGATGCGAATGACGCATATGGTGCAGCAATTATTGACCTTATCGCGGGTTCAACATGACAGCGCCAGCATTAATAAACAAGCGTTAAATATTAACGAAACCTTGATTGCTGTGATTGCCGATATGGATGCGGTCGCTCATGCCAAATCGATTGATCTTGAATTACAAGTACCAGCCAATTTAGCGATCAATGCTAATCCTCAGTTATTACAGATTTTGGTGCGGAATTTGGTCGATAACGCCATCAAGTATTCACCGAATGGCAGTCGGGTTTTGCTTCAAGCCCGACAAGTTGAACAACAAATACTGATCAGCGTTGACGACAGTGGTAACGGTGTTGCCGATGACGATTACCAGCGGCTTACCCAGCGCTTTTATCGCTGCATTGAGACCGCTGCATCGGTCGAAGGCAGTGGCTTAGGCTTGTCGATAGCGCAACGCATTATTAGTTTGCACCATGCTGAAATTAGCTTTTCCAAGTCTGAATTAGGCGGCTTAAAAGCTTTATTAAGTTTTCCGCTCAACAATAATCCAATCAACAGTGCTGATTTGCGCGTCAATATGATGTAATCTCGCCCCGATTTCTAACAGAGTAGCGCGTATGTCGGATTTAAAACTAAAAAGCTCGGTGGCAATAGCGGCAAGCATCGCGTTAACAGCCTGTGCGCCCAACAACGCCAATCCAGCTCGACAAGTCACTATCGCCAGTCCTATTGCTGCCGATGCTGCTGATTTTCAAGCCATTACCGGCTTCGATATTTATGTCGATCAAGGCAATCTTCATGCCGTGATGACCGCGCAAGCAGCCAATAGCAAACAGACTTTAATCGGCTATTTGCATTCGGAAGATGGCGGTCAGACTTGGTCAGCGGTGCAAAATATTGGCAGCGGGTTTAATTTGCCGGTCGAATCTAAACTCGGCAACGATATTCAAATCGCCGCTTCCGGCAAACAACGGCTCGTAATCTGGCAAACCACTGGCGAAATTCCTGGCATGGGGCCGCTGGTAACGATTTATTCCAACGATGACGGCCAAACTTGGCAACGCGGTAGCAATCCGACTGGCGCTGAAATCGACCAATCCCATCACGATTTAGCCGCTGATGCTCAAGGTCAATTTCATTTAGTCTGGCTGGATGATAGAGAAGAAAATGCTTACCAAGGCTTGCGCTATGCCCGTTCTGCCGACGCTGGACAACACTGGCAATTGTCACAAACTTTAGACCAATCCAGTTGCTCATGCTGTTGGAACCGTTTGTTGGTAAATGACCAAGGCCAAGTCAATGTCTTATATCGCGATATGGAATTTCGCGACATGGCTTTGGCGCAATCCAACGATAGCGGCGAAAGGTGGCAAAGACTCAGTACTGTCGGTGAATTTAACTGGAAGTTTGAAGGCTGCCCACACAATGGCGGCGGGATTAGCCAAGCCAAAGACGGCGAAATTCACAGCGTGATTTGGACTGGCGCAGAAAACCAAGCCGGCCTGTATCATTTACAATCTGCCGATAACGGTAAAAACTGGAGCCAGCCACAAGCGGTTGCCGCCGGTAGCGGTGCGTTTCATGGCGATATTGCCGCATTAGACTCGCAGCGAGTGGCAATGATTTGGGATGCCATGGGGCCAGATGGTTCGACTGTGATGCTGGCCGATTCGATGGATAACGGTAAGCTATGGTCCACACCTTTATTATTATCAAGCGTTGGCGTTTCAGCTTTGCATCCGAGAATTGTCGCCACTAAAAATGGTTGGCTGGCGCTGTGGACTGAGCAACAAGCCGATAAAACTAAACACTGGCTATCAGCCGTGATTCAATGATTTTCTGAGACAAGAGGTTGTCATGAACAAACTGAGCATAACAAAAATAATAAAACCGGCTGTGATATTGACTGCACTGCTAAG
>CAMCSF010000285.1 GCA_945877625.1 Methylomonas koyamae | reverse complement strand
CATGACTGCGTTGTTTACGTTCTGCACGTTCGATAGCTTCTCGCATTAAATCAGCAATCACCGCGCTTTTATTTTGCCCTTGGTAGGCAATATTGAACGCTTCTTTTATCCCATCGGGAACACTGAAATTCATGGTAGCCATCGCTCACTCCTAGATTGTTGAAAATTTCAACAAATTATTGTCTATTGCTAATGAATATACAACGACAAAATCAAAATCGTAACAACACAACAGGATTAACGTAAAGGGCATCGCTCGCGATTGATGCGCTTCGCTATCGCTCAGCTCATCCTATCGAACTAGTACGCCACAGTGGGGACAAGTAAATGCATTCTGGTTAATGTTCGGTGGAACAATTTTCATGACGATATCTCACTGCCCCCAAGACCAACCATTTGCACCACAATTTCTTTCCAACGCGGCCATTATTTCGTCGGCTGTATACTGTTTAGCTCGATATGCGTCAATATTCTGCTGAACAATAGCCCGACAATTTTTAGGCAGACCAGTTTCTTCACTGTATGTTGGCTTTGCATTTGGGTCGCAAGCAGTAAGTAATACAACGCTACCGAGTATAAATATTCTGATTATCTTCAATTTTGACACTCCAAATTTATAGTAAATATAACAAGCATCAGTAACAGCTAAACCTCCGCCAAATTCCCCCTATCCTCCAACCAGCTTTTCCTATCCCCTGCCCGCTTTTTCGCCAGCAGCAAATCCATTTGTTCAAACGTATCGTCATTTTCCTCGATCACTAATTGCACCAAGCGCCGTGTATCTGGATTCATGGTGGTTTCGCGGAGTTGTGAGGGGTTCATTTCGCCTAGGCCTTTGAAGCGTTGGATGTTGATTTTGCCGCTGAGCTTTTCGGCTTCGATTCGCGCTAAAACCCCTTGGCGTTCGGATTCGTCTAAGGCGTAGAACACTCGTTTACCAACGTCAATCCGGTATAACGGCGGCATGGCGACGAAGACGTGGCCGGCTTGTACCAAGGCTTTGAAGTGGCGGAAGAATAGCGCACAGATCAAGGTGGCGATGTGGTTACCGTCGGAGTCGGCATCGGCGAGGATGCAGATTTTGCCGTAGCGTAGGTGTTGTAGGTCGTCGCTGTCGGGTTCTATGCCCAAGGCTACCGCGATGTCGTGGACTTCTTGCGAGGCCATGACTTCGCTGGAATCAACTTCCCAAGTGTTTAAGATTTTGCCGCGTAACGGCATGATGGCTTGGAATTCGCGTTCGCGAGCTTGTTTGGCCGAGCCGCCCGCTGAGTCACCTTCGACTAAGAATAATTCGGTGCGGGAAATGTCTTGTGCCGAGCAATCGGCGAGTTTGCCGGGTAATGCGGGGCCGCTGGTGATTTTTTTGCGGACGATTTTTTTACCGGCTTTTAAGCGTTTTTGAGCACTGGTGAGGATAATTTCAGCGATTTTTTCGCCTTCTTGCGGATGCTGATTCAGCCACAAGCTGAAACTGTCTTTGGCAACGCCGGAAACGAAGGTGACGCATTCACGCGAGCTGAGGCGTTCTTTGGTTTGTCCAGAAAATTGCGGGTCTTCTAGTTTGACTGACAAGACAAAATGACAGCTTTCCCAAACGTCTTCGGGGGCGATTTTTACCCCACGTGGCAGCAGATTACGAAAATCGCAGAACTCGCGAATCGCTTCGGTTAAACCAGCGCGTAAACCATTAACATGGGTGCCGCCTTGCGCGGTTGGGACTAAGTTGACATAACTTTCGGCGATGGTTTCCGGCAAGCTGTCTGGTGTCCAGACAATGCCCCATTCGACGGCTTCATTGCTGGCAGCCATATTCGCCATGAACGGTTGTTGCGGGAAAATTTCCACATCGCCGATTCGGTATAATAAGTATTCCTGCAAACCGTTTTGGTAGCACCATTCGTAATGCTCATCGCTTAACTCGGAATGCAGGACGATTTTTAAGCCCGGACACAACACCGCTTTGGCGCGTAAAACGTGTTTTAGCTTGGAAACTGAAACGCGGTTGGAGTCGAAATATTTGCCTTCTGGCCAGAAGTGAACGCTGGTTCCGGTGTTGGCTTTGCCGACTGTGCCAGATTGCTGAAGTTCGCTGACTTTGTCGCCGCTGGCGAATTCCATTTGATAAACACCGCCGCCGCGCTTGATTTCGACCAGCAGTTTTTCCGATAAGGCATTCACCACCGACACCCCAACCCCGTGCAAGCCGCCAGAGAATTGGTAGTTTTTGTTGGAGAATTTACCGCCCGCATGGAGCTGAGTCAGAATTACTTCCACCCCAGGAATGCCTTGTTCGGGGTGAATATCGACCGGCATCCCGCGGCCGTTATCGCTAACTTTCACCGAGCCGTCTTTAAACAAAATCACTTCGATGCTGTTGGCGTGTCCTGCCAGCGCTTCATCGACGCTGTTATCGACCACTTCCTGTACCAAATGGTTAGGGCGCGTGGTGTCGGTGTACATCCCTGGGCGTTTGCGTACCGGATCTAAACCAGTTAATACTTCAATCGCGGCGGCGTTATATTCGTTTGTCATGGGTTGGTTAATGGTGGGCGTTGTGTCGATCAGCAATTGCTTGGCTTAATTGATAAACCGCCATTGCGTATAAAGGACTGTGGTTGTAACGGGTAATCACATAAAAATTATGCAAACCCAGCCACAAGTCATTGCCGTCTAAGGTTTGGTAACTGAGTAATTTAGCGGCTTGATGATTGGCTAATTGCTTAGGTGCATTGACCTGTAAAGCGCGTAATTGGCCAACAGTGGAATCGGGTTTAACGCCTTTGCCCAAGGCTTTTTGATAAGCCTCGCCTTTGGCTGTCACCGGAAAAGCGATTTCGCCACCGGCTTGCCATTGGTTGCGGACGAAATAATTGGCAACGCTGGCAATCGCATCGGCGCTGTTTTTCCAAATATCGCGGTGCTGGTCGTGGTCAAAATCAGCGGCGTAGGTTCTGAAACTGCTGGGCATAAATTGCGGAAAGCCCATTGCGCCAGCATAGGAACCGTTTAAGCTCAGCGGATCAATTTGTTCATCACGGGTCAGCAATAAATATTGCTCCAG
>CAMCSF010000284.1 GCA_945877625.1 Methylomonas koyamae | reverse complement strand
AGAAACCGTCTTTGTTGTTGGTCAAAGCGTTTGCAAATGCAGATTCAGCAGCTGAACCACGTGGGCCAATGATCAAATCGATGTGAGCAATCTCGTTGCCATCGCCAACCAAAGATTCGCCAACGCGCAAGTTAGTAATTTTTGCCATTTTAATTATCCCCTTAAAGATAAAATTGAATGAAAATAGACAGCTAATGTCCACAGTTTTGTTTCTGGGTTTACACCCAAAACACTTTCAGCAACCGCAATTGCTAAATCAGTTTTTCCAAAAAAACCACTAATAATGTCGCGACCGTTAAGTCAGCGGTGGTTCCAGGATTAATTCTTTTGCTCTTAAACGCTTGATCGATGCTGTAAAGCATAGGCATCAGTTCGTCCAGCGTTTCTGCATGATTAAGCGCCTCGCATAAGGCAGCCATTTCTATTGCAATCCACTGTGAATGTTGCGAACCGAATTTCCGTTCAATATGACTATCAGGAAATTTTGCTAACAATTCAGCAAAAACGCTTAACGCTGACCAATTACAATCGCCAGACAAAATAAAGCGATGATTATACTGTAAAACAGCGAAATCAAAAATATCTTTAAAGCCATTAGTGTATTGCAAAGCGATTCGATCTTTGGGACTAGCAATTTGCATCGCTTTCAACAAAGTCACTTCGGGGGCTTGATTGACATCTTGTTGCTCAGATTTACCCAATCCCCCTGGAGCGGCCAAAGTTATTGCTTTAAAAGCCCATTCAGCATCTTGCAAGCTGGTATTGTCTAAAACAAGCATTAATGATTCACGCAAACTTTGCCCAGTTTGGCGCTGCCAATAAGCCTGCATCAACGGCGCCGTCAGCAAAATAATCCCTAAATTAGTATTACAGCCCACCGCTTCGCGAGTGGCTTTGACCGCATAAAATATTTTCTCGCCCAAACTGTAATCAGGATTAGAAACGGGCTCGGCACTGACTTTGGCACTCAGTATAAAATCATCAACCGTCATATCATGCGCTGGACTATAAACACTGACATTGCCGGGCTTAAACGCTTGTAATTCAATTTCACAAGCGGCTTGATAAGCCTCGATTAACCCTTGCTGGACACTCACTGCAAATACCTATCAACCAAATCATTGACCAAGCAACTCGCGACATCAATCTCACAAACACTCTGTAAGCCTTTCCAAGCTGGCACACTGTTGACTTCAATCACTACATAAGCCCCTGTGCTGTCTTGAATAATATCGACACCGGCATAATCCATGTTCAAAGTGGCAGTGGCTTTTATAGCCAACTCACTCAATTCGGTATTTAACCCAATCGCTTCACAACTCGCACCGCGAGCAACATTATTCAACCAAGAAATACCGCGTCGACGCATCGCCGCAATCGCTTTGCCATTAATCACAAACACCCGCATATCGGAATAACCATCACCGGCACATTCGACAAAACGCTGTAAATAATAAATGCCGCGACTACTGGTTAACCAAAGCAAATCAGTAGATTTTTCAATTCGGCGAATTCCCTCGCCCTGCGAACCAAACAAAGGCTTGCTGATTAAAAAATGCCCTTGCTGCAATTGTTGTTCAGCAATCGCCAAAGCCGCCTCTCTATCGCGCAACATCCAAGTCAGCGGTGTTGGTAAACCGGCGTGTTTTAACAAAAAACTCGTCATACCCTTATCAACACTCGCCTCAATTGCGCGGCCATCGTTGTAAACAGGCACACCTAAAATTTTTAAGGCATGTAAGACATCGAGATAAAACACCACCTCTTCCAACGAACCACCAGGTACACCACGGATAAATACAGCATCGGGCAGTTGTTGTTCAAAACCTGGAATAATAATCGGTAGCGCATCGGCTTCAACTTGTAAGCGACAGGCAGTTAGAGAAACATAGCTGGCGACACAATCACGTTTGGCAAAAGCTTGAGTTAACTGCTTGCCGTGCCAACCAGGATCGTCAGTAATAATGGCAATTCGACGCAATGGAATTCGTTTGAAATTTAAGTAGACAACTCACGCAGCGTTAAAGCTGCGTGAGTGATAAAAAAGGATTATTTAGGCGCCAAAAGACAAATCTAATAAAGCATTATCTAATTTGCCAGCACGGAAACTTTTGCCCGACTCTACTGCTGTGACAATGACGCTGGCAGGACTGAATAACATGCCATCAATTTTGAAGAAATCGTATTCATAGGCTTTAAAAATATCAGCAAACGGCTTGCCGTAATCTTTTGATGTCGAACTAGGCAATGCTTTAGCTAATTTCTCTGCCTCTTCATCACTGCCTTTAACAAATAAATGCACTTGGCCAGCAAATAAAATTGAGTCATTCGTACGACCCATTGCTTTTACAAAATTCGGATGCGGCGGGCAAACAGGCGCACTACCTGAACCATCAATAATGTTTTCTAAAGGAAAATGCAAGGCGTGTGCTTTATGCAGCGCAACCTCTAACACACGACCAACCACTTGAATACCACCCGCTAAACTGCTGGTTGGGGTAACGATAATTGTCAGCTTATCAGCTGTAACACCACAGGCGCTGGCTACTTTTTCAACGATTTCAATCGGTGGTATGGCGTCATTTTCAATCACCAAAACCGTTTGATCGGCGCTATCACGGTAGGCCAATTCGTTAAATAATTCTTCAACAGAAACTACTTGATCATTTTTGACTTTAGTTGCCAAAGTCCGAGCAGGGCCAGAACCTAATGCGTAATATTTTTCATGAGATAAACTCCATCCCGCATATTGGCTACCCATACATGCTAAAACGGGGTTACTAGCATGTACATTGACGGTCAAAGGCCAGTTATCGGTATAACTGCTTTGAGAAAGCGAAACCGTACCCAATCCACCTAAACAAATTTCAGTAATAATCCGACCTGCTTCTAGCCCGCCGACAACGTTAATCCCGGCATCAATAATCGTGCAACCATTGTCTAGTTTCTCAATCCCTAAACGTAATTTATCTGCATTATCTAAAAGATGTTGAACTAAAGGTTGAGTCAGTTTATTAACGCTGGCTTGGTATTGCATGATTTTAAAGACCTGTTTTTTAAAAGATTTTCCATGAATCGTAGTCGTCTAATTAAGATTAGCGCTACTTGTCGAGAGTTTTTT
>CAMCSF010000283.1 GCA_945877625.1 Methylomonas koyamae | reverse complement strand
GCAGTGCCAACCACGAAAAAACCGTCGGCAACTAATTTTTCGGCGATTGCACGACCAATACCACGGCTTGCGCCGGTTACGATGGCAAGTTTTTTATCCATTTAACTGCTCCAAAACAGTGTTTAAAGATTCTGAATCAAAGATGGTGGCGTGAGTCGCGTCAGCGGCAATGCGTTTGTTTAAGCCTAATAACACTTTGCCCGGACCGATTTCGACAAATTGGCTAACGCCTTGTTCGTGCATGTATTTAACGCACTCAACCCAACGTACCGGCATGAACAATTGCTGTTTTAATGCCAAACGTAATTGATCAGCATCGGCATGGGTTTGCACATCGGCGTTGTGAACCAAGTTGACTTCCGGCTGTTTGACTTCGATGCCTTGTAATACGCTGTTCAATTGTTCAGAAGCCGATTCCATCAAGCCACAATGCGAAGGTACGCTCACTGGCAATTTCAATGCCCGTTTTGCGCCTTGGGCTTTAGCGGCTTCCATCGCTCGTTCAACAGCAGCAGTTTCACCAGCAATCACTACTTGGCCTGGGGCATTAAAGTTGGCTGCGGCAACGATGTCGCCATTAGCCGCTTCGGCACAGGCATCAATGACTTTTTGATCATCCAAGCCAATAATTGCCGCCATTGCCCCCACACCGGCAGGCACTGCTTCTTGCATTAATCGGCCACGTTCAGCGACTAATTTAATTGCATCTTCAAAAGCCATTGCGCCAGAGCAAACCAAGGCGGTGTATTCGCCCAAGCTGTGTCCAGCCATCCAAGCCGGTCTCACTTCACTGTTTTCACACCAAACCCGCCAAACCGCAACACCGGCCGCTAACATCGCTGGCTGGGTATTTTGAGTTTGGTTTAAATCGGTATCAGGGCCGTTGGCGACTAATGCCCATAAATCAAAACCCAACACGGCTGAAGCTTCAGCAAAGGTTTGTTTGACGACAGGATAAGTTTCAGCCAATTGCGACAACATGCCCACTGCTTGTGAGCCTTGGCCGGGAAATACGAAAGCTAAATTGTTTTGTTGGTTCATATCTATTTTTTAAAATTTAAGCAGCGCAGAGCCCCAAGTAAATCCGGCACCAAACGCTTCCATCAACACGGTTTGACCACGTTTGATTCGACCATCGCGAACACCTTGATTAAAAGCCAACAGCACAGAGGCTGACGAGGTGTTGCCTTGGGTTTCTAGGGTGAGAATCACTTGCTCCATCGACATGCCTAATTTTTTGGCAGTCGCGGCGATAATTCGGGTGTTGGCTTGATGTGGCACTAACCAATCGATGTCTGAATGTTGTAGGCCGTTGGCTTCCAATGTTTCATCGACGATACGACCCAAGGTATTAACAGCCACTTTAAACACTTCGTTACCGCGCATATTAATCACGCTGGCTTCGTCTTGTTTGTGCGCCGCTGCCGCTTGTGGATTTGGGCAATACAGCAAATCTTCGTAACCGCCATCGGAATGAATGTGGGTCGCTAAAATACCAGGCTGATCGGATGCGGATAACAAGACTGCGCCAGCACCATCACCAAACAAAATGCAGGTCGAGCGATCTGACCAATCAACAATCCGCGAACAAACTTCTGAGCCAATCACTAATACGGTTTTTGCAAAGCCGGTTTTAATGTATTGATCAGCGATACTTAAACCAAACACTGAGCCTGAACAGGCGGCTTGAATATCAAAGCCGACGCAATGTTTAATCCCTAAACGCTCTTGAACTAGGCAAGCAGTGCTGGGATAAACGCGGTCGGGAGTGCCGGTGGCAACGATAATTAAATCAATTTGCTCGGCATCAATTCCCGCCATTTCAATCGCTTGGCGAGCGGCAATTTCTGCCATGCTAGAAGCGGTTTCATGCTCATCAGCAATACGACGGCTTTTGATACCAGTGCGCTCGTAAATCCAGCTATCGGTGGTATCCACCATTTCAGAAAGGTCTTGATTGGTTCTGATTGTTGCTGGCAAATAGCCACCAGTACCAATCACATTGGCCCAAATCGTCATTCTGTCACCTTTTGTTCTAGGGCTTTTTCGATTCGTTCACTAATTTTACGAATCACGTCATGGCCAACTTCAACTTCGGCCAAGTGAATCGCAGTTTCAAACGCTAAAGCATCCGCACCGCCGTGACTTTTAATCACTAAACCGCGCAAACCAATAAAGCTGGCACCGTTGTACAAGCGTGGGTCGATGCTGTCTTTAAACAATTTCAAGACCGGATAGGCGACTAAGCCGGCTAATTTGGTCAGTAGATTTTGTGAAAAACTGGCTTTTAGCTTGGTGCTAATCATTTTTGCCGCGCCTTCAATCGATTTAAGCGCTACATTGCCAACAAAACCGTCGGTAACGATTAAATCCACTTTGATATTGCCAGCGTTAATCGAATTACCTTCGACATAGCCGATGTAATTCAGTGATGAGTTTTCCAATAATTTGGCTGCCGCTTTAACTTGCTCGTTGCCTTTCATATCTTCTTCGCCAATATTCAGCAAGCCGATACGAGGACGTTCGATACTTTCAACCGCTTTAACCACTTCTTCGCCCATGACGGCAAATTGGTAAAGATGTTCAGCACTGGAATCGACATTGGCGCCTAAATCCAGCATATGGGTATGGCCAAAAACGGATGGCAAAGTCGAAATAATCGCAGGACGGTCGATACCTGGAATCATTTTCAACACAAAACGGGCTGTTGCCATTAAAGCGCCGGTATTACCAGCACTCACGCAAGCGTCCGCTTGACCATCACGCACTAAGTTAATCGCCACTCGCATTGAAGAATCTTTTTTATTCTTCAAGGCTTTTTGCGGTGGCTCGTCCATTTCCACCACTTGCGAGGCATGTTGGATGCTAATCCGGTCTTTAAAGGTAATTAAAGCCTCGGCCAACAATTCACTCAGAATTGTTTGGTCACCGACCATAATCAATTTTAAATGAGGATTTTTTTGCAAACAGGTTAAAGACGCGGGAATGGTCACTTGAGGACCAAAATCCCCACCCATGGCATCAATAGATAGAGTTACACTCACGCTTAGGATTAGCTCCGTAGTCGGAAGAAGCCGACAATAGTGAGATCACTGGTCGGCTTTACATAGATTTGGACTTGAAAT
>CAMCSF010000282.1 GCA_945877625.1 Methylomonas koyamae | reverse complement strand
CACCCCCGCTTTAATCGATCAATTCATTGAGTGGATTGATACTGACCAAAAAATCACCGCGCTAAAATCGCTCCAAGGTTTGATTTGGGAAGCCGGTTATCAACAAGGTGATTTCAAAGGCCATATTTACGATGATGCTACCCGCTGTTTAAAAGCTTGGCATCAGCAAGGCTTGGCTTTATACATTTATTCGTCCGGTTCGGTGCAAGCGCAAAAACTGTTGTTTGGCTTTAGCGAAGCCGGTGATTTAACCCCGCTGTTTTCCGGCTATTTTGATACCCATATTGGCGGCAAACGCGAAGTGGCTTCTTACCAAAACATTATTGACGCTTTGCAATTACCGGCTGAACAGATTGTGTTCTTATCCGATATACGAGAAGAGTTAGACGCCGCTCGCCAAGCGGGTTTGCAGACGGTGTGGTTGGTGAGAGATCAAGCAATTGATTCTCAAGCCGAGCATCAACAAGTCAACGATTTCGACGCTATCCAGCTCTAAGCGCTACTATGAAAATCGCTATTCTTTCCCGCGATAGCAGCTTGTATTCCAGTGTGCGATTAATGGAAGCGGCTACGGCGAGGGGCCATCAAGCGCGGGTGCTTGATCCGACCCATTGCTACATGAACATCACCGACATGAAGCCATCAATTCATTATCAAGGTGAAAATCTAGCCGAATATGATGCAGTGATTCCGCGCATCGGTGCCTCGTTAACTTTCTTTGGTACGGCGGTGTTGCGGCAGTTCGAGGTAATGAATACCTTTGTTCTCAACAACTCAGACGCTATCACCCGCTCCCGCGACAAACTCGCCTCCAGCCAATTACTGGTCAGAAAAGGCATCGATTTACCCATTACCGCTTTCGCCCATAATCCCGACAATATTGATGACCTGATTTCAGAAGTCGGCGGCGCGCCGTTGGTGATAAAAATGGTCGAAGGTTCACAAGGCATTGGCGTGGTTTTAGCCGAAACCGATAATGCCGCCCGCAGCGTGATTCAAGCCTTCATGGGTTTGAATGCCAACATCATGGTGCAAGAATTTGTCAAAGAAGCCGCTGGCAGCGACATTCGCTGTTTTGTGATTGGTGACAAAGTGGTGGCGGCGATGAAACGCCAAGGTGCCGAAGGCGAGTTTCGCTCTAATCTGCATCGCGGTGGCTCGGCAAGCGCGGTTAAATTAACCCCACAAGAACGCGCCGTTGCTGTGCGAGCCGCCAAAGTGATGGGCTTAAATGTCTGCGGCGTTGATTTATTACGCGCCAACCGAGGGCCTTTAGTCATGGAAGTTAATTCCTCGCCCGGTTTACAAGGTATCGAAAAAACCTCTGGCAAAGATATTGCCAGCTTAATGATTGAATTCATCGAAAAAAATGCCAGTAAAAACAAAAGCCCCGTCTGATTCAATCCTATTTTCCGCTTATTTCTTTTAACTCATCCGTTAAATTTGGAATTAATCCATGTCTGCAAAGCATACAACTCAATCTAAACAACAACTGGCCGCGCTGTCATTAAGCGCTATTGGCGTGGTGTTTGGTGATATTGGCACCAGCCCGCTGTACGCAGTTAAAGAGGTTTTTGCCAGCGGGATAACGACCGATCCTAATCATGTGTTGGGGGTGTTATCGTTGATTTTCTGGTCGTTGACCTTGGTGGTGACGATTAAATACGCCATTTTCATCATGCGAGCTGATAACAAAGGCGAAGGTGGGGTGATGGCGTTAATGGCTTTGGCTTTAAATGGCGCTAAAAATAATGAAAAACGTCAGGCTTTTCTGATTACCACTGGCTTACTTGGCGCGGCGCTGTTTTATGGCGATAGCATCATTACGCCCGCAATTTCGGTATTGAGTGCCGTTGAAGGTTTGCAGATTATTGCGCCAAAATTGGAACACTACATTTTGCTGATTACGATTGTGGTGTTAGGTATTCTGTTTATGATGCAGTCTAGCGGCACCAGCAAAGTAGGCCGATTATTCGCGCCAGTGATGGTGATTTGGTTTGCCTCGTTGGCGGTGCTTGGCGTGATTAATATCATCAAAGTCCCTAGCGTATTGATGGCGGTCAATCCGGCTTATGGATTCAGTTTGTTGTTAGAACTGGGTTGGAAAGGTTTTGTGATTATGGGGGCGGTGGTTTTATCAATCACCGGTGCAGAAGCTTTATATGCCGACATGGGCCATTTTGGTTTGAAACCGATTCGCTTTGCTTGGTTTGGTTTCGTGTTTCCGGCCTTGTTACTGAATTATTTTGGCCAAGGTGCGTTACTGATTAGCAATCCCGCTGCCATCGAAAATCCGTTCTATTTGTTAGCTCCTGCTTGGGCTTTGTATCCCTTATTGATTTTGGCAACATTAGCAACCGTAATTGCCTCGCAAGCGGTAATTTCCGGTGCTTTTTCGGTGACTCGCCAAGCAATTCAATTAGGCTATTGTCCGCGCATGAACATCTTGCATACCTCTGGCGATGAAATGGGACAAGTTTATGTGCCGGCTGTTAATTGGTTGTTGATGGTATCGGTGTTTATCTTGGTATTGAGCTTTCAATCCTCGTCGTCATTGGCATCGGCTTACGGTATTGCCGTAACTGGCACCATGATGACAACCACTATTTTGGCGTTTTATGTCATCCAAGCACTTTGGAAATGGAATAAATCTACCAGCATCTTATTTTTATCGTTTTTCTTATCAATCGATTTAGGGTTCCTGATTCCTAATTGCTTGAAAATTCCTTCCGGTGGTTGGTTGCCATTAGTCGTGGGTATGGTGCTGTTCTTAATCATGACCACTTGGATTAAAGGTAAAGCCTTGCTGGCGCAATATCTGGATGAAAAGCGGATGTTGTTTGAAGAATTAGAAGAACGGATTAAAGATCACCCGCTGGCCACCGTAGAAGGCACCGCGATTTATCTAGCGCGTAGTGTGCACGGTGTACCGCAAGTATTACTGCACAATCTTGAACACAACCATGTTTTGCATCAAAAAATCATCGTTTTAACCATTGTTACCAAAGAAGAGCCGTATGTTGATGAGGCGCATCGTCTGAAAATCCGCGCCTTTGGCGAAACCGGTAATTTTTTCCGCGTCAAAATGTATTTTGGTTTTCAGGAACAGCAAGACGTTCGCCGAGCTTTACA
>CAMCSF010000281.1 GCA_945877625.1 Methylomonas koyamae | reverse complement strand
ACTCACTTCACCATCCAACATCGCTGAAATACCCGTCGCTGTCGCCGCTCCAAATGTGCTGATCAGGTAATCCGTGTATAACTCTAATTCTGCTTTTTTCATCCTTTTATAATATCGGATTCAACTGTGACTGCGTAACATCAGTTACTGAATTCAGGATTCAAAACTTCATAGCGATTTGGCAAGCTTTTCCAATCTTTCGCGACTAATAAATCAGCGGCATTGGTTAATTGAAACTGGAACTTACGGCCTTTAATCGCTAATGGTAAAGGATTGGCTAAACGGCGAGCGTAATCAAATTCAAATAGCCAATAGTCATCGTCTTTATTTTTGACAACCCCCGCTTGCTCAACCGTCATTTGATAACGCTTAACCCGCGTCACCGATTTAACGCTATATAAATGGGTAATCGGCTTTTCGGTACTGTTGGCTTGATAAATACCAATCGCACAGAACTTCACCTCTTGCATGACGTGGCGGCTGATGGCTTTGTTGTCGGTGGTGCTGATAGGGATGTGATACCACTTGGCGCTACCTTGCTCGAAAGCCGTCATGTAATTGGCACTGCGTCCACCTTTTGGTCCCAACGGCGCGGCCAAAGTTAAATCCGTATAACGCTCAACCCGCATGCCCAGCGGAGCAATCCGGCTGGCTTCTTCGACAAAATATTGGTCTGGCTTAGGGATGTTGTAATGCAAATTGGTGTTGCCAAAACGAGCGATTAGAAATTGCCGCAACCAATGATTGTTGCGACTCGGCAACAAGGGAAAGCCACCGATTGCCATTTCATCAATCGCTTTTTGATAAGGATTCACGCTGTTTTGTTCATCAAAACAGCCTGGATACAAAACAAATGCCCCTAAAATCGGCCGAGTTTTTTCCATTTCGCCATTGGTGGCGCGATTGACATAAATCAGCGCGTCACGATAACGGTGCATTTGATTAATCGCATCCTCAGGTGCCAAGTCACCATTCGCGTTATCGAGATTTAAACGGTATTTAGCATCAAAAATCCATTGCACCCGTTCGCCATTGGCAAAGCTGGCTTCTAAAAAAATATCCGGTTTTTGGTGGGTAAAGGTCGAGTAAATTTCACCTAATTTGGCATTTTCACTCAAACGCTTAAAAGTTGGCTCATGCGCTAAGCGTATCGTAACCCCATCATGCCGTTGCAAAACAAACGCAGCTCCCATGCCATCTTGCATGGATTTTTCTAAAGCAAACGGTTTGGTGATTAATTGGGCTTTTTGATTGGATAGTTCCTTAAAACCTAAATCGAACAGAATGTTGCGGATTTCCAGCAAACACCAAACTTCATAAATTTCGGCCACCGAACGCACCGAAATTGCAGCATGATTGCCAAACACATCTAAATACAATTTCAGCTGTTGCCAAATTCGATACACCGCCGCGTAACCGGCTTTTTGATGTAGCACCAAAGACTCGCTATTCATGCCCTGATACTCGCCCACTTCGGCAAATAAAGGGCGATTTAATAACTGCTGCAAGGGTTTTCGCCAAGCATCGAGCTCCGCTAAAAACGAAGTCGATAAACGCGCTTGATCGGGCACTTGGTTATACAGCTCGGCGCGTTGTTTGAACTGGGCTAAACGCAAACTCGATTGCCTAAGCACCATTTTTACAAACCGATTTTCTGGGGTATCGACCGACAACTGCCGCGACGATTGCTGATAATGATGATGGCTTTCGGCATTAGCCAAGTGGCTGCTGACACGTTGCTCCAATCGGCTACCCAAACGTCCCCGTAAACGTTCAGCGCGCACAGATTTAGTTTGTGGCAATAAACGACTATGCGGCGCATAACAAACCCGTTGCACGGCTTGTTGCAAATCTTCGCGCAAGCTTTTGAAATGCGCCAACCACAACAATTCAAAAGCCTCATGTGGCTTGCGCGATGGCGCTAATTCTTGCTCGGTTTTAGGTAAAAACGAAAACCGCCATAAGGGATAAAAACGGTCGATGGCCTGATGTATCTCGGCCAAATCTTGCGACATCGCCAGTTTAGTGGCTTGTACTTCAAAGGCAATCTGTTGAGTCATCGGCTTGCCATCGCGATGATAACTAACCGCCAATCGAAACCAACCAACATCATTGCCAAAATTAATCATGCCGCGCAGACAACCGCGCGAATAATGAAAACCGTCTTCAATATTGCGTAAACGGTGCACTAATCGCGGCTGCTCGATCTCGCTAAACGGCTGGTTAAATTCAAACTCAAATTCATAATGCTTGTTCTCAAAGAACAGCACTGCGTCCTCGGTTTTAGAACTTAATAATTGCTCGGCCACTAATAACGGCGGATTAAAACGCAGCTCGCTATTAGGCGCGTTCAAGCCTCGCTCGCTATAGGTTTTGGCGATTAAGGCTTGCGAACTGGCTAATTCTTTAGTCCACACCGTGAACACAAAATCCGCTGTTGCTAGGCGTAAAACGTCTGGCATTGGCTAAACCGCGCTAAAGATTATGGCCAAAAGCTGGTAAAGCCATTTTTGGCTAAACGATCTTGCATCCATTGCAATTTGGCTTTACTCCGACATGCCACCTCACAAGCAGAGCCATCAAAATTTTCGCGCAATAAATCTGGTCGATTAGCCGCCCAAATTGCTGATAAATGGGTTTCCAGTACAGTGCTGATTTGCGTCAGCAAACTGCCGTTTTCATCGGCTTGTAATTTTTCGCCATCACCATCAATTCGCGGTAACAGTTTAGACATTAAAAAATCATCCCAAACCGCCTGTAACTGCCGTGCATCTTGCGGCGCAAAACTCACCACCGCCAATAGCAATTCATTCAAAGCCCGATACGCCAATTCAAATGGTGTGTCTTTTAATACCTCGTTGATAGCGGTTAAAAAGCCAATACTCAATGAGCCATCACTATCGGCTAGACAATCCGACAAATCAGCCGTTGTCACTTTCGATAACAGCGGAAAGCTCAAGGTTTTGGCTTGGATTTTGTCTTTTTCATCTTGAAAGTAACTATTAAAGTCATTGGGATAAAACACCCCAAAATCGATAGTAAAGGCGCGATCAATCACTTTTCGCGAAAAACCGTGAGTGGTTTCATCCATATTCACGGTGCCAGCGACGATTAAATTAGGCGGTAGGGCAAT
>CAMCSF010000280.1 GCA_945877625.1 Methylomonas koyamae | reverse complement strand
AGCCAATGCCGCCAAATCTTCGCAGACCTATGGTTTGCGCTTTGATGGTAAATCACCGCAGTTTTTTGACCGCGTCAATTTCTTGTACACCGCTGAATGGAGTAATCAATCCAATTACGCCGACAACCCTAATCAATATCAAGCCGATCGTTTCAATTTTATGGGCGGTGCATCGGCGTTTAATTTGAGCTTACAAGGCGCCGTCGAACAGCTTAATGGTTATGGTGCTAACAAAGCCTTTCAAACCCCACTGGGTACTAACCACGCCTTCCAAGGTTGGGCAGATTTATTCCTGACCACACCAGCCAACGGGATTCGTGATGTGTTCGCTACCGCCAGCTACAAAATGCTGAACGACAGCATGGTCGTTACCGGTGTGTATCACGATTTTTATGATGATACTGGCAAGATGGAGTTTGGCTCAGAGTGGGATTTTTCAGTGCTGAAAAAATTTGGCAAGCATTATTCAATCTTAGCCAAATACGCCAACTTCAATACCGAAAATGCCTCCTTCACTGACACTCAAAAAATCTGGCTACAAGCGAACGTCAGTTTTTAAGGCAGTCGAAAAATGAAACAAAAACTGGTGGTCATTGGCAATGGCATGGCGGGCATGCGCTGCGTTGAAGAACTATTGAATCTTAATAGCGAAGCCTATGAGATTACCGTGTTTGGCGCTGAACCCTATGGTAATTACAACCGCATCATGCTGACACCGTTATTGTTTGGCGACAAATCCTTAGATCAAATCATGATTCATGATTTTGATTGGTATCAACAACGTCAAATCAGCTTGCATTGTGGCGACCCCAAAACCGTTGTCGCCATTGATCGCCAGTTAAAACAAGTCATCGCCAAGGATGGCACGGTGGCTGATTATGATCGCTTGCTAATCGCAACCGGTTCATTACCAACCCTGTTAAAAATTCCAGGCGCCCAGCTAAATGGCGTGATGAGTTTTCGGGATATTGCTGATGTAGAAAACTTAATTAAAGCCAGCCAAATCCATCAACGCGCCACGATTATTGGCGGTGGTTTACTGGGTTTAGAAGCAGCCAATGCTTTGCAACAACGCGGCATGCAAGTCACCGTGATTAATCGCGCCAGCCACATCCTCAATCGTCAACTTGATCAAGCTGCTGGCAAACTGTTACAAGATCATTTGCAAAAGCAAGGCATTCAGTTTCGCTTAAATGCCACTGTGGCTGAAATCATTGCTGGCGATCACCAGCAGCTTAAGCAAATCAAACTCGACGATGGTAGCTTGCTGGCAACCGATCTAGTGGTGATGGCAATGGGAATTCAGCCCAATATTAAACTGGCAAAACAAGCCGGATTGCATTGTCAGCAAGGGATAGAGGTCAACGATCAATTACAAACCAGCGATGCCAGCATTTATGCGGTGGGCGAATGTATTCAACATCAAGGCGAAGTATTTGGCTTAGTGGCACCCGTGTATGAACAAGCCAAAATCTGCGCTCAGCAGTTAGCCGGCGATAGTCAAATCCGCTATCAAAGCCGCTTATCGGCGACGATTTTAAAAGTCACGGGGATTGATTTATTTTCAGTGGGCATCACCGAAGCCGATAGCGATTGTCAACAGCAATTATTCGTTGATGCCGGTCTGGGCGTTTATCGAAAATTGATTGTGAAAAACCAGCAATTGGTTGGCGCGATGCTTTATGGTGACACTCAAAACAGTCATTTTTATATGAAACTAATCAGCGAAAACCAACCAATCACGGCATTTCGAGATAATTTACTGTTTGGCCAAGCCGAGGTCGTTTTATGAATCCCTCCACCATTAACACCACTTGCCCCTACTGCGGTGTCGGTTGTGGGATTGTTGCCAAGGTTATCGATGCTGAACAGCATTTGATCGAAATTCAAGGTGATGCCAACCATCCGGCTAATTTTGGGCGCTTATGCAGCAAAGGCTCAAATTTAGCGGACACGGTTAGTTTGGAAAACCGTTTGCTATACCCTGAGATTGATGGTCAAACTTGTGATTGGGATAGCGCCTTGGATCAAGTCGCCAATGGCTTTAAAACCATCATCGACCAACACGGCCCCGATGCGGTGGCGTTTTATGTTTCAGGCCAGTTATTAACCGAAGACTACTATGTCGCTAACAAACTGATGAAAGGCTTTATTGGCTCGGCCAATATCGATACCAATTCACGACTGTGTATGTCATCTGCGGTAGTGGGTTATAAAAGAGCGTTTGGTGCCGATGCGGTTCCTTGTAGCTATGAAGATTTGGAACAAGCCGAATTGATTGTATTAATCGGCGCCAATACCGCCTGGTGTCATCCGATTGCTTTCCAGCGCATCCGCAAAGTCAAAGAAAATAATCCTTCGCTAAAAATCGTGGTGATTGATCCACGCCAAACCGCTAGTTGCGATATTGCTGATCTGCATTTAGCAATTAAACCCGGCATGGATGCGCTGTTATTTAACGGCTTATTAACTTATTTGCATTATCAAGATGGCCTCAATCAGGCCTTTATTGATCAACATTGCCAAGGTTTTGAACAAGCTTTACGCAGCGCCATCAGCGATGCTGCCGACCTTAGCGAGTTAGCCGAAAACTGCGGCCTTGATGAACAAGACATACAACAGTTTTATCGGTGGTTTGCCGAAATCGACAAGGTAGTCAGCGTTTATTCCCAAGGCATTAATCAATCCAGCTCTGGCTCTGATAAATGTAACGCCATCATTAATTGTCATTTAGCAACCGGCAAAATCGGCCAAGCAGGGATGGGGCCATTTTCGTTTACCGGCCAACCGAATGCGATGGGCGGTCGTGAAGTCGGTGGTTTAGCCAATATGCTGGCGGCCCATATGGCTTTAGAAAACCCAGATCATCGTGATTTAGTTGGCCGTTTCTGGGGCAGCGAAAATGTCGCTAATCATGGTGGTTTGAAAGCAGTGGAATTGTTTGAGGCCGTTGAAAAAGGTCAGGTAAAAGCACTATGGATTATGGGCACTAATCCTGTGGTGTCGATGCCCAATGCCGATCAAGTAAAACGTGCATTGCAAAATTGTGAATTACTGGTGGTATCAGACTGCATCAACAATACCGATACCCTATCATTAGCCAAAATTAAGTTACCAGCGACAGGCTGGAGCGAAAAAGACGGCACGGT
>CAMCSF010000279.1 GCA_945877625.1 Methylomonas koyamae | reverse complement strand
GCTGAAATCAGCCCAAGCACTGTATCGCCAGAAGTTCGCGAAGCGGTTGCCACTGCTTTGGAGCAATTGGACAAAGGCGTAGTGCGCGTCGCTGAGAAAAAAGACGGCGATTGGGTGACTAATCAATGGTTGAAAAAAGCCGTGTTGTTGTCGTTCCGCATTAACGAAAACAAAGTCATCGAAAGCGGCGATGTGCGTTATTACGACAAAGTGCCGACTAAATACGGTCAATACAGCGAAGAAGAGTTCGCCAAAGCCGGCGTTCGCGTGGTACCCAATGCCGTTGCTCGTTACGGTTCTTATGTAGCTCCGGGTGCAATTTTGATGCCTTCTTACGTCAACATCGGCGCTTATGTTGATAGCGGCACCATGGTTGATACTTGGGTAACGGTCGGTTCTTGCGCGCAAATCGGTAAAAACGTGCATTTATCAGGCGGCGTTGGTATTGGCGGTGTTTTAGAGCCATTGCAAGCTAACCCAACCATCATTGGCGACAACTGCTTTATCGGTGCTCGCTCTGAAATCGTTGAAGGCGTGATTGTTGAAGACAACTGCGTGGTTTCAATGGGTGTTTACATCGGTCAAAGCACCAAAATCTTTAACCGCATGACTGGTGAAGTATCTTACGGTCGCATTCCTTCTGGCTCTGTGGTGGTATCAGGTAACTTGCCATCTAAAGACGGCAGCCACAGTTTGTATTGCGCGGTAATCATCAAACAAGTTGATGAAAAAACCCGCAGCAAAACTGGCATTAACGAGTTGTTGCGCGATTAATCAACTCAGTCAGATTTAAAGTTTCACAAAATTGTCATTGTGTCGGGTTAGGCTATCGCTAACCCGACCTACGTATAATGATGGGCTTGCGTTACAATGCTGGCCGATTGTTAGTTGTACGCTGTGTTTTATGCTGTTGTAAAACAGCCCCTTCTTTCCTCAACCTACGAGAACCGCCATGTCAGAAAACATTTCTAATAACGCCCTTATTCTTGGTTTATTGTCATTGAATAGCGAAATCGCGATTCAAAATGAGTACTTGGAATCAGGCGAAATCCCAGAAGATGAAATCGATGATGAGCAAGATGTTTTAACTGATCTTGAGCAAGCATTTATGGAATTTGTTGATGTTTACAAAGCGCGCGCTAAAAATGATTCAACCTTGCCAGCCATTGAAGATTTATTGGCTGGCGACGAATAAATTCGATGGTCGTTTACGGCATTAAAAATTGCGATAGCGTTAAAAAAGCCCGTGCCTTTTTAGAGCACGGGCAAATTGCCTATCGTTTTCATGACTATCGCGTCGATGGCTTGGATGTCGCTTTATTGCAAACCCTAATCGACGCTGTAGGCGTGGATGCGCTGTTAAACCAACGCAGCACCAGTTGGCGACAACTCAGCGATGAGCAAAAACACGATTTAACCCCCGAAAAAGCGCGGCAATTAATGTTGGATGTACCGACTTTAATTAAGCGCCCGATTCTCAATACCGGCGAGCAATGGCTGGTTGGCTTTAGTTCTGATTTATACCAAACCCTAGTATGAGCGAAACCCTTGCACTTTTAGAAGAGCTGATTCGTCGCGAATCGGTGACTCCTGTTGATGGCGGCTGTCAGGATTTATTGGCACAGCGTTTAAGCAAAATTGGCTTTAGCGATGAGCGTTTAAACTTTGCCGATACTCAAAATCTTTGGCTGCGTCGTGGTCAACAAACCCCGTTATTTGTCTTTTTAGGACATACCGACGTGGTACCGACTGGGCCATTAGCGGCTTGGGATTCGCCACCGTTCGAGCCGACGATTCGTGATGGTCAGTTATACGGTCGCGGTGCGGCGGATATGAAAGGCGGGATTGCGGCATTTATTACGGCGGTTGAGCGCTTTGTCGCTGAGCATCCAGATCATCAAGGCTCAATTGCAGTGATGATGACTAGCGATGAAGAAGGCATCGCCACGCATGGTGTCGTGAAAGTGGTTGAAGTGTTGGAACAGCGTCAGGAAAAAATTGATTGGTGTTTAGTTGGCGAGCCGTCGAGCGATAAAAAAATTGGCGATGTGATTCGGGTTGGGCGTCGTGGTTCTTTATGCGCCAAGTTGACCGTGTTCGGGATTCAAGGTCATGTCGCTTATCCCGAATTAGCCGAAAACCCGATTCATACCCTTGCGCCGGCGTTAAAAGCGTTAACCGAAGAAGTTTGGGATCATGGCAATGCGTTTTTCCCACCGACACGCTTACAAGTATCAAATATTAATGGCGGCACCGGCGCAGAGAATATTATTCCTGGGCTAGTTGAAGTGCAGTTTAATCTACGCTTTTCAACCGAATTGGATGAGGCAATCATTAAAGCCCGTACCCATGCAATTTTGGACCAATATGGTTTCAAATATGCTGTCGAATGGCGTTTATCCGGCAATCCATTTTTAACCTCACAAGGTGCGTTGATTGATGCCACTCATGCCGCGATTCAATCGGTTTGTGGTTTTGAAACTTTGGACGATACTGGCGGTGGCACTTCCGATGGTCGTTTTATTGCCCCAACCGGCGCACAGGTTATTGAGCTTGGGCCGTTAAATGCCAGTATTCATAAAGTCAATGAGCATATTGGCTTAGATGATTTAGAAACCTTGACGCAGATTTATCAACAGATTTTGGTAAATTTATTGGCTTGATGATTGGTGTGCGGTGTGTTTAGCGCCGCAGACAAACCAACAAGCAATAAAAAAGCCGCTGTAGCTTTAAACTACAGCGGCTTTTTTTAGAATTCGATATAACCGAATTAAGCCATCGCGCGCAATCTGCTGTTCAGTCTGCTTTTGCTACGAGCGGCTTTATTTTTATGAATAATGCCTTTATTGACCGCTGAGTCAATAACAGGAACAGCAGTTTTGAATGCTGCTTGAGCTTGTTCTTTATCGCCTGCTCTTACAGCGGCGATGACTTTCTTGACGAAAGTACGCAAGTTGCTACGCTGTCCGGCATTGCGAATACGGCTGTTCTCGGCCTGACGTGCTCTTTTTTTAGCTTGTGGTGAATTAGCCATAGTCTATCAGTCTTCTTAGGTTAATTTGGAAACGGTGAATTATCTGTCTGGATGCTATGATTGTCAACCTATAACTCAACAACATCTTAAACTATTTTGAGTCAGCGTTTTTTTAAATCAAC
>CAMCSF010000278.1 GCA_945877625.1 Methylomonas koyamae | reverse complement strand
CCCGCTATCTCGCCGAGTTTTGTTATCGCTTTAATCGCAGATTCGATCTGCAGACTATCATGCCGCAGTTCCTCATCGTTGCCGCCAATACCCCTCCAATGCCAGGCCGTTTACTCAAATTGGCTGAGGGTTATGGGTAATTAGGAAAGCTTATTTATCAACCGACATAAAAAAACCCAATAAGCACCAATCTTACTGGGTTTGGCTTGGCTATTAAGCGTTCAATTTAGAATGGAATATCATCATCAAAATCGTCAAAAGAAGCTGGGGCAGATTGTGGTCCTGCTGCTGGTGCAGATGGACGATTTTCATAGCTGCTGGCGGGTGGTGTGTTGTTATCGCCATAGTTAGCGGTACCGCCACTACGCGCATCTAACATATGCATTTCATCCGCAACAATCTCAGTGGTGTAACGATCCTGACCGTCCTGACCTTGCCATTTTTGGGTACGGATACGGCCTTCAACATAGGCTTGGCTGCCTTTTTTCAAATACTCGCCAGCAATTTTTGCCAAACCACCAAAAAACACCACGCGATGCCATTCGGTTTCTTCTTTGCGCTCGTTAGTGTTTCTATCTCGCCAACGACGACTGGTTGCCAAACGAATAGTGGTAATCGCATCACCGCTTGGCATATAACGTACTTCTGGATCAGCGCCTAAACGACCAATCAACATCACTTTGTTCAACATGCATATCTCCTTATTAAATTTAGCAATGGTCTGAGTTTACTGGATTAAAACAGTAAACAACTACCATTGCTTTAAAAATAAACCCAATTGATTTTTATCCAGCTTTTGATTATCGACCTTTAAATACGCCGCCTTTTCTTCAAAATGCATCCGTACTTCTTCAACACCGTTAATCGCTAATAATTGCTTAGAAAACTCAGCGGCTTGCTCTGGTTTAACTTGTTCTAATGACAACAATAAATTCGCTACATAGCGCGGTGGTGACATGAACAAGGCAATCAAAATCCAACTCGCTGCAATCGCCGCTGAAAACACAAACACCGCCGTCGCACCGAATTCACCGTACAACCAACCGCCACTAGCGCCGCCTAAAAACGCACCGATAAACTGAGCACTGGAGTAAATCCCCATGGCCGTGCCTTTTAAATCGCCTGGTGCGGTTTTAGAAATTAAAGAAGGTAAAGTCGCTTCTAGCAAGTTAAAGCCGCAGAAAAATAGCCACAAACAAGCAATCAAGCCGATTAATTGACCGTGAAACAGTACAAAACCACAGTTAGCAATCATCAATACCGCAATCGCCCCCAAAAACACCTTTTTCATCTGGCGTTTTTTCTCGGCAATAATCACGAACGGAATGATCATCGCCATCGAAGTAATCAACACCGGCAAATACACCATCCAATGACTACCGCCCTGCAAACCAGCGTCACGCATCAACAATGGCACCACTACGAAACTAGCCATCAAGATTAAATGCAGGGCAAAAATGCCGTAGTTAAGACGGAGCAAATCGGGGTTTTTAATGACGGTGCCTAATTCAGAGGGAATATATTCGGCTTCACGATGCGTGGTAATTTTTTGCGGATTAGGCACCACAAACAGCACCACCAAAATCGCCAATGCCGCCAAAATCGCAATCATCCAAAAAATGCCGCTAATGCCAAAATGGTCAGCAATGATAGGGCCTAAGGTAATCGCGACGCCAAAGGAAACGCCAATACTGGCACCAATGGTCGCCATCGCTTTGGTGCGATGCACTTCTTGCGTTAAATCCGCCAACAAAGCCATCACCGCCGCCGAAACCGCGCCACAACCTTGCAAAGCTCGACCAATCAACACACCGTAAATATCAGTCGATAAAGCAGCAACCACGCTACCAAACACAAACAACACCAAACCAATAATAATGATGGACTTGCGGCTAAAGCGGTCGGATAACAAACCAAACGGGATTTGCAACACCGCCTGAGTCAGACCGTAAATGCCCATCGTCAAACCGACTAACTTAGGCGTAGAACCCGGCATTTGCTCGGTAAACAACGACAACACCGGCAACAACATGAACAAACCCAACATCCGCAAAGCATAAATACTAGCCAGCGAAACCGTTGCCCGCTTCTCCATCGCCGTCATTGGACTGGTAATATCCTGAACCTGTGTCAAACCAAAACTCCTGAAACTGCTGAATCAAAAAAGGTGGCTATAGTACCAGCTTATCTTGCTGATTTAAGCACCGCGAACTATTTCCGCTCACTCGCTGGATTAGCTTGATATTCACCACCCATTTAAAAACTCAACGGCAACAAAGATCCTGATTAGCTTGAAAGCCCCAGTCTGTATTCTATATTTGAACAAACATGCAGTCATTTAACCCCAAGCGACTCAAGCAAATCGGAATGGAAACACAGCCCTGATGACCACAAACCACGATAGCAGTTATAAATTTCTGTTTTCCAATCCAGAATTAGTCCGCGACTTGATTATCGGCTTTATTCCTGATGATTGGTTGCACAGCCTAGATTACAGCACTTTGGAAAAAGTCCCCGGCCACTATGTCAGCGACGATTTTCAACAACGAGAAGATGATATTGTCTGGCGAGTTAAGGTCGGTGGCGAATGGCTTTATCTGTACTTGCTGTTAGAGTTTCAAAGCAGTGTCGATAAATATATGGCACTTAGAATCATGGTCTATGTGGGTTTGCTTTACCAAGACTTGCTGAAACGCAACGAGGTATTAAACGATGGTCGCTTGCCGCCGGTATTGCCTATAGTTTTGTACAACGGCGATCAACGCTGGACAGCGGCAAGCGATATTGCCGAGTTGATTCCAGCTGTACCGGGTCTGGTTGAGCAATTTAAACCCAAATTAAAGTATCTGTTGATTGCTGAAAATACTTATAGCGATGCCGAACTATCGACTATTAACAATCTAGTTGCTGCTGTGTTTAGATTGGAACACGCGGCTAATCCAGAATCCATTAGCCAATTAATCAACTCACTTAACGATTGGCTAACTGACCGAGCTGATTTACGGCGGATGTTTGCCCTGTGGTTACGGGCTACATTGATGCGAAAAGCCAATTACGGTATCGTACTTCCCGAATTAGATGATTTGCAGGAGATCAAAATTATGCTGTCAGAACGACTTGAAGAATGGGCGCTTGCTTATAAAGCTGAGGGCGAACTTAAGGGTGAAAT
>CAMCSF010000277.1 GCA_945877625.1 Methylomonas koyamae | reverse complement strand
CGGTGTATTGGTACATTGGAGTTTGCGGTGTCCTGTCGCCGAATTAATTGGGCTCAGGATAATATACTGGCAGGGATTAAATGACAAAAAATATTGTCTGGTGATACCATATCGTGCTGATTTATTTTGGTTTATAACAACTATAATTTGATATTTTTTTGTATTTGGGAAGGGGGTTGCCTTGTTGCGCTTGATGTTAATTTTTGCCGGCTTGTTGTTTTTGCCGGAACTGGCTATGGCTGAAGAGTTTCATAATTTGGGTTTGACCGGAACTGAGCGCGGTATCTATACCGTGTTGATTTTCTTGGTTGCTTACGGTTTTGTAATGACCGAAGAATTTACCCACATGCGTAAATCTAAGCCGGTTATTTTCGCTGCTGCGGTGATTTGGGCGCATGTGGCGGTTTTGGCAAGTGAAGCGGGCGTGCCTAGCGACGAATTGCACAAAGCTTTTGAGCATGACTTAAAAGAATACGCAGAATTGATGCTGTTCTTGTTGGTTGCGATGACCTATATCAACTCAATGGCTGAGCGTAATGTGTTTGAAGCTTTACGTTCTTGGATGATTAGAAAACAGTTTGGTTACAAAAAATTGTTTTGGATCACCGGTATCATCACTTTCTTCTTGTCTGCGGTTGCTGATAACTTGACTTCGGCTTTATTGGTCGGCGCTGTGGTTATGGCGGTAGGTTCTGATAACGAGAAATTCGTTTCAATCGGTTTCGTTAACTTGGTTATCGCGGCTAACGCAGGTGGCGCTTTCTGCCCATTTGGTGACATTACTACTTTGATGGTGTGGCAAGCGGGTTATGCGGAATTCTTTGATTTCTTCAAATTGTTTATCCCTTCAGTAGTTAATTTCGTTGTGCCTGCTTTCTTTATGGCGCAAGCTGTGCCAGACGGTCAGCCTTTAGCAACTGATGAAGCAGCGGTTAAATTGAAGCCAGGTGCATTCCAAATTTGCGCTTTGTTTTTAGTGACCATTATGTTTGCAGTCAGCTTCAAACAGTTCTTACATTTGCCGCCTTTCATGGGCATGATGTTGGGTCTGTCTGTGTTGATGTTGTACGGTTACTACTTGAAAGTGAAACATCCTGATTTAGAAAAAGGCACAAAATTTGATATTTTCAACAAAGTCAAAGAAGCTGAGTGGGATACTTTGTTGTTCTTCTTCGGTGTTGTGTTTGCTGTGGGTGGTTTAGGTTATATCGGTTACCTAGAGTTGTTGTCTGGCGCGATGTACGATGGTTTAGGTGCAACGACAGCTAACATCTTGGTCGGTGTGATTTCGGCGATTGTTGATAATATTCCTGTGATGTTTGCGGTATTGAACATGAACTTGGATATGGACTTGTATCAATGGTTGTTGGTGACTTTGACTGCGGGCGTTGGTGGTTCGTTGTTCTCTGTCGGTTCAGCGGCTGGTGTGGCTTTGATGGGTCAATCTAACCACAAATACACTTTCTTCAGTCACTTGAAATGGACACCTGTGATTGCCTTGGGTTACGGTGCGAGTATTTTTACTCACTACTTAATCAACGGTTAATTTGATTTAGTCCTGCTATAAAAGGGAAAGCGCATGAAAAAATCCAGCGCCAGTTGGAGAAGCGCTTTCTCAATTTATGCCCAGCCGCGTGTGCTGGGCATGATTCTTCTAGGCTTTTCAGCCGGTCTGCCTTTTTCCCTCGTTTCTACTACCTTATCTGCTTGGCTTGCTGACGAACACGTGTCTTTGTCGGTGATTGGCTATTTCAGTTTGGTTGGTGTTGCTTATTCCATCAAAGTGTTTTGGTCGCCAGTGGTTGATCGCTTGCGCTTGCCGTTGTTGTATCGAATTTTTGGTAAACGGCGCAGTTGGATGTTATTGGCGCAGTTAGGGATTGCTTTGGGCTTGTTGGGCATGAGTCAGGTTGATCTGCAGCAACAGTTAGAGTGGGTTGCTTTGTTGGCGGTTTGGGTGGCGTTTTGTTCGGCGACTCAAGATATTGTCATTGATGCTTACCGGATTGAGGCGGTAGTGGTTAAGTATCAAGGCGCAATGGCTGCGGCTTATGTATTTGGCTACCGGCTGGCTCTGTTGTTTGCTGGTGCTGGTGCTTTGTATCTGGCTGAATATGTCGGTTGGAAATGGGCTTATCAATGTTTGTCGGCGGCAATGGTGGTGGGGATTGTTACTACCTTATTGATTTCTGAACCGGAACATCAAGAAGATCAGCGAGCAAAATTAATAGAGCAACAAATCGAGTCTGTGCTTGGGGTTGATAAAGCGCCTAGCTGGTTTGGACGTTTGTTGAAGTGGTTTAGTGATGCGGTGGTTAGTCCGTTTGTGGAGTTTTTTCAGCGTAATGGCAAAACTTCGGTATTGATTTTATTGCTGATTGCCGTTTACAAAATGAGCGATATAGCGATGGGCGTGATGGCTAATCCATTTTATTTAGAGCTGGGTTTTAGCAAAAAAGACATTGCCGATGTTACTAAGCTGTTTGGTTTTGTGATGACGATAGTTGGTACATCACTGGGCGGTGTTTTAGTGGCACGGTTTGGAATGATGAAGCCTTTGCTATTGGGGGCGGTGATTAGTGCGGCAACCAATTTGCTATTTGCGGCGATGGCGGTGGCTGAGCCGAGTTTGACGTTATTAGCCGGAGTGATTAGTGCTGATAATTTAAGCGGTGGGATTGCAGCGGCGGCGTTTATTGCTTATTTGTCGAGCTTAACCAATAGCGCTTATACCGCTACCCAATATGCTTTGTTCAGTTCTTTAATGACTTTGCCTGCGAAATTAATCGGTGGTTTTTCCGGTAGTTTTGCGGCAAATTTTGGCTATGAAGTGTTTTTTATTTATTCCACGCTGATCGGTTTACCCTCGATTATCTTGGTGATTTGCCTGATTAAAACCCCTGTTATTGGCAATAGTCAGCAAAATTAACGATTTACGGTTGCAGAGATCGAGTTGAACTCGTATCATAGGCGGCTATCTTCAAGCATGTGAGCCCTAATTGGGTATGTGAGTATTATGAAACCAGAAATTCATCCTGAATATAAACAAATTACTGTAACTTGCGGTTGCGGTAATGCTTTTGAAACCGGCTCCGTGTATGGAAAAGATTTACATATTGAGGTGTGTTCTTCTTGCCATCCTTTCTACACCGGTAAACAACGTGTTGTCGATACATCTGGCCGCGTTGATAAATTCCGTAAAAGATTCGGCAAATAAGTCTTTATTTGCAGTGCTAAATCCGCCAGC
>CAMCSF010000276.1 GCA_945877625.1 Methylomonas koyamae | reverse complement strand
TCAATTGGTTCGTTTGTCGGGTTTGTTACCTTATTTGGCATTACGGTTCGTAACAGTATTATGCTGATTTCCCATTATCAACATTTAGTCGATCACGAAGGTCAGCAATGGTCGTTAGCAACCGCTTTGCGCGGTGCTCAAGAGCGTTTACCGTCGATTTTAATGACCGCGCTGGTGACGGCGTTGGCGATGCTGCCGATTGCCTTTAATAGCGACAATCCCGGTCGTGAAATCATGGGGCCAATGGCAGCGATTATCGTTGGTGGCTTGGCATCATCAACTTTGCTGAATTTGCTGTTGTTGCCTGCGATATTGTTAAGGTATGGGCGGTTTGAGAAGAATAGTGAACTAGCTTAATTAGCTTTTTTACCCGAGTTTGGCATCGTTCCTACGTTGGGTAGGAACGATAAATGCAGTCTTTAGGTTTAATCATCTTCCGGATACTGTCTTATTTGCGCTCGATTGGCGCGACTCTCTTTGGCCAGTTGTTTGCTGACAAAAAACAGGCCGCCCAGCAGCCCAAACACCATTACTAATTCAAGTAACATTCTAAACATGGTTCACCTCGGCGTTTTTATTTTAGGAACGTATAACAGTTAGAAACTTACCGTGAATTTTTGAAATCACAACCCCAGATTAGCGCTCTTCAATCTTGAATTCCGATTGACGAAGCATTTAACCGAGGTAGCCTAGCAATCGAGGTTGTTGGTGGTTATGTCTAAAATCGTATTTCCTCTTGAGCGCATCTAGCAGGGTCCACTAGCAACCTCGCACTGTTATTTAGATAAGCAAATCATGAATATAAAATTTGAATATCAAGATCAAGGTCGGCCTTGGCAAGCAATCACCTTACATATTGAGGTGAGTATTGACGAGGTTTCAAAAAAGTTGAACGACTTGAAAAGGCAGTTTCCTAATTGCAATCTTCGTGCGCTTGATGAAGATCATCAGGTGATAGAAACTAGATATCAGTTTTAACTAACACGCTATTCCAGTCACTTCAGTTAACAAGGTTTTATAAGCAGCGATACCATTGCCATGCGTGTAGTTTTCTAACACGGTTTGCCGCGCCGCTTTGCGTAGTTTCAGCATTTGGTCGGGATGATCAAGCGCGTAGTCAACGCTATCAGCAATCGCAGTTGGTGAGAAAAAATCGACTAACAAACCATTTTCCTGATGGCGTATTACTTCCCGCACTGGCGGTGTGTCGGAGCCTATCACCAAACATTCTGCCGACATCGATTCTAGCATCGACCAAGACAAAACAAAAGGCACGGTTAAATAAATATGCGCTGAGGAAATTTGCAGCACTTTTAGATAATGCTGATAAGGGATTTTGCCGAGAAAATGCACGCGGCTGAGGTCGATTTTGACTTCCGATAACAGCTTTTGCCGATAGCTTTGACCGTTCGGCAAACGTGCGCCGTAGCTCACATCGTCACCGCCAACAATCACAATATGGGCATTGGGGCGGCGTTGACAGATTTCCTCGACGCTACGCATGAAAATATGAAAGCCGCGATAAGGCTCTAAGTTTCTCGAAACAAAAGTAATCACTTCATCTTGGCGGCTTAGGGTGACGCCGCGGCTGAGTTGAATGCTGGCTTGTGGGTCGGCAACCGCCGCATCGACATTGATGCCTTCGTGGATTAAGTGCAGTTTGGGTTGGTATTCATTGGGGAAAACGCTGCGTTGCCATTGGGTTGGGCTGATGCCTAAGTCGGCAGCGTGTAGCGAAAGTAAATGAATACTGTTGCGGGTTCTAATCCGTAATTTGCTATCTAACGATAACGGTTGTTCGGGGTCAAAACCGCAGTCGGCGCCTTGGGTGTGATAGAAAAATTCAAAAAAGCCAATCAACGGCGTATCGGCAAACACTTCTTTAATAAACAAAGCCTCACCCCAGCCGGTATGCACTACGATCACATCGGGTTGAAACTGGTTTTGTTTTAACTTCAACAACGCGCTGACGATGGCTTGGCCGTTTAAAACATAAAGCTGAGTTGATTCCAGATAAGGGTGCACCGAGTTAGCGGCGGGTTTGGCTGGGGTATACACCACGCTATCAATGCCTTGCATTTTTGGGGCGTGGGCTTGGCAAATCGACACTACTTTATTGTGCGGTGAACGCGCTAGTTCGGCAGCGATATGGCGAAATTGGCCGGGGAAATTTTGATGGATAAAAATGATGTTCATAAGCTGGCGTGAGGTTTTTGGCGCTATTTTAGAGCCTAATCATTAAAGCGGGGGTGTTATCTAGCGTAGGGTGGTTCAGCGATAGCGAACCACCGCAACTTTGAAGTCAATGGTGCATTGCTTTCGTGAATGCAGCCTACGATCGAAGTGATCTGAATCTCAGTTTGCTGGCTGCGGTAAAATGGTTGCTGTTTTTAAATAAGAGATAGCAACACCATGCAGATTCAGTGGTTCCCCGGTCATATGCACAAGGCCAGTAAAGAGATTAAATACGCCTTGCCTGAAATTGACCTGCTCATCGAAATCCTCGATGCCCGTATTCCTTACAGTAGCCAAAATCCGATGTTGGCCAGTTTGCGCGGCGATAAACCGGTGATTCGAGTGCTGACTAAAACCGATTTAGCCGATCCCGAAGTCACTAAAAAATGGCAAGATTTTTTGGAGCTGGAACAAGGAGTTAAAACCTTGGCGGTGACTACTCAACAGCCAGAGAAAATCAAACAAATCATCGATTTATGTGCGCGAATGCTGCCGGAAAAAACCGAAGCCAATAAAGTGATTCGCACCATGATTATGGGGATTCCTAATGTCGGCAAATCCACCATTATCAATATCTTAGCGGGGCGGATTATTGCTAAAACCGGTAACGAACCGGCGGTGACCAAGCAGCAGCAGAAGATTAATTTAAGAAACAATATTATTTTGTCGGACACGCCGGGGGTGTTGTGGCCGAATCTGGAAAATCGTCATGGCGGTTATCGTTTGGCGGTGACTGGGGCGATTAAAGACACTGCTTTTCAGCATGATGATATTGCTTTATTTGCCTTGGATTACTTGATTAAAGCCTATCCAGAGTTAGTGCAAAAACGCTATCAGCTAGACGATATGCCGACTGAATCGACAGCGTTATTGGAAGCAATTGGCAGACGGCGTGGTTGTTTGCGAGCGGGGAAACAAGTTGATATGGATAAAGCCGCGAAGCTGTTTTTAACTGAATTGCGAGCAGGGACACTTGGGCAAATCAGCTTGGAATTACCGGAAATGATGTTGGTGGAAATGGA
>CAMCSF010000275.1 GCA_945877625.1 Methylomonas koyamae | reverse complement strand
TTGGCCGCTAATAATTTATATCATCTGCCAATTCGTTTTGATGTGGTGACAGTGTCGGGCGATAATCGCCTTAATTGGATTAAAAACGCATTTCAAACTTAATTTATGAGCTTACAAGATCGCATCATCAACCACTTTTCAGACAGCATCCAAACCAAACAGGATGCCATGGCCAGCTTGTGTGAGTTGATTGAATTCGCTTCACAAAAAATTGTAGAAGCCTTGGTTAATGATAAAAAAGTCTTAACTTGTGGCAACGGTGGTTCGGCAGGCGATGCCCAGCATTTTTCATCGGAAATGTTGAATCGTTTTGAACGCGAACGTCCGGCTTTACCGGCGATTGCATTAAGTACCGATACTTCGACCATTACTTCGATTGCCAACGATTACCACTACGATGAGATTTTCGCTAAGCAATTGAGAGCGCTCGGTCAGTCGGGTGACATTTTGTTGATTTATACCAGCAGTGGCAATTCAGCAAACTTGGTCAAAGCCGCCAAAGTTGCTCATGAAAAGGATATGACGGTGATTGCTTTAAGCGGCAAAGACGGTGGCGCGTTAGCGGTCGCTTTGAGAGAGTCTGATATTGAAGTACGAGTGCCTTCTTGGTCAACCGCAAGAATTCAGGAAGTGCATTTACTGATTTCGCATTGTTTGTGCGATTTGATTGACCATCAATTATTTGGCGGTTAAGCCAAACGCATCAACAGCGTCTAGTTTTCCGGTTTTTGATCGCGCGCCAAAAGGTTTTGCACGGCTAATTTGGGATCCAGGTTTTCAAATAAGACTTTGTAAACCTGTTCGGTGATCGGCATTTCAACTTGATGATGTTTAGATAACTGATAGGCCTCACGCGCAGCGCCAATGCCTTCTACTTCTTGCGCTATCTCGGTTAAAGCCTGTTGTCGGCTTTGACCTTGCCCCAATGCCAAACCAAATCGGCGATTACGTGACTGATTGTCGGTACACGTTAAAATCAAATCACCTAAACCGGTCAGTCCCATAAAGGTATCTGCCTGACCGCCCAATTTAATCCCCAAGCGCATGATTTCATTTAAACCTCGGGTAATTAAAGCTGCGCGAGTATTGGCACCTAATCCCAAGCCATCGGCGATTCCAGCCGCTATGGCTAATACATTTTTGCAAGCTCCGCCGACTTGTACGCCGATCATGTCTTGGCTGGTATAGGTTCTGAAGTATTGGTTATGAAAACGACTGGTTAAATCGTTGGCAAATTGCTCTGAGTTTGAAGCAATGGTGAGCGCTGTAGGCAAACCTGCGGCAACTTCTTTCGCAAACGTTGGGCCGGAAATAACCGCTGTGTTGATATGGCTGCCTAAAATTGACAGGCTGACTTGGCTCATTAAGGCGCCAGTTTCACTATCAAAACCTTTGCTGGCCCAAGCTATTTGGCTATGTGGGCTTAAAAACGGCTGAATTGCGGTAAGGGTGGTTTTAAACGCGTGACTAGGAACAACCAGAAGAATGAGCTGACTAAAATCGACCGTTTGTTCTAAGTTGTCTGTGATGTGTAAATTATCAGGAAACTGAAATCCCGGAAGATAACGCTGATTTTCTCGCGCTTGTTGCATTTGGAAAATATGCTGTGAGTTGTGTCCCCACAGCATAGTGTCACAGCCATTTCGGGCGGCTTGGAGTGCAAGAGCTGTCCCCCAAGAACCTGCGCCCAAAATGCTGATCGATTGTGGCATAACTAGCTTAGTTTAGAGTAGGTGAAGCAGTTTCTGTTTGTTGAGCTTGTTGTACGTGTTGAGCATACAAAGCATCGAAATTAACAGGTGCCAAAATCAATTGTGGGAAGCCGCCTTTGCTAACTAAATCAGAAATCACTTCGCGTGCATAGGGGAACAAAATGTTTGGGCAAAAGCTACCCAACAATGGACCTAATTCGTCGTCAGAAAATCCAGAAGCAGAAATAATACCTGCTTGATTAACTTCAACTAAATAGGCAGTTGATTCACCGATTTTGACAGTTGCAGTTACTGATAAAACCACTTCATAAATATCATTTTCCAACGTTTGGGTTTGAGTGCCCAAGTTAATATCTAATGAAGGTGCCCATTGTTGGGTGAAAATTTGTGGTGCATTCGGGGTTTCAAAAGAAATATCTTTAGTATAAATTTTTTGAATTGCGAATTGTTTGTCACTGGTTTGTGCTTCTTGATTTTGGTCGTTTTCAGCCATGATATTGTTTCCTATTTAGATTACTCTTTGATTTTGCCATGTTTAATTGGCAATTTGTTGTCTTCCCAAGATTGAATGCCGCCTAGCAGGTTATAGACTTGTTCAAAGCCCGCTTTGGTTAAGGTTTTACATGCAGAAACTGATCTTGCACCAGTTTGGCAGTTAACGATCAAAGGATGTTGTTTATGCTTAGCTAATGATTGCAGTTTTTCTTCAAGGCTAGCTAATGGGATATTAATCGCATTTTCAATATGGCTTTTAAGATATTCGTGCGAATCACGAACGTCGATAATGACAACGTCATCAACGTTCATTTTAGTGACAGCAATTAGTGGTGATATGCTTTGGTATTTATTAAATGAATTTGAAATTAAATCTTGAATTAATAAAAAAATAACGCATACCAATGAAAATACAAGCATGTAGTGGTTTGTAGCAAATTCGATATATTGATCCATTGCGTTGGTTTTTAGTGGTTAACGGGAATTAGGATTCGATTCGCAGAACACTTCGCGCATCGTGTGAATTAGGCTAATAACACGTTGGTCATCAATGAAATAGAAAACCCGATTGGCTTCTTTTTTAAAATCAAGGATGCCTTTGTCTCTCAAAATAGCCAAGTGTTGAGAAATATTGCTTTGGCTGGTGCCGACTTGCTCAACAATGTCTTGAACGCTGATCGCTTGGGTGCCGAGTACACACAAGATTTTCAATCGCAAAGGATGTGACATGGCTTTAAGGCAGCGTGCAGCACGATTGACGTCAGAATCGTCATAAGGAATTGTTTCTTTGGCGTCCATAAAACGGTTTTTTAAGATTGGCAGGGCTGTGTTATTTTTCAGGCTGCGACGCAGGCTCGTACTGTTATAATGCAAAAATACTATTGCAAAACGGTCCGCAAATCTAACAGAGTGGGCTTTATTGTTCAATACCTCAATTTTTCACGCAGGATACATTAACGATAACTATCGGTTGTTTTGATAGCCTGACTTTTTGATCAATCTCGGTAAAACCAAATTTTGGAGTTTATAAATGGCCAATCGACCAAAACCTTTATTGCTACT
>CAMCSF010000274.1 GCA_945877625.1 Methylomonas koyamae | reverse complement strand
GAAGGTGCCAGCGCTTTACCTTGGACTAATAAAGCCGAATATTTAGTCGGCGATATTGCTCGTAATCTAGGCAGTAAAACCCCGATTCGCTTGGTTGCTAGTGCGAAAAGTTGGTTATGTCATGCCGGTGTTGATTGCAAACAAGCGATTTTGCCCTCAGAAGCGCCCGATGATGTCAGCCGCATTTCACCGTTTATTGCCAGCAAAGCCTATTTGCAACATTTGCGTGATGCTTGGAATTATCAATTTCCAGAGCATCCGTTAAACCAACAAGATTTAACCATCACTGTCCCGGCCTCATTTGACCCTGCGGCGCGTGAATTAACCGTTGAAGCGGCGCGAGCTATCGGCTTGCATCAAGCGGTGTTGCTAGAAGAACCACAAGCGGCTTTATACAGCTGGATTGAAAACAGCGAAGGCGATTGGCGTAGTCACGTTTCAGTGGGGGATGTGATTTTGGTGATTGACGTCGGTGGTGGTACTACCGACTTATCGTTAATCGCGGTGACCGAAGATGACGGTAATTTGCAATTAACCCGAGTTGCGGTTGGTGACCATATTTTGCTGGGTGGCGACAATATGGACTTGGCGTTGGCTTACACCGTTAAAGCCAAAATCGAAGCTGAATCTGGTAAGCGATTGGAAGCTTGGCAAATTCAAGCCTTAACCCATGCTTGCCGCGAAGCCAAAGAAAAATTATTCAGCCAAGCTGATGTAGATGCGATTCCATTAGTGATTGCTAGCCGTGGCTCGGCTTTAATCGGCGGCACTTTACGCAGTGAATTAAACCGTGAAGAACTCAATCGGGTGTTAGTTGAAGGCTTTTTGCCGGTGGTGAATGCAGCCGATAGACCGGCGGTTAAGCCGCGTAGTGGTTTGCGTAGTGCGGGTTTGCCTTATGCCCAAGATGCGGCGATTACTCGCCATTTAGCGGCGTTTTTATCGCGTCAAATTGGCGCCGCCAATGATTTAAAAGACATCAATCTGCCAGAACAAGCCAGTTTCTTACATCCGACCAGCGTGTTGTTTAACGGTGGGGTGTTTAAAGCCAGCGTCTTGTCCGAGCGTTTGATGCAAACCTTGAATCAATGGCTACAGTCTGAACAAGCCCCCGAGGCAAGATTATTGCAAGGCGCTGATTTAGATTTAGCGGTAGCGCGTGGTGCGGCTTATTTTGGTTTTGTTCGTCAAGGCAAAGGGGTCAGAATTAAAGGCGGTACATCGGCTGCTTACTATGTCGGGGTTGAAACCGCGATGCCAGCAGTGCCTGGCATGGCGCCGGAAATCGAAGCCTTGTGCATCGCGCCATTGGGCATGGAAGAGGGCACCGAACAAAATTTGCCGAATGAAGAATTTGGCTTAGTGATTGGCGAGCCAGTGCGTTTCCGGTTTTTCGGGTCTAAAACCCGCCGCGAAGATCAAGCTGGTACCCGCTTAGAATATTGGCAAGATGACGAACTGGAAGAGTTAGACGAAATCGAAATTACCCTGCCAGAAGAAGGCCACGCTGCCGGTGAAATCGTGCCAGTACATCTCTCAGTTGCAGCCACTGAAATTGGCACATTAGAGTTACAAGCGGTTTCTCGTCGCGATGGCCAACGTTGGAAAATTGAGTTTGATACGCGGTTGGGGGAGTTGATCTAGTTTTTTAACCCGGGGTAAAAGGAAGGTGCAGCTTACCTTTTACCCCGTTAACGCCACATCAAGCGATTCCTGCATATTCCGCATTCAACTCTATCGGATTTCTACGTCACAATTTGACGTGCTGATTTTATACTGTCTACACCGTTAGCTCATTTCCAATCTTATCCATTTATGACCAATTCCCCCATCCTTTACCGCCTTTAGAAAACGATGTGTTTTTGGTCAACAACAACGGTATGGGGCATTGGATTAAACAAAACATCGCCCATAACCAAGCGTTAGGCATCGCTGCTGGCATTGATGTTCAACTACCTTCGGCCTTCATCTGGCGGGTGTATCGGCAGGTGTTGGGCGATCAAATCCCTAAGGAACAGCTTTTAGCCAAAGCCGCTTTAACCTGGCGTTTGTATCGCTTGCTCCCAGACTTAATTAAACAAACTGGTTTCGAGGATTTAGCGCGGTTTTTGGCTGATGTGCATGGTGCACGGCAAGTTTTGCCAGAGGCGCAGCGCTGGCAGTCGATGTTATGGCTAAGGCTAAGTAAATATCATTCTTGGAATAGTTGGCTGGTAAATAAACTCAAATATCACGTCGTAATCCGTCGCTTATGATTATTAAGATTAGCTCTCATCTTTTTAATCGTAAGCCTAAAGGAATCATTATGTCTGAAAATAAATTACCAGGATCGTTCAAAATATGCGCCACTTGTGGATTATGGGGTGGTTCAAGAATCGCTGATTTTGGCGGTTACTCGCGGTTCCAACAAGATCAACAAGGCAAATGTTATGGCGGTGGATTTAATCAAGCCAATATGTCGCCAATGGCATCCTGTTCGAAATGGGAAGTATGGCCGGCGATTCGCTGATCTAAATAGAAAAAGGCGCATCCAACACTGTTTTGATGCGCCTATTTACACAAACAGATTTTTATCTTGTGCGTCACAAAATGTCGCTATTGATGGCTAAGATGCTTCCATCATCTAAATGATGGCTAACAAGTTTCTTAACATTAACGCGAGGTGGATATGACTGCATTAGCATTTGAAATTGGTTTTGATCATTACAGATTCAGCTTACCTTTAGACATATCCAGATTCCAGCCTCATTATCGAGCAGCCATTCGACATGGATTTGAGGCTGCACGTATTCAAAATGTCACCAAAAAACGCCCTGATCTTTACGAGAAAAAGTTATTAGGCATTCGCGATCGAGCCTTAATCAAAAACCTAGAAGTCACCATTACAGTCGATGATTTGTATCACCAGTTGAAATCAGCAGGTGACGTCTGTCCTATCACTTTAAAACCCTTCACCTATGCCGAAAATGACGCCACTGATTGGTCTGTCGATCGGATAGATAATCAGCAGGGCTATACGCCAGATAACATCGTTGTGATTTCACGGATTGCAAACCAAGCTAAAAGCGATCTGGATTTGCCGTCAATTCTAAAGAAACCCCTAACCGACAACGATAGCCACGATTTGCTTGAGCCTAATGATTGGATGCGTATGGCGCGGTTTTACTATCCCAAAATGGCTTTGAATCGCCCATTATCGATGTGCCGTTTGCTAACCAACGCCCAAGATGTTTATGACTACATGGTCTTTATTCTGTTGTTTGATGATAA
>CAMCSF010000273.1 GCA_945877625.1 Methylomonas koyamae | reverse complement strand
CCGCCTTTCATGGGCATGATGTTGGGTCTGTCAGTGTTGATGTTGTACGGTTACTACTTGAAAGTGAAACATCCTGATGTAGAAAAAGGCACAAAATTTGATATTTTCAACAAAGTCAAAGAAGCTGAGTGGGATACCTTGTTGTTCTTCTTCGGTGTTGTGTTTGCTGTCGGTGGTTTAGGTTATATCGGTTACTTAGAGTTGTTGTCTGGCGCTATGTATGATGGTTTAGGCGCAACCACAGCTAACATCTTGGTCGGTGTGATTTCAGCGATTGTTGATAACATTCCTGTGATGTTCGCGGTATTGAACATGAACTTGGATATGGACTTGTATCAATGGTTGTTGGTGACTTTGACTGCTGGTGTAGGTGGTTCGTTGTTCTCTGTTGGTTCAGCGGCTGGTGTGGCTTTGATGGGTCAATCTAACCACAAATACACTTTCTTCAGTCACTTGAAATGGACACCTGTCATTGCTTTGGGTTACGCGGCGAGTATCTTTACTCACTACTTAATCAACGGTTAATTTGATTTAGTCCTGCTATAAAAGGGAAAGCGCATGAAAAAATCCAGCGCCAGTTGGAGAAGCGCTTTCTCAATTTATGCCCAGCCGCGCGTGCTGGGCATGATTCTTCTAGGCTTTTCAGCCGGTCTGCCTTTCTCTCTCGTTTCCACTACCTTATCTGCTTGGCTTGCTGACGAACATGTGTCTTTGTCGGTGATTGGCTATTTCAGTTTGGTTGGCGTGGCTTATTCCATCAAAGTGTTTTGGTCGCCAGTGGTGGATCGCTTGCGTTTGCCGTTGTTGTATCGGCTTTTTGGTAAGCGGCGCAGTTGGATGTTGTTGGCGCAGTTAGGGATTGCCTTGGGCTTGTTGGGCATGAGTCAGGTTGATTTGCAACAGCAGTTAGAGTGGGTGGCTTTGTTGGCGGTTTGGGTGGCGTTTTGTTCGGCGACTCAAGATATTGTGATTGATGCTTACCGGATTGAAGCGGTAGTGGTTAAGTATCAAGGGGCAATGGCAGCAGCTTATGTGTTTGGTTATCGTCTGGCCTTGTTGTTTGCTGGCGCAGGGGCTTTGTATCTGGCCGAATATGTCGGTTGGAAATGGGCTTATCAATGTTTGTCGGCAGCAATGGTGGTGGGGATTATCACGACTTTATTGATTTCCGAGCCCGAACATCCAGAAGACCAACGAGCGAAATTAATAGAGCAACAAATCGAGTCAGTGCTTGGGGTTAATAAAGCACCTAGCGTCTTTGGCCGTTTGTTAAAGTGGTTTAGTGATGCGGTGCTTAGTCCATTTGTCGAGTTTTTTCAGCGTAATGGCAAAACGTCGGTGTTGATTTTATTGCTGATTGCCGTTTATAAAATGAGCGATATAGCGATGGGCGTGATGGCGAATCCGTTTTATTTAGAGCTGGGTTTTAGCAAAAAAGACATTGCCGATGTTACCAAATTGTTTGGTTTTGTGATGACGATAGTCGGTACATCACTGGGTGGTGTTTTAGTGGCGCGGTTTGGCATGATGAAACCTTTGCTGTTGGGTGCAGTGATTAGTGCGGCAACCAATTTATTATTTGCGGCGATGGCGGTAGCAGAGCCGAGTTTGACCTTATTGGCTGGCGTGATTAGTGCTGATAATTTAAGCGGTGGGATTGCTGCAGCGGCGTTTATTGCTTATTTGTCGAGCTTAACCAATAGCGCTTATACCGCTACCCAGTATGCTTTATTTAGTTCTTTGATGACCTTGCCTGCGAAATTAATCGGTGGTTTTTCCGGTAGTTTTGCGGCAAATTTTGGCTACGAAGTGTTTTTTATTTATTCCACGCTAATCGGTTTGCCCTCGATTATCTTGGTGATTTGCTTGATTAAGAGCCCTGTTATTGGCAATAGTCAGCAAAATTAACGATTTACGGTTGCAGATATTGCGTTGAACTCGTATCATACGCTGCTATCTTCAAGCATGTGAGCCCTGATTGGGTATGTGAGTATTATGAAACCAGAAATTCATCCTGACTATAAACAAATTACTGTAACTTGCGGTTGCGGTAATACTTTTGAAACCGGCTCCGTGTA
Source organism: Methylomonas koyamae (assembly GCA_945877625.1). Taxonomy (GTDB): domain Bacteria; phylum Pseudomonadota; class Gammaproteobacteria; order Methylococcales; family Methylomonadaceae; genus Methylomonas; species Methylomonas koyamae_C. The sequence continues at coordinate 1,196 of CAMCSF010000273.1, read as the reverse complement.
TGGAAAAGATTTACATATTGAGGTGTGTTCTTCTTGCCATCCTTTCTACACCGGTAAACAACGTGTTGTCGATACATCTGGCCGCGTTGATAAATTCCGCAAAAGATTCGGCAAATAAGTCTTTATTTGCAGTGCTAAATCCGCCAGCAATGCTGGCGGTTTTTGTTTATAGCTTCCAAAAATCTTGGTCAAAGCAATTCTGCCCTGACCGACTCCTCTGCTTCAAATCACTCTCTATTTAGCGTTGTTTAGCGCAAAGTGATTGTTCTGATTTAATCCTCTCTCCGCATTTTCAATTTCTTGCCTGTTGCTTGGTAGGCAAATCAAAAATCTTAACTATACTGATTTTTACTGGTTCGCCTTGGGTGGCGCGAATCTAAAAACTGTTTAATCAAAGGTTAAGTGATGAGCTGGTTTCGCAACAATCAGTCTGCCATGTTAGGTATCGACATTAGCACAACGGCAATCAAATTGGTGGCGTTAAATCGTGATAGCGGTGGCTTTAGTTTAGAAAGTTACGCTGTCGTGCCTTTGCCTGAAGAAGCGGTCGTTGATAAAAACATCTGCGATATTGAATGGATAGTGCAGGCGTTAAAAACAGCGCTCAAATTATCAGGAACTCGGCTTAAAAACGCTTGTGTCGCAGTATCCGGTGCGGCGGTGATGAGCAAGATCATTACATTGCCGGCGATTTTGTCCGAGGACGAAATTGAACGACAAATCATTAACGATGCTGAGGAATACATTCCTTACCCAATCAAAGACGTTAATTTTGATTTTGAAATTCAGGGTGTTTCTGCCAACAACCCGCAATTGCTGGATGTCTTACTGGTGGTGTCTAGGCGGGAAAATGTTGAAGAGCGAGTCACCGCATTAGCTTTTGCTGGATTGAAAACTGTGGTGGTTGATACCGAGCTATTTGCTTTAGAAAGGGCCTTCATTTTATTAGCCGATCAACTACCCGATACCATCAAACACCAAACCATTGCCTTATTGGATATTGGCGCAACCACCTGTTCGTTAAACATTTTGTACCAAGGCAAAAGTATTCCTGATTAGCAAGATAACTCAGCCATCAACCCTAGATGAGAGTAAACTGGGCTAAACGTGAAAATTCAAGAGGTTAGCCGCCATGTCAATGAATCGTATTCAATTTCAACACGGCATATCCTTGCCGGAATTTTTAAAACAGTACG
>CAMCSF010000272.1 GCA_945877625.1 Methylomonas koyamae | reverse complement strand
CGAACCATTCAGCGCGATCTCAACGAACGCTTTGCCTATCTGCCTTTAGAAAAAACCGACGGCAAATATCATTTAAACCCGACTTTTCTGGGCAAACTCAGCACTAAAGATATTGATCGTTTTGCCGGTCTTGCCGGTATCAAAGGCCTATTTCCTTCGCTGGGCGATGATTTTTTAAGCGATATATTCGACGCCAGTGTGCAGGCAGCATTACTGGTTAAAGGTCACCATTACGAAGATTTAAAAGGTAAAGAGCGGCTATTTGGCAATCTGGAAAAAGCGATTGTTGCGCGGCGAAATATCTCGATTGATTACAAAAAGACCGATGGCAATAAAGCCTATACCGTTTCCCCCTACAAACTGATTAACCATAAAGGCATTTGGTATTTGATGGCCTTAGACGGTGCAAAACTAAAATCCTTTTCGCTCAGCAAGATTAACCAGATGGAAAATCTGACCTCGCATTTTGAGTGGAACGCTGCGATCGACAAGCAAATTATTGAAGATGAAGGCATCTGGTTTTCCGAAGCAACACAGGAAATAGTTCTACAAATTCGCCCTGAAATTGCCGGTTACTTTAAACGGCGGAAGTTGATTGCTAATCAAGTGATTGAAAAGGAGTTGTCGGATGGGGGCTTAATTGTTTCGGCCAAGGTCGGCCATATCAATCAAGTGGTTCCCATTGTTCGTTATTGGATACCGCATATACGGATTATTAGTCCTGATGGTTTGCAGGTGGAGATGGAAAAAGAGTTGAGGGGGTATTTGAATGAAAAATAACAATAATAAGGGGCTCTTGAAAAAACTTGTTTATTGCTTGTTTTTTATTTTAATTTTTTCTTCAACAGTTAGTTTTTCAAAAGAGCAGCGGGTATATCAAACAGATAAGTTTGGTAACACTCAGTACCATTTACCATCGTATACGGTTGAAGATAATGGTCGTATTATCGAAACTGATAAATTTGGGAATAAGCAATATCATAAGGATGGTTATCAAATTAAAGGTGACAGGGTTTATCAAGCTAACAAATATGGCAATATTAAAAACCACGAATCACATAAGGGGGATTAAATGGTAATTAAGTTACGAGATTTAATTTTAGGTTTAATTTTAATTGTAGTAATTTATTTTTTGAAGTCAAATGGATACATAGGTTTTATTGATTCAGATGCTTATAAAAGCAATGTCAGTCAATTTATTTCTTTAAATGGCTCTGATGAATATGTGCTTGCTGAGCTTGTAACTAATGAGCGATTTGATCGTAAACAATGTACAAAAAAAATACTTGGACAATGTATTGGTTCGGCTAGTTTTGATATTTCGTTTGAAGCACACTATAAATACCATATTAAGCTAAGTGAGCTTACATACCATATGGAGGGGGATGCGCTTGTTTTTGAAATACCTAATCTTTATTTATCAACACCCGTTGGAATTGATACAACTGCCGAAGACTCTCACTGTAAAGAGAAGTTGTTAGGAAATTGCGATAAGACAAGAAATGATTTATTAAGAGAAGTTTCAGGAGAACTTGAAAGAAAAGGCAAGGCATCGTTGCCAAGCGCTTATGATAAAGCCTCGAACAAATTGGCTGATAATTTTAATGAATTCGTAAAAAATAACACAATGAATGTTTTTTATAAGAACATATATGTAAGTATTTTAAGTGAGAATTCAAAGTCAAGACGTGTATTTAGTTTTAATTAGTAAATAAGTAATCGAACCAAAGTAATCAGGCATTAGCCGAACAAGGATTCAATAACGTCAATGACTTGTAAGTCTTTTATGCCCGGAAACTTATAGCCACCTACTTATTAAAGATATAGTGGTATTTAGCTGATTGGATTGAGGTATGATTTATCTTTGCTTAGGTTGAAGTTGACTGAGCTAATGATGGCTACAATCACATTTGATACACAAGAGTTAGTTAATGAGCTTGAAATTAGTGGTTTTACACGGAAACAGTCAGAAACGGTGGTATCTGTGTTGAAAAAATCACAAGGGGAGTTGGCTACCAAAGACGATTTACATCGTGAAATAGAAAGCTTGAAGAACACCACCAAAACAGAGCTGCTTGAACTTAAAGTAGACATTGTTAAATGGGTTGGCGGTTTAATGCTGGCTCAGGTTGCTATTATTGCCGCATTGGTGAAGCTGTTATGATTAAAGTTCAATAGCGATAGTGGAGCGCATCATTCGCGGACGCTGCGCTTCAAGTTATTCAGCACACCCTCATAGTCCAGCTCTCAACGTTTCCAAATAAAAAGGCCTACTTTAAAAAAGCAGGCCTTTTTATTTATACCTCGTTATTTACGGGTTTATCTCAGTGTGTAAAGCAATATATTCTTCAGTTAATTTATGATTGGGTGCGTAGTAAATCAGTGGTTGTGAGTCAGAATGTGATTCACGGACTTTCACCGAGCTGGATATTTTCGCTTCTAATACAGGTAAACCTTCGGCAATTAATTCTTCGACTAATTGACGCGGTAAATTGGCTTGTTTTTGATATTGGTTGACGACAATGCCTTCGACTTGCAGGTTTTCGTTGTGATCGGCTTTAACTTCGGCGATCGCGTTCATCAAAGCCGTATGGTACGCACCGCGTACCCAGAGGCTGTTGGTTACTTGATGGTCTTCAAGGTACGCGATGCGTACCCTACAAATATAAGTTTTTCGGCATAAAAAATTTTCAAGTCATTAAAATTGTTGAATCATTTCTCTTCTAATACCTGATTACTTTGATTCTATTACTTATACCGGAAAAAACGCCCTTAACACCAACGCCAAAATACCGCCTAAGACCAGTCCCATCATCCATTTCAACAAGCTCAATTCGCCTGATATTCGGGTGTCTAACTGGTCAATTTTGGCGTTAATACCATCTATGCGGCGTTCCAGATTAATTAGGTCGGTTTTGGTGGTTAACTGTGAATCTAAGGTTTCCGCTAACACGCCTTGTAAAGCTTCTGATTCTGCCTTAGCGTGTGCGTCAGAAATGCCAGCGGCCTTGAGTTTTTCTACAAACTTGAGTGTATCAAAGGTAATTGCGGCCATAATGTTAAATCCTTGCTTTATTAGTGGTCAGTTTACAACCTAACTTTGATTTTCTTGAACAATGTAAGTGCAATTATCGCTAATAAAAGGCCTGTCTTAAAAGATCAGGCCTTTTTATTTATACCTCGTTATTTACGGGTTTATCTCAGTATGCAAAGCAATATATTCTTCAGTTAATTTATGATTCGGTGCGTAGTAAATCAGTGGTTGTGAGTCAGAATGTGATTCACGGACTTTCACCGAGCTGGAGATTTTCGCTTCTAAAACCGGTAAACCT
>CAMCSF010000271.1 GCA_945877625.1 Methylomonas koyamae | reverse complement strand
AATAATCCTATCGATAACGCGATTCGCGCCTTCAAAAGCTTTGATTTAGCCGATAGCCGCAAATTAGACGAAATTCCCTACGATTTTCACCGCAAAATTTTAAGTATGTGCGTGGTCGATCAACAGCAAACCTTGTTGATTAGCAAAGGAGCGTTAACCAATGTTTTAGCGGTGTGCAGTCATGTCGAAAATCCCGATGGCAGTTTAGTGGCGATAGAACAGGCAGAAGCGGGGATTTTGCAAGCCTATCAAAACTATAGCCGCCAAAGTTTACGCACCTTGGGCTTGGCTTATAAACCCTTGGCGGTTGATCAAACCCATATTGATAAAAATCAGGAAAGCCAAATGCGTTTTTTAGGCTTTTTAACCTTTTTCGACCCGCCAAAAGCCGATTGCATCGAAACTATTAATCAATTGCGCGAACTCGGTGTGACTTTAAAAATTATCACTGGCGACAATCGCTTGGTTGCCGAAACCGTTAGTCATCAGCTGGGTTTGGCGGATAGCAAAATTTTAACCGGCCCCGAAATTGCCCAAATCAGTGAGCAAGCCTTGGTGAATCGGGTGGCGGAGATTAATTTATTCGCCGAAGTCGAGCCAAATCAAAAAGAGCGGATTATTTTGGCCTTGAAAAAGGCCGGATTTGTGGTCGGTTATATGGGCGATGGGATTAACGATGTCTCGGCCTTACATGCCGCCGATGTGGGGATTTCGGTTGATAGTGCTGCCGATGTCGCCAAAGACACCGCGCAAATTGTCTTGCTAGAAAAGAATCTGCAAGTGTTAGTGGCTGGCGTCAAAGAAGGCCGGATTACCTTTGCCAATACCTTGAAATATGTATTTATGGCGACCAGTGCTAACTTTGGCAATATGTTCAGCATGGCTGGCGCTTCCTTATTCTTGCCGTTTTTGCCGCTGTTACCTAAGCAGATTTTGCTGACCAATTTACTGACCGATTTCCCTGAAATGACCATCGCTTCCGATAATTTAGACGATGAAATGATTGCTCAGCCACGGCGCTGGGATATTCATTTTATCCGTCAATTTATGATGACCTTTGGCTTGGTGAGTTCGATCTTTGATTACCTGACCTTTGGTCTGTTGCTATGGCTGGACGTTTCGGTTGAACAATTCCGCACTGGCTGGTTTTTAGAATCGGTAATTTCAGCAGCGTTGATTGTGTTTGTGGTACGCAGTCGTAAGCCGTTTTTCAAGAGTAGACCGGGCAAAGCCTTGTTATTCGCGACCTTGAGCGTGGTGTTATTAACCTTGGCGTTGCCATACACACCCATCGCCAGCTTTATCGGTTTTGAACCGTTGCCGTTAAAGTTATTGGCGATGCTGGCGGGCATTGTGGCGCTGTATATTGCCACCGCCGAAATTGCCAAACGGCTGTTTTATGCGGTGGTCAAAGGCTAGTTAAGCCAGCAATGCGGCAATAATGCCGGTCATAAAAATCCCATCAAAACTACCCGCACCGCCGATAGAAGCAATCGGTGCGCCGAGTTTGTTGATATTTTTCAGATGCAAAATATCAGCCCCAATCAATACCCCCAGCACACCGCTAATATAAGCCAAATGCGCGGCATGGCTGGGGTCAAGGATTAGTGCCAAACCAGCAGCAGCGAGAGGCGCGATTAAAATCGGCATCCCGATACCAACCCCAGCGACCGGACGGCTTAATTTATAGCTAATCGCGCTAATGATGCTGAGGGCAAGCAGAACATGAGTCGGGTTGAGCAGTTGTTGCGATAGAAAATACAGGCACAAGCCGACTGGAATAATGCAACCGCCCAAGTTAATCGCAACAATGATGTAGCCAGCGCGAGCCGGTTTGAACAGTTCCCAAACCGGATTTTTGTCACCGACTTTGACCCAATGTCCGGTATTTTCAGCCTTCATTTTGAAAATCGGCAGATTAATCGCGCTACCCAACAAAGAGCCCAGCAAAATCCCCAAAGTGGCTTGCGGACTTAAACCCAGTTTGGCAAAAGCGATTTCAAATACTTGGATTTGAATCATCATCACAAACAAAAAGGCAATCACAAAAATCAGTGCCATGGAAAAAATCGGCATTTTGAGCTCCTTAAATTTAAGGGGAAGTGTTGTGGATTGAACAGTAACATAAATCGCGAGTTGGGCTTTTTGGTGCGGGCGTGAATCTGGTTATCTGTAACAATGATTGGCAATTTGCTTGGTTCAGCCTAAGCTTGGCGCTATCTTTGAGTGTTAAATGACTTGTTTATCGATTTAAAATAGGCTGCCGTTCACGGTGGTTGCGACTATCCTCTTTTTTCTAACGGCTGACTTTTTGGAAACGACAATCAATCCTCAGATTAAATATTGGCTGGCAATGCTTAGAATTCCGGGCGTTGGTGGTGCGACTATTCAGCGTTTGTTGGCGCATTTAGAGCCGCAACAGGTGTTTGAAACTTCTAGTGCCAATCTGCGTGCTTTGGGCTTTAGTGAAAAAATTATCGAGGCGCTGCAAAAACCGGATTGGGAACAAGTTGAGCAAGATTTGCTTTGGTTACAACAGCCGAATAATTACGCGATTACGTTTGATGATCAGGCTTATCCGCCGCAGTTAAAAGAAATCAGCAATCCGCCGCCGATCTTGTTTGTGAAAGGCGATGTTAGTTTGTTGCTGGAGCCGCAAATTGCGATGGTGGGGAGTCGTAATCCGTCTGCGTCTGGAGTTAAAACTGCGATTGAATTTGCTCAGGCTTTGGCGGCGGCAGGTTTAACTATTACGAGTGGTTTGGCTTTGGGGATTGATGCGGCTAGTCATCAAGGGGCTTTAAATGTGAATGGCAGTACCATTGCCGTGGTTGGCACTGGTTTGGATCGGGTTTATCCGGCCAGTCATAAACAATTGGCGACTGAAATTGCTGAACATGGAGCTTTGGTTTCCGAGTTTCCGCTGGGAACGAATGCGAAAGCCGATCATTTTCCGCGTCGGAATCGGATTATTAGTGGTTTGTGTGTGGGTTTGTTGGTGGTTGAGGCGGCGCAACAGAGCGGTTCTTTAATTACCGCGCGCTTGGCTTTGGAACAAAATCGTGAAGTGTTTGCGATTCCCGGTTCAATTCACAATCCTTTGGCGCGTGGATGTAATGCTTTAATTCGTCAAGGTGCTAAATTAGTCGAAACCGCCGAAGATGTTTTTGAGGAATTAGGTCAATATAATCAATCATCTATCGAGAGTCAGTCGCAATTAGATCAGACAACGCTTGACCTAGAGCATCAAAATCTATTGAAATTGATTGCATACAGCCCAACAAGCGTTGACACTTTAGTCCAAGAAAGTGGTTGGTCGGTGGAAATGATTTC
>CAMCSF010000270.1 GCA_945877625.1 Methylomonas koyamae | reverse complement strand
CTAACTAATTGCCTAACCCTTTCCAACACTTCATGAATATTGAGTGGATTCTTATGAGCGGGTTTGTTGGGCCCCAGCATTTTATCCATCAAATCCTGTAGGCGATCCGATTCGGCGATGATGATCTGGGTATATTCTTTTAATTCAGGGTCTTGTAATTCCAAATCCAATAATTGCGCTGCACCACGCAAGCCGCCTAAAGGATTTTTAATTTCATGCGCCAAGCCTCTAACCAACATTCGGCTAGTGTTTTGCTGGGCGAGTAATTGTTCTTCTTTAGTAATCCGTAAATGCCGATCAACTTGTTGTAATTCGATCAGAATTTCATTGAAGTTACCGTTTTCCTGTAGAGGCGTAGCGCTTAGATTAACGGTAATGGTTTGATTGACCCGTTCTAAAATCAACTCTCTATCGACTAAAGGTTCGTAGCTATTCAGTCGGTGCAGCAAATCATCTAAAAGCAGGGTTTGCGGTGTCTTAAATAATTTTTGTGCTGGCGAGCCAAGCAAATGCTTGGCGCTATCGGCAAACAGCATTTCTCCGGCTGGATTGATGTAGGTTAGTAGCAAGTCTCTGTCAAATAACAGAATAGCTTCATTAAGATGGTCGAGGATTTTTTTATACACAACAGTCAGTGTTTTAAGCCAGATTGCTAAATTGTATGCAATTAACAAGCCAGTTTTAAAAGTTAGTGAGATAGGGTGTCGCTTAGTGTTTATTTTAGTTATTTGCACCAATTTTAAACAAATTACAATTCCGTGTTTCAAATTGGTGCATCTTTAACTGAGAGGGAGATTGGCTAGTCACCAATTTTGGGCGTTATTTTGTCCTTTAATCAGAATAATCAACAATCAATGGTGCATGATCGCTGAAACGTTGATCTTTATAAATGCGGGTAGCCAATGCTTTGCTGGCGAAATGGGGTGTGGCGACTTGGTAATCAATTCGCCATCCGACATTATTTGCCCAAGCCTGTCCGCGATTACTCCACCAGGTATAGCAAGCATCGGTCGCGTCTGGATGTAAGCGGCGATAGACATCAACCCAACCTTGTTCTTCAAACAATTCGCTCATCCAAGCTCGTTCTTCAGGTAGAAAACCGGAGTTTTTTTGATTGCCGCGCCAGTTTTTTAAATCAATTTGTTGATGAGCAATATTCCAGTCGCCACAAATCACCACATCACGACCACTGGCGATTAATGTAGATAAATGCGGATAAAAACGCTCCATCACGCTGTATTTAATCATTTGACGTTCTTCGCTGCTGGAGCCTGAAGGTAAGTACAAGGAAATCACCGACAAGTTGCCTATCTGAACTTCTAAATAACGGCCTTCGCTATCAATATCAGCGTATCCCAAGCCTTCGATCACTTTATCGGCTGGTTGTTTGCTGTAAATGCCAACCCCGCTATAGCCCTTTTTTTCGGCGTAATGGAAATAACCAAATAAACCTTCGGGTTGCAACATTGCAGGGCTCATATCAGCGGCTTGCGCTTTCAATTCTTGCACGCAGACAAAGTCAGCATTTTGGGTTTGTAACCAGTCTAAAAAGCCTTTAGTGGTGGCGGAGCGGATACCGTTAAGGTTGGCGGAGATGATGCGCATGGAATTGATAGGAAGTGAGTTTCGGTAGATTCAGTGTATCAATTTTTTGATTTAATCTGCGAGATGCCTTTAACAGTCGGCCTTAAAAAGCTGATTTGATGCGGTGGAGAGAGCTTTTCGGGGCTGCGGCGATGGGCACCGATATGGGTGTGATTTTCTGTATTTAACCAAAAATAAAATCTAACATAATTTGTAATTCAAATTAACGATTGTTTAATTTTTTCAATGGCTTATCTAGTGTTTTGTCTGTAATGCTTTGTAATGAAAGCCATTTTGTTGATTTTTTCATCAAGATGTCATATTAATTTGCTACAGAAAAGTGGGTTTTTTGTAAAAAAGACCAATAAAACATTTGAAATGCAAGGGAATTTCTTTGACAACCCAATTGAATGACTTTATGGAGAAAATCTCCATTCCACCAAGACCGGGCACTATGGTTGCAATAATGGATGTATTGCAAAATAGTAGCATCGGCTCGCTTGATAAGTTTGATTTACTGTTCCGCCACATCAGTAATGATCCAGCATTAACAGCAGAGGTTTTACGAAAAGCCAATGCCTCCATTTACCATAATCTTCCAAAATGTACCAATGTGCGGCAAGCAATGATGTTGCTTGGCACCAAGAATATTTCAAAATTGTTGACTGACTTTACATTTGAAAATTTATCTAGCGATGAGAGTCTCGAAACCTTATGGAATCACTGTATCAGAACTGCTCACTTGGCGGGACTTATCAATGAGTATTTGGGCGTTGGTGGTCGGTCTGAAGCCTATCTATTTGGACTTTTTCATGATTGCGGTATGTTCATTATGGAAAAAATATTTGCTGAAGAGTATTTGGAAACAGTCAGCTTGGCTAAAAAATCAGACAAATTTTTACATGAGCTAGAGATTGAGCGTCATGGAGTAAGTCATGCTGAGGTAGGTGCATTGTTGGTCGAAAAATGGAATTTTTCAGATTCCGTGCGTGATGCGATTAAGCTACATCATCACGATATTTATCAAAGTACACGAGTGCCCAGTAAAACCAAAAATATCATTGCGGTTGGTCATCTAGCGCTTTGTATAGAAAATTCGCTGTCAGAAAAACCATGTCCGATTATAGACAAAGAAACCTTGGCTCTTGCTGAACAGGTGACCAAGTACTTGGGAATCAACTGGAATACGCTTGACTATTTGCAGAAGAAAACTGAACATGCTCTGAGTGAGCTCAATCAATCCGATTTTACTATTCAAAATATATACTAATGACGCATCAAATAATGATAGTTGATGACTCTGTGATGATGCGAGTTGTCCTAAGAGCCTATGTGAATAGCCTAGATGGCTTCGACATTGTCGCTACGCCTGATAATGGCAAAAAAGCCTTAGCGCAATTAGTTAATTTTCCTGATTTAGCTTTTATTCTGTTAGATTTGGAAATGCCTGAAATGGATGGCTTTGATTTCTTATCGATCGCTAGATCTAAAACCAAAGCCAAGATTATCGTATTGTCGGCATTATTGGCGCCAGATTATCCTTATGCTGAGAAAAATATTGAGCGTTGCAAAAAGCTTGGCGCCGATGCCGTTATCTCAAAACCTTCAGGCACTGTGTCTGTCGACCTCGCAGATAAACGCGGCGAGCATCTTCTGCAAGTCATGCAAAACTTTGTAGAACAGCTCTAGCGGTTATCAACTCCCTGTACAGCCTGTTTTAACAAAATCGCACCAATCTGCTCGGCAGCGCCTAAATACGGT
>CAMCSF010000269.1 GCA_945877625.1 Methylomonas koyamae | reverse complement strand
TAGGTATTTTGATTAAACCAGCTTTGCAAAATGATTTGCGCGGCTAATTGGTCTTGAACAGCCCATAGTTTACCAGCACTGACTTTTAGGTCATCAAATAACAATTGTTTGGCGGCAAAGGTGGTGAGGGTTTCGTCGATTTGATGGACCGGTAGGTTAAAACGGCCATTTAGCTGACGGCAGAATTTTTGCATTCGTGGCGTGACGATGTTGTCAGAACCGTCTTGCTGTTTGGAAAGTCCGACCACTAAGCCGAGCGGTTGCCATTCTTCAATTAACTTGCCGATGGCGACCCAATCCGGTACTTGGTTGGGCGAGCGTAAAGTTTGCAACGGGCTGGCGATAGCCGTGGTGGCGTGGCCGACGGCGATGCCGATTTTTTTGTTGCCAAAGTCAAAGCCGAGGTAAGTATCGCTGCTTAATTTGGCAGCCAAGGGATCGCGTTTAACCATGACCAGCGCCAGTGGTTAAGCGGTTGATGTCGATACCGAGTTGTTTGGCAGCGGCGTTCCAGCGTTCGTTAATCGGGGTGTGGTAGATGATGGATTCGCCGCAAGGTGTGTTTAGCCAAGTGTTTTCGATCATTTCTTGCTCTAACTGGCCTTTGCTCCAGCCAGCATAACCGAGGGCGATTAAATAGTTTTTCGGGCCTTTGCCTTGGGCGATGGCTTCTAGTACATCTTTGGAACTGGTGAGCGTGATGTTATCGGCGGTGGTGATGCTGGAATCCCAATGTTGTTCGCAAGGGCTGTGAATCACGAAGCCGCGTTCTTGTTGCACGGGCCCGCCGGCAAACACGGGGGTGTTGGATACTTCTTCAAGGTCGGTTTTGATGCCGATTTGTTCAAAAATATCGCCTAATTTCATGCCGGTTGGGCGGTTAATCACAATACCTAATGCGCCATCGTCGGTGTGTTGACAGAGATAGGTGACGGTATGCGAGAAATGTGGATCGGCCATGTTAGGCATGGCAATTAAAAACTGGTTATTCAGATAGCTGGCTTCGATCATGGTGATACCTAATTTTAGCTAACGGGTGGTCATGCCGGTTTCGTCGGAAAACTTCCAAACACGGGTAATGACCAAGACATTCACTTCTTGCAGTAGTTCTGCGGGTAATTCGGCAAACGGGGCGCTCATTTTGACGATGCGTTTGGCGGCTTCATCTAAATCGGGGTTACCCGAGGATTTTACAATCCGCATACTATAAATGCTGCCATCGGGATTGATGCCAACATCCATCGTCAATGTTTGCGATTCACCGCGTTTGCGGGCGGCTTCGGGGTAATTTAAGTTGCCAGTGCGTTCGACTTTGTCTTCCCAGTCTTTGACATATTGGGCGGCAAGGTATTTGTGAGTGCTGACAGCGTTGGCAAATTTGATTTTGCTGTCTTGGGCGCTGGGCTGGCTTATGCGATAGCGTTCACCGATTTGGCTGATTTGTTGCTGCAACATATCAGCCGACAGTAGCGGGCGATTTTCGATGTTGGTGCTGTCGGCGGATTTGGCAATTTGCGCAGCCGATTCCGGTTGGCTGATGATTTTTTTGCTGCTGGTCGATAATTTTTGTGGCGAGCCTGAGCTTTCTGGTTTTGGATTGGCTCGCGGTTGAGGGGCGTTATCGTTGCTGGCTAGTTGGTTTTCTGAGCCGAGAAATTTTGCTTGCTTGGGGGCTTGTTTGGTTGCGGTGTAAGACAGGCTAATGTCTATTGATTGATTGCTTTTTGGCGCTTCGGGCGGTGCGAATCGAATCAATAGCAATAAACAATGCACAGCGGCGGCAATTAAGATTGCCGCCAATAATCGGTTGTTCCGAACCGTGTTTGAATTAAATTCGGGTGTCAAAACCGTGATCATGCTTGTAAATGGGTTTCGATGTGATCCATCAATTGCGCACTGATGTTGAGGCCAAATTGTTTATCCAGTTCTTGTACGCAAGTTGGGCTGGTGACGTTGACTTCGGTGAGGTAGTCGCCGATGACGTCAATGCCGACAAATACTAGCCCCTTGGCTTTTAAGGTTGGGCCGACTTGTTCAGCAATCCAGCGGTCACGATCACTTAATGGACGACCTTCGCCACGACCACCGGCGGCTAAGTTGCCACGGCTTTCGCCGCTGGAAGGAATCCGCGCTAAGCAATAAGGCACGGGTTCGCCATTGACCATCAAGATGCGTTTGTCGCCGTCTTTAATGGCCGGTAGGTATTTTTGCGCCATGATGAAACGTTGGCCGTGTTCGGTCATGGTTTCTAAAATCACGCTGAGGTTAGGGTCGTTTTCGCGGACTAGAAAAATCGATGCGCCGCCCATGCCGTCGAGCGGTTTGAGGATGATTTCTTGGTGTTGCTGAAGAAAATCACGGATTTTTTGCGGATTGCGAGCAACTAAAGTGTCGGTGCAGCATTGTGGAAACCAAGCGGTGAACATTTTTTCGTTGGCATCACGGAGCGATTGCGGTTTGTTGACGACGTAAACCCCTTCGCGTTCGGCTTGTTCCAAAATGTAGGTGGCGTAAATGTATTCTTGGTTAAAGGGCGGGTCCTTGCGCATGATGATGGTATCAAGCTCGGATAAGGCGATTTGTTGTTCGCCGGTAAAACGGTGCCATTGGTTGGGGTCGCGCTGTACTTCTAGGCTGCGGGTGCGGGCGTAAGCTTGGCCGTTGCTCAAAAATAAATCGTCAAGTTCGATGTAATGCAGCTCCCAACCACGGGCTTGAGCTTCTAAAAGCATTGCAAAGCTGGTGTCTTTTTTGATGTTGATTTGGCTGATGGGATCCATCACCATACCGAGCTTGATAGTCATTAAAGTCCTGTTTTTAATTTGAAAACGAATAAGATGACAAAATTCTATCAAATTTATTTTTAAGCTGGTTATTTACCGGAAAAAGAATTTTTGGTATAAAGCGCGGCTAATTTGAATTATAAAGCTCGCACTGAGGTAGTCATGTCCAGAGTATGCCAAGTAACAGGAAAACGTCCTGTGACAGGAAACAACGTTTCACACGCAATGAACAGAACCAAAAGACGTTTTACGCCAAATCTGCACCACCACAGATTTTGGGTTGAAACCGAAAACCGTTGGGTTCGTTTGAGAGTATCATCGAAAGGTATGCGCATTATCGATAAAAACGGCATTGATGCTGTGTTGGCCGATATCCGTAGCCGCGGCGAACAAGTTTAAGGAGATTAGAAAATGCGTGACAAAATTAAATTGGTTTCTACAGAAGGCACTGGCCATTTCTATACAACCACAAAAAACAAAAAAACCATGCCTGAAAAAATGGAGATCAAAAAATTTGATCCTGTTGTTCGCAGACATGTAATCTACAAAGAAGCTAAAATCAAATAACTTCTTT
>CAMCSF010000268.1 GCA_945877625.1 Methylomonas koyamae | reverse complement strand
CAACTCAGCTTCTGCGCTTTTACGCTCCAGCGTACCTTGCGGCACCTCCGCCAACCAACGCGAGTACTGTTGGTAGATTTCTCGGATTGCGCCGCTATCGGCTTGCATTTCGTTAAAGTAGTTTTTTTTAGGCATCGTATTCATGCCTTATCTGTTGCAAGAGCTGTGCCAAATAGCAAAAGCGTGGATTTATTGGCTTAAACAGTGCTTATTGTGTGGATTTGCACCAAAGCGGATTTTATGAGTGGTGCGGTTGCACTAAGTTGGGGAGGTTAAAAAGTATTCATCATGGTGAAGTCTAAATTAGTGCAGTTTTAAGCTGAAAAACATCTTAAACACCTGATGTTAGGCAGTCGCTGTGCTTTTTAACGCAAAATAATGTGATCAGCTATGGAAAAGTATGGTTTGAAATGACTGAGCCACTTTTGTTTTGTCATCCCGATAGGGATCACTTAACTTTAAACGCCTTGTTTAACTTAAAGATTAAGGAATTCCTGCGCAATGACAAAATCAAAGGTATTAAATTGGGTAGTTGGTTTTTTGACGTTATGCAGCGGTAGAATTAGTTTTGCTATCTGTTGTTAGCGTTGCGTAACATCAGTTAAACACCCCAAGACGCCGACGTTTTCGGTAATCGTCCAAATTCATCAATCACCTTAACCGCATTTGGCTCTACATCTGACCAATCCCATAAC
This sequence comes from Methylomonas koyamae, assembly GCA_945877625.1. Classification (GTDB taxonomy): domain Bacteria; phylum Pseudomonadota; class Gammaproteobacteria; order Methylococcales; family Methylomonadaceae; genus Methylomonas; species Methylomonas koyamae_C. Next base: position 2,705 of record CAMCSF010000268.1, on the reverse strand, counting down.
ACCAAATTTTGATTGGCACTATTGCAACCCGACGCAAAACTACGCACCAAAACCCCAGCCATATCCAGCGCTCTTAACTGCTCAACTAATCGCCAAGTCGGCGGCTGTTGCTGCTGTTGGCTTGCCATATCTTCCCAAGCACAGGCTAAATCGTCACTAGAGCTACCAAGATAAGTCAAAAGCGCTGCATCATTAAGATCAGCAATTCTGGAGCAATTAACTTGATAAGCCACTAAGGTCAGCGGTTGCGGTTTAAAGGGAAAACCTTGCTGCGCTTCCATCCAAGCAGTGGTTGGATCCAGCGATAGATAAAGCGCTGCCAATCCACGCGGATTGAATCGCCCGCCGTATTGCTTAGCACCATTGCCCGATATAGGTTGATACGACCACATCGGGTGATGAGCACGATAAACGATGCCGGTAAAACCCCCAATATTGATAGTCAAGCGTAACCACCATCAGCAATCCGAGCCAAATAGGCTTTAACCGCCTCAGCTCGGCCTTCTTTGACCAAATCTTCGGCAGTTTTGTCACCAAACGAAGGTAACGGTTGCGAGCGAAACCAAGCAAATGCCCGTCCAACGCCACCCGACCATTCAGCGACTCGATTGATAATTTCAACGGTATCTCTCAACCTGGCTTGAGTGGCGCGACTTTTACAGCGAGCGCTTTTAGTCACAGAGTCGCGAGATAGACCGGTCACTTCGGCCAAATCGTTTTGAGTGATGTGCAAAACCTTGGCTAAGGTATTAGCAGCAATAAAACCTTCATCGGAAACCACTTGATAAATAAAGCTGGTATTCGTCATAAATGCCTCACAAATTGAACTTAAATTAGGACAAATTATAGGGCAATTTTAATTCAACACCTATAAAAAAGGGCCAACCTAAGTCAGCCCTTTTTTTACTATTACAGCGCAGAAATTATTTGATCTGGCCGTGACATTGTTTGTATTTCTTACCCGATCCACAAGGACAGGGGTCGTTGCGGCCGATTTTGTCAAACTCGTTAACCATCGGCTGTTGAATTGACTGTTCTGGGATAATCGCCTCGGGGACTATCTCAAACTGCTCTTCAAACGCCGAATGGGCTTCCGCATGTTCAAAATGCAGTTCTTGTGGTGCTTGGCGTTGTTCGTCAATCACTTGTACGTCTTCTTCGCGGCTGACTTGGACTTTTGCCATAATCATCACCACTTCTGATTTGATGTGATTTAACAAGCCACTGAACATTTCAAACGATTCACGTTTGTATTCTTGTTTAGGATCTTTTTGAGCGTAGCCACGGAAGTGAATACCTTGACGCAATTGATCCATCGCCGCCAAATGCTCTTTCCAGCTATTGTCTAGCACTTGCAACATCACTGATTTTTCGAAGTGGCGTATCACTTCGGCACCAATCGCTTGCTCTTTCTCAAGGCTTTGTTGCTCGGCGTGAGCCACAATCAATTGACGCAATTTAGCTTCGTCTAACTTGCGATCGTTAGCCATCATTTCAGCCAACGGCAAATCGATATTAAAGTCTTGCTGAAGTTGCTGCTCCAAACCGTGAATGTCCCATTGCTCTTCCATGGTTTTAGGTGGAATGAACAAGGTAATCGCCTCATTAATCACATCGGCACGAATCGCGGTAATAATGTCATCAATCGCGTCAGCGGCCATTAATTCGTTACGCTGTGCATAAACCACTTTACGTTGATCGTTGGCAACGTCGTCATAAGCCAGAATTTCTTTACGAATATCAAAGTTACGGCCTTCAACTTTACGTTGTGCGCTTTCGATAGAACGGGTTACCCAAGGATGCTCAATCGCCTCGCCTTCTTGCATACCCAATTTTTGCATCAAGCCTGCTACGCGCTCAGAGGCGAAAATACGCATCAAATCGTCTTCAAGCGACAAATAGAAACGGGTTGAACCCGGATCACCTTGACGACCTGAACGACCGCGTAGCTGGTTGTCGATACGGCGTGACTCGTGGCGCTCTGAACCAATCACATGCAAACCACCGCTGGCGATGACTCGCTCGTGACGCTCTAACCAAGCACCGCGCACTTTGTTTTTATCCGCTTCAGAGGCATCGTCGCCTAATGCCGCTAATTCAGCACTTAAGTTACCGCCCAAGACGATGTCAGTACCACGACCGGCCAGATTAGTAGCGATAGTCACAGCACCCGGCATACCCGCGTTTTCAACAATATGCGCTTCGCGTTCGTGCTGCTTAGCGTTTAATACTTCGTGCGCAATGTTTTGCTGTTTCAACAACGATGAAATCAATTCAGAATTTTCAATCGAGGTGGTACCGACTAACACCGGCTGACCACGTTGAACGCAGTCTTTGATGTCTTCAATCACTGCCAGATATTTTTCCCGCGCCGACAAATAGACCAAATCGCCCATGTCTTTACGAATCATCGGTCTGTGAGTCGGAATCACCACAACTTCCAAACCATAGATTTTATTTAACTCAAAAGCTTCGGTATCAGCGGTTCCGGTCATACCTGACAGTTTGCTATACAAACGGAAGTAGTTTTGGAAGGTAATTGAAGCGAGGGTTTGATTTTCGTTTTGGATGGTGACGTTTTCTTTGGCTTCGACCGCTTGGTGCAAACCTTCTGACCAGCGACGTCCAGTCATCATACGACCAGTAAATTCGTCAACGATAATCACTTGGTCGTTAGCAACCACATAATCAACGTCTTTTTGGAA
>CAMCSF010000267.1 GCA_945877625.1 Methylomonas koyamae | reverse complement strand
TTTTGATAGCTGAACGCCAATTCAGCGCCTTGACGATGCATAGCTTGAGCAATACCCCAAGCGATAGAGCGATTGCTTGCCAAGCCGACAATCAGGACGCGTTTACCTTGCATAAAACCCATTAGATTTACCTCTTTATTAAATGGCTTGTTGTAGAATGGCGGCAAGTATCTATGACCCATCTAATGATGTCCAGCACTTTGTCAGCCTATAAAATCTCAATATTATCAATTGCCCTGTTTGCCTTTTCGCAAACTGGCTGTGATGTTTCGCAACTGAATAATCCTTATCCCAAAGCGGATGTCGAGAACTCGGTATTGTATTCATCATTTGCCGAGCGACCTAAACACCTCGATCCTGCTGTTGCCTACAGTAGTGATGAATATGGCTTTATCGGCCAGATTTACGAACCGCCTTTGCAATACCATTATCTGAAGCGACCTTATCAATTACAGCCCTTAACCGCTAACACCATGCCGGTTGTGCGATTCTTGGATCAAAAAGGTCAGCCATTGCCAACTACGGCGCCAGAATCGGCGATTGCTTATAGCGAATACATCATCGATATAAAACCAGGGATTCGCTATCAACCGCATCCAGCTTTTACGCAAAATGCTCAAGGCCAGTTTGTTTATCATCAATTAACCCAAACACAATTGGCTGGGATTAATACGCTGTCTGATTTTGCCGAGCAACAAAGCCGTGAGTTAACCGCTGAAGATTATGTCTACCAAATCAAACGCCTAGCCTATCCAAAAATCCAATCGCCCATTGCCGAGTTAATGGCGGGCTATATTGATGGCTTTAGTGAATTTGCCCAAAGCAGCGCCAAACTGCCGATTACTGAATTAAAAAATCAGCCTATGCGCGGCGTGGAAGCCATCAACGCCCATCAATATAAAATTCGCATCAAAGGCCAATACCCGCAGTTTCAATTCTGGTTAGCAATGCCGTTTTTTGCACCTATGCCTTGGGAAGCGGATGCTTTTTATGCCCAAACCGAGCTTAAAAACAAAAACATCAGCTTGGATTGGTTTCCGGTCGGTACCGGCCCTTATTGGTTAGAAGAAAATAATCCAAACCGGCGCATGGTATTAGCCAAAAATCCCCATTACCACGCTGATTTTTATCCGACTGATGGTGATGAGGGGGATCGTCAAAAAGGTTGGTTAGCCGATGCAGGTAAGCCTTTGCCTTTGGTCGAGCGCGTGGTTTATACCTTGGAAAAAGAAACCATTCCTTATTGGGCGAAGTTTTTACAAGGTTATTACGATGCATCGGGGATTGCTTCGGATAGTTTTGACCAAGCTGTGCAATTCTCCGGTAGCGGTGATCCGCAATTAACGCCATTAATGCAGGAAAAACAGATTCAGCTACAAACTTCGGTATCGGCTTCACTGTTTTATCTCGGCTTTAATATGCTGGATAACGTGGTGGGCAGCGATTCGGAACGGGCACGAAAACTACGCCAAGCGATTTCTATCGCTGTCGATTACGAAGAATTTATCGCCATTTTTGCCAACGGTCGTGGCGTTGCCGCACAAGGCGCATTGCCACCGGGGATTTTTGGTTATCAAGAAGGCGAAGTGGGCATCAATTCCGTGGTCTACGATTGGCAAAAAGACCATCCGCAACGCAAAACCATCGAACAAGCCAAGCAATTACTAGCCGAAGCCGGTTATAAGAACGGCATAGACCCAAAAACCGGCGAAGCTTTATTGTTGTATTTCGACACCACCGCAGTAGGCACTGATGATAGAGCCTTAATGAATTGGTATCGCAAGCAGTTTGAAAAGCTAGGGATTCAGTTAGTGATTCGTGGCACCGACTACAACCGCTTCCAAGAAAAAATGCGTACTGGCGCTGCACAGTTATTTGTTTGGGGCTGGAATGCTGATTACCCTGACCCTGAAAACTTCTTTTTTCTGCTCTACGGTCCTAATTCCAAGCTCAAACAAGGCGGCGAAAACGCCGGTAATTATGCTAATCCGCAATTTGATCGCTTATTTGAACAAATGCGTAATATGCCCAATGGCGCTGAACGGCAAAAAATCATCGACCAAATGCAAAACATCGTTCGCCAAGATGCACCTTGGTTATTTGGCTATTACCCGAAAGACTTCGCTTTGTTTCATAGCTGGTATCACAACTTGAAACCAGCGCGGATGATTGTCAATCGACTCAAATACAGCCGCATTGATAGCCAAGATCGAGAGCAAAAACGCCAACAATGGAATCAGGCGCAATTTTGGCCAGTGATTGTGATCGGCTTAGTGTTGGCGGGTTTAGTCTGGCCTGTGATTCGAGCTTATCGCCGTCGTCAACAGGAGACGCAAAATGATTAACTATTTGATACGCCGCTTGCTTTACGCCTTGCCTTTATTAATGGCAGTTAACGTGCTGACCTTCGTGCTGTTTTTTGTCGTCAATAGTCCCGATGACATGGCGCGAATGCAGTTAGGGCAAAAGCGGGTCACCGAACAAGCGATTGCTAACTGGAAGCATCAACACGGTTACGATTTGCCGTTGTTATTCAATAGTGATCAACAAGGCGCTAAACAACTCACCACCACCATCTTTTACCAGAAATCGATTAACTTATTTTTATTCGATTTCGGCATTTCAGACAGTGGCCGCAATATCGGTGCCGATATTCAACAGCGGATGTGGCCTAGTTTGGCCTTGGCGTTGCCGTCATTAATCGTCGGTTTGTTGGTCAATATCAGTTTGGCTTTATTCATGGTGTTATTCCGCAACAGCTATCTGGAGCTAGGTGGCAGCGTGTTATTAGTGATGCTGATGTCAATTTCATCCTTGTTTTACATCATCGGTGGCCAGTTTCTGATTGGTAAATTGCTGAAATGGGTGCCGATTTCTGGTTATGACTCGGGGTGGTCAGCGATTAAGTTTCTGATTTTGCCCGTAATGATTAGCGTGGTGGCGGGGATTGGTTCCGGTGTACGTTGGTATCGGAGTTTGTTTTTAGAAGAGGTCGAAAAAGACTATGTCCGCACCGCTCGTGCCAAAGGTCTTAGCGAAACCCAAGTATTGTTCAAACACGTTTTGCAAAACGCCATGATCCCAATTTTAACCGGCGTGGTGGTGGTTTTACCGCTGTTATTCATGGGTAGCTTGATTATGGAATCGTTTTTCAGCATCCCGGGTTTAGGCAGTTACACCATCGATGCCATTAATCGCCAAGATTTTGCCATTGTCCGTTCTATGGTGTTTTTAGGCTCGGTTTTATACATCGCGGGTTTGTTGTTAACCGATATTTCCTACACCTTAGTTGATCCGCGCGTGAGGTTAAGCTGATGTTAGTGTTATGGACTGATGCGCTGATTTATTTACTGGTCGTGGCTTCGCTAGGCTTGGTTTGGTATTTATCGCGTCAGCTACCTATGCGGCGGCCGTTGACC
>CAMCSF010000266.1 GCA_945877625.1 Methylomonas koyamae | reverse complement strand
CGGTATTCGAGCATGAATTCTGGCTCGTTTTTGACTTTAGATAAGCGACGAATCACGTCTTCATCCAAACCGGGTGGAAAGGTGTCTACTTCCAGTTCGGTGACAAAGCCTTGTTTGTATTCTTGGCTGATGAGATTTTCGATTTCTTGTGCGCTGTTTGACATAGGCCTAAACGATTAACGGTATAAACGACTGACGGGAATAGTGATTTCGTGCGGCGGTTTGCTGGGCAAAATCATATCAGCCAAGGTGACGGATTCGAGGGCTTGCGAAACGCGTTGATTGATAACGTGCCAGTTGCCTTGGATACGGCAACCGCTGGCTTGTTCGCAACCTTTGTGAGAAACGCTGCATTCGGTGAGGGCAATCGGGCCTTCTAAGGCACTGATGACGCTGGCGACGGTGATTCTGTCAGGCGATTTCGCTAAGCTGTAGCCGCCTTTGGCACCGCGTGTTGATGCCAGAACTTGAGCTTTGACCAGAATTTTTAGGATTTTGCTGGCGGTGGGCTGAGCAATACCGGTAGCTTCGGCGATTTCGAAAGCGCCATGCAAGCGGTCGTTATCTTTCGCCATATAGCTCAAGATGACAGTCGCATAATCGGTTAATTTGCTCAGTTTTAACATCAACTCCCCTCGGTAATGAGCACCATTTTAGTACCATTTAATTACCGAGTAAAGCGCTAGGTTTTTATCATTTGCAATTTTTCATCGCGTTTCATGGCTTTTATTTGCACTTCTCGCTGCGAAGCGGTACTGCGATTGTGGCCATCTTCAACAAATACCAACTCAAGCGGCTGACACGTTCGGAAATATTTAGCGCCTTTTTGAGTCGCATGCTGATGAAAGCGACGTGCAACATCGGTGGTAATTCCTGTGTATAAACTGTTGTCACTGCATAGAATCATGTAAACCGACCAATTCATGACTTATTGACGCAAGCCTGCGACACCTTGATTAGCCAAACTATCGGCGCGTTCGTTACCGACATCACCAGCATGACCTTTAACCCAAATCCACTCAATCTGATGACGTTGAATCGCCGTATCCAAACGTCGCCATAAATCTTCATTTTTCACCGGCTGTTTCGCAGCAGTTTTCCAGCCACGCGCTTTCCAGTTATCCATCCATTCGGTAATCCCTTGCAGCACGTATTTAGAATCAATATGCAACACAACCTCACACGACTGCTTTAATACTTCCAAAGCTTGGATTGCGGCCATTAACTCCATGCGGTTATTGGTAGTTTCCAATTCGCCACCAAACATTTCTTTCTGATGCGCCTTGTAACGCAAATACACACCCCACCCACCCGGACCGGGATTACCTTTACAAGCACCATCGGTATAAATCACTACTTTTTCAGCCATGCTGATCCTCATGTTTATTTAATTCCAAAATCGCCCTCGCGGTAGCGACTTTGCTTTGTATTGGTTTAACGGGAGTTAAAGGAATAATCGAATACTGGCGTTTTAATGCTTTAACCCCATAGGCCATCGAAAAGAACGCTGGCATGCCAAATTTGAATTTGCCATAAGTAATATCAAATGAATCAATACCAAACTCAGCACTGGATAACACTTCATAGTTCATCAACTTTAACCAGTCTAAGGTTCGGGTTCTACTAATAAAGTGTGTATGCCAAGAATCGGCAAATTTTCTATCCCATAACGACTGCAAGCGCACACTAAGACTAAGCGGATTAAAGTTCAGCATCACCAACTCACCACCCGGCTTTAAAACCCGATTCACTTCCCGTAAGGTTTGAAAGCGTTGAGCATCGAACTCTAATAAATGCGGCAGAATCACCAAATCCATAGACTCGGTTTGAATCGGCAAACTAAAGGCTTTGGCATTCACTTTTAAGGCTTTTCGACAACCCATAGCTTTGCCATCGACAATCACATAATTGCTGTAAAGCGAACAATCGACAAAATCAGCTTCCCAATCAAGCCCGCCAATTTGCAGTTGATGCTGCTTACAACTCACCGTGATGGAACGCTTTAAATACTGAGCTTCCATAGTTTTCAACAACTTGCCTCTAGGGGTTTGGTACAAAGCAAATAAGAATTCTCTTTTCATCAACTGAACCTAAAAGAAGGAGGATTGTTTGGTTTTTTGCCAAAGGCATGTTAGCATCGAGTTTTTTTATTTTAGCGAGTAAAGACAATGCCCCGCTCAATTTCTAAAAGATCGGTTCGACATCTGTCCTATCTACTACCTATTTTAATGGTAACAGGCTGCAGCCAAACCGCTCATAAAGACCAACTTTCTGACACTGGCAGCAGTAAATTTTCGGTATTCACACGCGGCAACAACGATAAAACCGCTAAACCAGCAGCAAAAGAACATGCCACGATTTGGGATCGTATGCTATCGCTTTATGCTCTACCTGAAACCGATAATGCCAGAATTGACCGAGAAATTAACTGGTATTTAAAAAATCCAGAATACTTATCTCGTGTTCAGCAACGCGCAGAACCTTACCTTTATTTCATCCTCAATGAAATTGAAGCCAAAAACATACCTGGCGAAATGGCTTTACTACCTGTAGTAGAAAGCGCATTTAGACCTGATGCCCGATCACCCGCCCAAGCCTCTGGTCTTTGGCAGTTCATCCCACCAACAGGTCGCCTTTACGGTTTAAAACAAAACAGCTGGTACGATGGCCGCCGCGATGTGGTTGAATCGACCCAAGCCGCCACCACCTTTTTAAAACAACTTAGCGAAAGCTTTAATAATGATTGGTTATTGGCACTGGCTTCTTACAATGCCGGCAAAGGCAACATCAAAAACGCCGTTGATAGAAACAGCTACCGCGGCTTACCGACTGATTTTTGGTCATTAGATTTAAACAACGAAACATCAGCTTATGTACCGCGTTTATTAGCAATTGCCAAAATTTTTGCCAATCCGCAAAAATACAACGTCAATTTACATAAATTCCCAAACGAGCCTTACTTTGAATTAGTCGACATTAAGTCACAAATCGACTTAGGTAAAGCGGCAGAAATGGCGCAAACTACAACCGACGACTTATTTAAGCTTAACCCTGGCTTTAATCGCTGGAGCACCGACCCAACCGGTCCGCACCGCTTATTAATCCCAGTCAGCAAAGCTGATAGCTTCAAAGAAAAATTGGCTGAACTGCCTCATAATGAACGTGTGCAATGGAATCACCATACCGTTACTGGCCGTGACAATCTGAATTCAATTGCCAAAAAACACAACACCACTGTCGACGAAATCAAACAAGTTAATCACTTAGATGACGACACAGTCGCACAAGGCAAAACCCTGCTAATTCCAACCTCTTATCAGTCTTTAAAAGGCGAAGCAGTTGAATCCGTGGCCAGCGCAAGCACCACACAACAACCGTCTAAACAGACTTATAACGTCAAAAAAGGCGACACTTTAGGTGA
>CAMCSF010000265.1 GCA_945877625.1 Methylomonas koyamae | reverse complement strand
CGCGATACAGATTAGCTAATGCTACAATTTGCCGCAACCTCTAAATAAATCAAGCGATAAAAAATGGCTCAAAATGCAGAAAACCTGATCTGGATTGATCTGGAAATGACCGGATTAATTCCCGAAACTGATTTGATTATTGAAATTGCCACGGTGATTACCGATAAAAATCTCAATGTTCTGGCGCAAGGGCCTGTGTTAGCGGTGCATCAATCCGATGCCGCTTTAGCGGCGATGGACGAATGGAATCAAACCCATCATGGTCAATCGGGCTTGATTGAACGAGTGAAAGCTTCAACTATCAGCGACGCTGAAGCCGAGCGTCAAACCATCGAATTTTTACAACAATGGGTGCCAGCCAATACTTCGCCGATGTGTGGCAATAGCATTGGTCAAGATCGTCGCTTTTTGTATCGTTACATGCCGCAATTAGAAGCGTATTTTCATTACCGCAATCTTGATGTGTCGACCGTTAAAGAACTGGCGGCACGTTGGGCGCCGCAAGTGAAAGACAGTTTCACCAAGCAAACCGCTCACCAAGCCTTGGAAGATATTATTGAATCGATTGATGAGCTAAAGCATTATCGCCAACACTTTTTTAAATTCTAATGCTACAAATTTTGGCGGTCGCTCTTGGCGGCGCGGTTGGCTCGGTTTTAAGGTATTTAACGTCCAATGGCGTCTACTTGTGGCTGGGGCGCGGTTTTCCTTACGGTACTTTAACCGTCAATTTGATTGGCTCGTTTTTAATGGGCTTGATGGTCGAAACCTTGATTTTGCAACGCATCGCCATTGCCGCCGAATACCGTAGTGCGATTTTGGTTGGTATTTTTGGCGGCTTTACCACCTTCTCCTCGTTTTCTTTGGATACCTTATATCTATTGGAACAAGGGCAAATCGGTAAAGCCGGTTTAAATATTGCGGTTAGCGTGTTGGGCTGTTTATTGACGGTTTGGTTAGGTTTATTGGCTGGGCGCGGTTTGTTTGTGTACGGTCAAGGCGCAGTGCGAATTTTCGATTGGCCATTTCCTTATGCTTTAACCATCATCAATGGCATTGGGGCGTTTTTGATTGGTCTGGTTGCTACGGTGTTAATGCATAAATTGGCGATTGCCATTGAGCATAGAGCAATTTTGATAACGGTGTTATGCGGGATATTTATCACCTTATCCGGTTTATATTTGATTCTTTACTTGTTAGAAAGCGGTCATGCTTTTGAAACCCATTTAAGCGCGATGTTGATAGTGTTTATCAGCAATATCGCTGTATGCAGCGCGACGTTGTGGTTGGGCTTATGGCTGGGCAAGCAGGTTTAGGTTTTAGTTTATTTTTTTAATTCAGGACGGATTGTCATGTTAGACCCTCGTTTATTTAGAAGCGAACTCGAATTGGTGCAACAACAGTTGAAAAGACGCGGCATTAACTTTGATGCCGATGCGTATTTGGCGTTGGAAAATCGCCGTAAAGAGATTCAAGTTAAAACTCAGGATTTACAAAACGAGCGTAACACCCGCTCAAAAACGATTGGTCAAGCCAAAGCTAAAGGCGAAGATATTCAACCTTTATTGGACCAAGTGGCTGATTTGGGCGACCAGTTGAAAACTGCTGAAAGCGAATTGGATCAAATTCAAACCAGTTTGAACGCTTTGATGGAAGGCATTCCAAACATTTTGGATGAAGCGGTACCTGCTGGAAAAAGCGAAGACGACAATGTTGAAATCAGCCGTTGGGGTGAGATTCGCAGCTTCGACTTTACCCCAAAAGATCACGTTGATTTAGGCGAGCCGCTGGGGATGAATTTTGAGCTAGGCGCGAAAATCGCCAGCGCCCGTTTTGTGGTGTTATCCGGCAAATTAGCCACCCTGCAACGGGCGATTATTCAGTTGATGTTAGACACGCACATCAATCAACACGGCTATTCAGAAACGTATGTACCGTTTTTGGCCAATGCTGACAGCTTGCGCGGCACCGGCCAATTGCCAAAGTTTGAAGCCGACTTGTTCACCGTGCAAAACGACCCGACTTTTTATCTGATTCCAACCGCCGAAGTGCCGGTGACCAACATCGTTCGCGATGTCATCGTCGATGCCAAGCAAATGCCGTTGAAATATGTTTGCCACTCGCCTTGTTTCCGTAGTGAAGCCGGTGCTTATGGTAGCGATGTGCGCGGTATGATTCGTCAGCATCAGTTTGAAAAAGTTGAAATAGTACAAATTGTCACCCCAGAACAATCAGCCCAAGCGCATGAAGAATTAACTGCTCATGCTGAAAATATTCTGAAATTGTTGAACCTGCCTTATCGCAAAGTGTTGTTGTGCGCTGGTGATACTGGATTCTCATCGTCTAAAACTTACGATTTAGAAGTGTGGTTGCCAGGGCAGCAAAAATACCGTGAGATTTCTTCTTGCAGTAATTTCAAAGACTTCCAAGCCCGTCGCTTGCAAGCCCGTTGGCGTAACCCAGAAACCGGCAAGCCGGAATTGGTGCATACCTTAAACGGTTCTGGTTTGGCGGCGGGTCGTACCTTGATTGCGGTGTTGGAAAATTACCAAAATCAAGACGGTTCCATCACGGTGCCAGAAGCATTACGTCCTTACATGGGCGGTTTAGAAACTATTCAATAAATCTCAAACCATCGACCTTGGTTAAACCTTAAATAGTTTTGAGCCAAAACTATTTAAGGTTATCATCCTTGCCGAGGTCGGTTAATCTGCAGTATCAATCGCTTGCTGAAAATGCCGCCGCCTCAACAATTAAAATAATAGAGGAGGAAATCTTATGAGTGAAGAAAACCAAGCACCGTTGTATGAACGTATTGGTGGTGAAGCAGCGGTGAATGCGGCTGTTGATTTGTTCTATCAAAAAATTGCTGATGATTACCGTGTTAACCGTTTTTTTGAAAACGTTGATATGGCTAAACAAGCGGCACATCTTAAAGCCTTCATGAGTTTAGCTTTCGGTGGTCCAAATGAATACACCGGTCGCGGCTTACGCGAAGGCCATGCCCGCTTGGTTAAAAAAGGTCTTAACGACTCACATTTTGATGTGGTGTTAGAGTTGTTAGGCGAAACCTTACAAGAGTTAAATGTCCCTGCTGATTTGATCGCTGAAGCAGCGGCTTTGGTGGAAAGCGTCAGAGACGATGTGTTAGGTAGATAAGTTAGTTCTGCTATCATCGGCGGCGGTTTTGTAAGTTACAAAGTCGCCGCTCATCCGTATTATCCCTGTTATTGTCTTCATAGAGCCTTAAGAAATCTTAACTATTATCGTTCGAGTAGTAAAAATCAGTTGTGTCATTAATTTTTTAAATCAGACCAGTATAAGGAGATCGTTTGTGAAATTAAGATTTGTTGTGACTATGCTCATGGCATTAACTGCCTGTCAATCTAAACCAATTAAACCCGCTTATGTCGAAAATCAGCCGTTAAATTCGGGAGAACTCCCAGTTAAAGCCTTTGCTTCTTTACCATTATTCGATCATATGACATGGTCACCCAATGGG
>CAMCSF010000264.1 GCA_945877625.1 Methylomonas koyamae | reverse complement strand
GCGCCATTTTGCAATAAAATAGCAACATATTCATCCATGCAACCTGCCTTAGGAGCTATTCAATGGCTGACAGCAAGTCAATTAATCTGACGCTTAACGATCAAGACAAGCAGTTTGAGCTGCCTATTTTATCCGGTTCAATGGGACCGGATGTGATTGATATTCGTCGCCTTTATGGTCAAAGCGGTTTGTTTACTTATGACCCAGGTTTTACCTCAACTGCCAGTTGTACCTCAAGAATCACCTATATCGATGGTGATCAAGGGGTTTTGTTATATCGCGGTTATCCGATTGAACAATTAGCCGAACGCTGTGACTTTTTAGAAGTTTGCTACCTGCTGTTGAACGGTGATTTACCGAATGGCGCGGAAATGAAAGGCTTCGTGACCACCGTCAGCCAACATGTGATGGTGCATGAACAGCTGAGCAAATTTTACAGTGGCTTTCGTCGTGACGCGCATCCAATGGCGGTTTTAGTCGGTGTTGTTGGTGCTTTATCGGCTTTCTATCACGACGTCATGGACATCAACAGCAAAGAAGATCGCTATATGTCTGCGATTCGCTTGATTGCCAAAATGCCGACTATGGTAGCGATGAGCTACAAATACAGCATCGGGATGCCGTTTATTTATCCGAAACGTAAACTCGGTTATGCCGAAAACTTTATGCGGATGATGATGGGTGATCCTTGTGATGATTACTTACCCAATCCAGTGTTAGTGCGTGCTTTAGATAGAATTTTAATTCTCCACGCCGATCACGAACAAAACGCCTCGACCTCGACTGTCCGTTTAGCCGGTTCAAGCGGTGCCAATCCTTATGCTTGCGTTGCTGCGGGTATTGCCTGTTTATGGGGTGCGGCGCACGGTGGTGCTAATGAAGCCGTATTAAATATGTTGGAACAAATCGGCGATGTGTCGCGGATTAGCGAATTTGTTGCCAAAGCTAAAGATAAAAATGATCCTTTCCGCCTTATGGGCTTTGGGCATCGGGTTTACAAAAATTACGATCCCCGCGCCAAATTAATGCGTGAAACCTGTTACGAAGTATTGGACGAATTGAAGCTTAACGATGACCGATTGTTCAAATTAGCGATGGAACTTGAGCGAATCGCGCTTGAAGATCCGTATTTTGTTGAACGCAAACTTTACCCGAATGTTGATTTCTACTCAGGCATCGTTTTAAGAGCATTAGGGATTCCAACCGAAATGTTCACCGCGATTTTTGCGATGGCGCGTTCAGTAGGTTGGATTGCACAATGGGATGAAATGATTTCTGATCCAGAATTAAAAATTGGTCGTCCAAGACAGCTTTACCAAGGTGTCACCAAGCGCGACGTTCAACCAATTTCTAGTCGATAAATGTAAAAAAGCCCGCGTTAAGCGGGCTTTTTTTTTGACTGAAGATTTTTAAACTTTGCTTTTTAATACCAACTTACTTAAAGCCGGTAACACCACAAAAGTACAAGTCATAATCCAAAAAATGCCGATGGTAATCACCAAGCCCATACTGGCAATGCCTTGATGCGGTGAAAAGGCTAAACCGACAAAGCTGGAAATCGTCGTCAACGCACCGTAAAACATCCCTCTCGCCGTGCTGGATTGATAAATATTTTGTTCTTCCGACAACGAATGATGCAGTTTTTCCACCATGTGAATGCCATTATCAACCCCCAAGCCCATCAATAAAGGCAAGGCGATGATATTGGCAAAGTTAATCGGTGTACCGGTAAAGACGGTAGTCGCCATGGTGAATAAACCCGCCAACACTAGTGGTGTCATGACCAACAAGGTATCAACAATGCTGCGACGAATCACCAATAACAACACCGCAATTGATACTAAGGCAATAATAATCGCTTCTTGAAAGGCACCAATGACCGCTTTCATCGATTCCCAATACATCACTGGTAAATCAGTCGCATTCGGTGCAATCGCCTGCACATCGGTAATAAAAGTCTGCAAATTAGTTAAATCATTCAAATCGTGTTTGGGGAAAATTTGAATCCGATACAAACCATCTTTACTTAACCAGCGTTCCTTAATTTCTGCTGGAATCGATGCAGGGGTAATTTCTTGGGCATTAAAACCATTCAATAATTCGTTCATCACGGTCGGCAAAGTGCCTAGCAATGAAGTTTGAATTTTCTCAATAAACAAGCCGCGATCCGGTTGCAAACGCGCATCCAGCTCCACCATCACATCCTGCAATTCTTGTTTAAAGTTTTGCAATGATTTGATGTCAGCAGGATTGGTCTTTTTCGGCAAATTAGCATCAATCGCCGCAATCATGCGTTTGATACTTGGCACCGGATCATCACCGGCTTTTAGCTGTGGAAACGATTGACCTTGCTGCCCCAGCGTCATCGCCATTTCGTCAATAATCGCCAATTTGTCTTGTTGTTGCTCAGGGACAAAATCAAACAAGCTCACGGTTTTATCGACTGTGCTCAAGCTCTGCAATTGCTTTTGCATGGTTCGCGCTTCATCTTCAGACTTAGCCAATACGGTTAAGGTCATCGGTGAAGTATCTTTAGTTTTCATCAACTCTTTAAAAGCAATCACCGATTCAGTATTGGGATCGCGAAGATTGAGCGGATTAAAATCGGTTTGAACTTGGGTCGCAAAATAAATCGCTGCAATTGCACCCGCCGCTGTGATGGCAGTAATCGGCTTGGCGTAATGCAAAGTAAATGACGCCAACAGCAAAGAGAATTTTGACGCCCCCGGTTGTTCACCTTGCTGTAATTTATGTCTAGGCGGCGTAGGCAGTACTTTTAGTAACGCTGGCAACACCGTCAAGGTGACGAATAAACAGATAAATAAACTGGTACCGGCCAATAAACCTAATTCCGAAATACCTTGGTAATCGGTTGGAATAAAAGCAAACAAACCAATTGAAGTCGTGACCGCGCAAAGTAGCAATGAGGGTGCGGTTTCCTGCAAAGAGGAACGAATCGCACGGGTTTTATCGTTGCCGTGTAAATCCAGATTGTCGCGATAACGCAGACAAAAATGGATTGCATACTCAACCCCTAAACCAATATTCGATACCGCAAAAGCCACAGAAATTAGATTTAACTGTTTAACCGCGACCGAAGCAAACAGGCCGCAAAACACCATGCCTAACGCCAAGGTGACCAACGTCGCAATCATCAGCAACCAAGAACGGTAAGCCAATAATAAAATCACCAATACCAAGACAATCGAAAAAATGCTGGCGGTAAAAGTGCCTTCACTCATCCCCGCCATTTCATCGTGCTCTAAACCGACTTCGCCAGTAATCCAGACTTTAACTGCAGGTAAATTCGGATCTTGAATTTTTTCTACCGCATGGCGAATCGATTTAATCGCTGGCTCAACCGGTAAAATTTGGTTGTAATCGAATTTAGGCGCGACAAAAATAAAGGCTTTATCCGATTGTTGTTCACTGATTTTGTTTTCAGCAATCAGCTTTTGCCAAGACAGCAAATCAGTTTCGCCGTTTAAGGTTTTATGCAGCGAATA
>CAMCSF010000263.1 GCA_945877625.1 Methylomonas koyamae | reverse complement strand
GATTCTGTCGTTTCAACTCTTCCTTGATTTTTTAGCAACAGCACGGCTGTCACTGCTTTTAACGGAATAACCATGCAAAACCATTTCCCACTTTGGAAAAACATTCTGGTCCTGACCGTTCTGGTTATCGGCGCTCTTTACGCATTACCCAATCTTTATGGTAATGACCCAGCCGTACAATTGGCTTCAAGCAACAACACCCCGTTGCAACAAAGCCAAGCCGATGCAGTGACAGCGGCGATTAAACAAGCCGGCTACAACCTAAAATCGTTTGAGTTTAACGAAGGCAAAATTCTGGCGCGTTTTAACAATACCGACGAGCAATTAAAAGCCGCCGATTTGTTAAGAGAAAAAATGTACGGCCAAGCCACTGTGGCCCTTAACTTGGCACCAGCAACCCCAGAGTGGTTACATAAACTGGGCGCAAAGCCGATGTATTTAGGTTTGGATTTGCGTGGTGGTGTGCATTTCACTTTAGAAGTGGATATGGACACCGCGATCAAACAAGCGGAAGAGCGTTATATCAACGACATTCGTGGCGCGTTTAGAGATGGCAAAGTCCGTTACCAATCGGTAGCAAAAGAATCAGGCGGAATTAAAATCGTTTTACCTAACGAAGAAGCCAAAGTTGCCGCTGCTGCTGTTTTAAACAAAGATTTTCGTAATTTGGATTTAGACGAAACAGCGACGAATGAATTTACTTTGACCATGCCTGAGCGTGAAATCCGAGAAATCAAAAAATCTTCATTAGGTCAAAACATCACCACCTTGCGTAACCGTGTTAACGAATTAGGTGTTGCTGAACCGATTATTCAACAACAAGGCGACAGCCGCATCATCGTTCAATTACCTGGCGTTCAAGATACTACCCGCGCTAAAGAATTATTGGGCACGACCGCGACGTTGGAATACCGCTTGGTTGATGTTGAACACGACGTGCAATCAGCAATCCAAGGTCACGTACCGGTTGGTAGCCGTTTGTATTACGACAAAAACGGTGCGCCTGTATTGTTAAAACGCGCAGTAATTGTGACTGGTGACCAAATTACCGACGCTTCTTCTGGTCTTGACCAAGACGGCGCAGCGGCAGTATTCATCACTTTAGATGGTGCTGGTGCTAAGAAAATGGGCAAAATGACCCAAGAAAACATCAACAAGCCAATGGCGGTGGTGTTTATCGAATACAAATCAGAAACTCGCGTGATCGATGGCCAAAAAGTTCAACACAAAGAAAAAGTTGAAAAAGTCATCAGCGTTGCCACCATCCGTGACAGCTTTAGCAAACGTTTCCAAACCACTGGCTTAGACAGCCCACAAGAAGCGCGCACCTTGGCGTTATTGCTAAGAGCCGGCGCTTTGGCTGCTCCGGTTGAAATCGTTGAAGAACGCACCGTTGGCCCAAGCTTAGGTCAAGAAAACATCGACCAAGGCATGATGTCGATTACGGCAGGCTTCTTGTTGGTGGTATTTTTCATGATTGTTTACTACAAAGGCTTTGGCTTAATCGCTAACTTTGCTTTGATTTACAATGTATTACTGCTGATTGCGATTATGTCAGTATTGCAAGCCACCTTAACCTTACCGGGTATGGCGGGTATCGTTTTAACCGTCGGCATGGCGGTGGATGCTAACGTGTTGATTAACGAACGGATACGCGAAGAATTGCGTAACGGCAGCAGTCCACAAGCCAGTATCTATGTCGGTTACGAAAAAGCGTTCGCTACCATTCTTGATTCTAACGTCACCCACTTTATCGTTGCGGTGTTGTTATTTGCTTTCGGCACCGGCCCTGTTAAAGGCTTTGCACTGGTATTATCAGTCGGCATTTTGACTTCATTGTTCACTTCAGTGACTGGCACTCGGATGTTGGCAAACTGGGTTTATGGTGGCAACCGTCAAGTCGAAAAACTATCTATCTAAACCCGTTATAATTTCACAACCCTTTTTTATTAACCCTATTGGAGTTTTACACAATGGCAATCGAACGTACTTTCTCAATCATCAAGCCTGACGCAGTCGCTAAAAACGTGATTGGTGAAATTGTTAGCCGCTTCGAACAAAATGGCTTGCGCGTTGTTGCATCAAAAATGATGCAATTGAGCCAAGCACAAGCTGAAGGCTTTTACGCTGTTCACAAAGAGCGTCCTTTCTTCAACGACTTAGTTAAATTCATGATTTCTGGCCCTATCGTTGCCCAAGTTTTGGAAGGCGAAAATGCAGTATTGAAAAATCGTGATTTGATGGGTGCAACTAACCCAGCTGAAGCGGCTCCTGGCACTATCCGCGCTGATTTCGCTGTAAGCATCGACGAAAATGCTGTACACGGCTCTGACGCTCAAGAAACAGCTGCTCAAGAAATCGCTTACTTCTTCTCTGCTGATGAACTCTGCGACCGTATCCGCTAAGCCAGCATTGATTAATCTGCTTGATTTCGACAGAAAAGGGCTTCAGCCCTTTTTTGTCGGTCTTGGCGAAAAACCATTTCGTGCAACCCAGTTGCTGAAATGGATTTATCAGGAAGGCGTCACTGATTTTGACGAGATGACCAACCTGAGCAAATCTTTGCGCCAGTATCTAAAAGAAAACTGCACGATTAGCACCCCAGAAATTGTCGCCGAGCAATTAGCCTCTGATGGCACTTGCAAATGGGCGATGCAAACCCATTGCGGCAATCGCATCGAAACCGTGTACATCCCCGAAGAAAAACGCGCGACTTTGTGCATTTCTTCGCAAGTGGGCTGTGCCTTGGCTTGTAGCTTTTGCTCAACCGCACAACAAGGTTTTAACCGCAACCTCTCGACTGGCGAAATTATTGGTCAGTTGTATCTGGCTCAAAAGCTGTTAGGCCCAGATCGCCGCATCACCAATGTCGTGATGATGGGCATGGGCGAGCCGTTGCTGAACTTTGATAATGTCGTCGCTGCGATGAATTTAATGATGGATGATTTCGCTTTTGGCTTATCCAAACGCCGCGTCACCGTTAGTACCTCCGGCGTAGTGCCAGCGATGAATCGTTTGGGCGATGTTTGCGATGTGAGTATGGCGGTGTCTTTACACGCACCTTACAACGAATTACGCGATCAACTGGTGCCGATTAACATCAAATACCCGTTAGATCAATTGATGGATGCTTGCCGCGAATACGCCAAAACTGGCCCGCGCAAACACATTACGTTTGAATATGTGATGCTAGATGGCATTAACGACAGCCAAGACGATGCTAGAAAATTGGTCAAGCTGTTGAAAGACGTACCATCAAAAGTCAACTTGATTCCGTTTAACCCGTTCCCACAATCCAATTATCGTTGCTCGAAAAAAGCCACTATGTTGGCGTTCCGCGATACTTTGCACAATGCTGGCATTATCACCACCATCCGCAAAACGCGCGGTGAAGATATTGATGCCGCTTGTGGACAATTAGTCGGACAAGTGAAAGATAAAAGTCGTCGCCATTTAAAACTGCAAGCGGCGGCAGGAAATAACCATGCGGCTTAACCGCTGTGGATTGATTTTAGCCAGCGTTTTAAGCACTAGCTG
>CAMCSF010000262.1 GCA_945877625.1 Methylomonas koyamae | reverse complement strand
TGGGGCGTGGTGGTAAAACACCGCCAACTCGGTTATCGCGCCAATGCCATGATAGTTATAGCGGTGCCAATGTCGCTGATTGACAGCATAGCCGCCAAAATCTGCCAACACAGTTTCGTTAATCTTTGTTATCAACGCCCGCAACAAGGTGAGCGCTGGCCTTACAACCTGTATTGCATGATCCACGGCAAAGACCGCGACACGGTGTTACAGCAATGGGCCGAGTTGCAACAAACCTGTGAGTTAAGCCAATATCGCAGTGAAATCCTGTTTAGCCCCCGCTGTTTCAAACAACGTGGCGCGATTTATCCGATTTATCACCCCAAACCTTAGTCCTATGGATCAGCTCGATAAACGCATCATTAACTATTTACAACAAGGCTTTCCGATCTGCGCCTCGCCTTATCGACAGGTCGCTGAAACTTTAGGCATAGGGGAAGCTGAGTTATTAACGCGGCTAGAAATATTATTAGCCGACGGCGTATTAAGCCGTTTTGGGCCGTTATTTCATGCCGAACAAATGGGCGGTGCGTTAACACTGGCGGCAATCAAAGTGCCTGAGCAACGCTTTGAGGAAATCACGGAAATCGTCAACGCTTTCCCCGAAGTTGCCCACAACTACGCCCGAAATCACGCCCTGAATATGTGGTTTGTACTCGCTACCGAACACCGTGAACAAGTCGCCAGTGTGATTGCCGACATCGAACAACAAACCGGTTTAAGCGTCTACAACATGCCCAAAATCAGCGAATACTACGTCGGCTTACAGCTAGAGGCTTAATCATGGACGCCATCGACAGACAAATTATCCAAGCCACCCAAGCCGGTTTGCCGCTGGTCGCCGAGCCTTATCAAGCGGTGGCTGAGCAATTAGGCATCAGCGCCGAGCAAGTCATGCAGCGAATGACTGCCATGCAAAACAACGGCGTGATTCGTCGGATTGGCGCGGTGCCGAATCATTACAAAATCGGCTACCGTTACAACGGCATGACGGTGTGGGATGTTGATGATGCTTTGATTGATGAACTGGGCGCACAAGTCGCCGCCTTGCCGTTTGTTAGTCATTGCTATCATCGACCACGGCATTTACCGGATTGGCGTTACAACTTATTTGCGATGGTACACGGCAAAAGCGAAGACGCCGCCGAACAACAAGTGGCGATGATTGCCGAATTATTGGGCGCTCATGCTCGTGATCATCAAGTCTTATACAGCAGCAAAATTCTCAAAAAAACTGGATTAAGGATAGCGGGATAATGTTTCGATTAAGCCAATATATGCGTGAATTAGTCCATCCCACGCCATTAACCGCGCCGCGCAAACCGTCAGGGCCGGTGGTGATTTGGAACTTAATCCGCCGCTGTAATTTAACCTGCAAACATTGCTACACCACCTCGGCAGACATCCATTTCCCCGGCGAATTAAGCACCAGCGAAATTTACCAAGTCATGGACGACTTAAAAGCCTTTAAAGTCCCGGTGTTGATTTTGTCTGGCGGCGAACCTTTACTACATCCCGATATTTTCGCTATCTCACAACGCGCCAAAGACATGGGCTTTTATGTCGCTCTATCCAGCAACGGCACCTTGATTACGCCGGATAATATTGAACAAATCGCCGCCATCAATTACCAATACATCGGCGTTAGTCTGGATGGAATGCGTGATGCTCACGACAAATTTCGCCAAAAAATTGGCTCGTTTGATGCCTCATTAGCGGGGATTCGCTTATGTCGCCAACACGGAATTAAAGCGGGGATACGCTTCACCTTAACCCAAGACAACGCCAGCGATTTTCCCGCCATGCTGCAATTGATGGACGATGAAGACATCGATAAATTCTATCTCTCGCACCTCAACTACGGCGGCCGTGGTAACAAAAACCGCAAAGACGATGCCGAGTTTTTATTAACCCGCCGAGTAATGGATGCTTTGTTTGAAAAAGCCTTGGCGTGGGAACAGCAAGGCTTACACCGCGAAGTAGTGACTGGCAATAACGACGCTGACGCCGTGTATTTTCTACACTGGGTCAAACGCCATTTCCCCGAACGCGCCGAGCATATCCAAGCCAAATTAGAGCAATGGGGCGGCAACGCCTCTGGCGTCAACGTCGCCAATATCGACAACCTCGGCAACGTCCACCCCGATACATTTTGGTGGCATTACAACCTAGGCAACGTCAAACAACGCGGCTTTTCTGAAATCTGGCAGGATGTTTCCGACCCGTTAATGGCCGGATTAAAAGCCTCGCCCAGACCGTTAAAAGGCCGCTGTGCCAGCTGTGATTATCAAGCGATTTGTAACGGCAATACTCGAACTAGGGCGCAGCAAATGACTGGGGATTTTTGGGCGGAGGATCCGGGGTGTTATTTGGAGGATGAGGAGATTAATCTTCAATGAAATGGTTAATGCATTTGAGTAAGTCCTAAACACAATATAGCGGAATACTTTTTTGCATTGTACTTTTCTAAACAAGAGTTTAGGTTCTCACCTAATCGCAATGAGGTGAGGCTTATAATCAATCAAAGCAAACCTGCCTGTTTCTATCAATATTCGAGCTAAAGCCAAACAGCCTGATCTGATTGATCAAGCTGCTGAGCGTTTGGGGCGTAGTCGGTCTGATTTATGCTGGAAGCCGCGTGTTGTCAGACAGAAGATGTTTTACTTGATCAGGCGTTTTTTTCCGTTGATGAAGGGACGTTTGCACAATTTCAAATGTTGTTGAGTCAGCCTTTGCCGGTGACAGATAAGCTAAGAAGTTTGTTAAAAACCAAAGTACCTAGGGAATAAGTTGAGCTATGAATCCACTGTCACCGCTGACACCTAATCTAAGCTTGGGAGTTTTGATTACGGTGAAGCTTCGCTTAATCATTAGATGATTAAAATAACCGCTTAATCGAAATCGATGGTTAAAAATCATGATGGACGCCTTCTAAAATGATTAAAATCCTCGGTTTTCTAATTAGTCATTCAAAAAACTCATGAGCTTTATATCTAAAATAATAAAAATAGCCATTAAATTAACCCCTAGCGCTTTGATTATCTGGGTAGGGAATTTTGTTTTGAAGGGCATTGCTCAATTAACCGAATTTAGTTTTGACCTCGAGGCTCGCAAAGTCCATGTCCAAACACGACTGTATGGTGAAGTCGATACCATTGATGTTTGGCTGGAAGATTTTGCTGTGGTGACCGATGGTGAAACTTATGAATTCATGATTAAACAGGCTAAATCTGATCGTCCTTGGTTAACTAATATCTTGGCATTGGTGGTTGGTAAAGCTTGGAAAATTCCCGCAATTCCACAATTAGCGCCTTACCTTGGCTTGGTGGCGGAATTATTACATGCTGAACAAGTGGCTGATGTGTCTGCTGAATCAGAAGAAAGTCCTTTGTTGCCTGTTATAGACGAACAAGCAGAAAAATAACTGCTACTTCATCGGCCTGAATAATCTGCTCAGGCCGATGGTAACTCCGCTTCAAATAAGCTCAAACTCTCCCCAATACCCGCCGATTAAAACACATCAACCTGCTAATCCATTTTCTCAA
>CAMCSF010000261.1 GCA_945877625.1 Methylomonas koyamae | reverse complement strand
AAATCTATCCTCATCATCAGCTTGGCTTTTAGCTTACAAGGTTGCGAAACCTTGCAAGGACTTATGAGCAAGGACACATCCAGCAAAGAAGATGAGTACAAAGACTGGGATGAACAACGCTTCCACGATCAAGCCAAAGAAGCGCTCGACAACAAAAATTTCCAAAAAGCCGTATCGATGTACGAAGCGATGGAAGCGCGTTATCCCTTCGGTGACTACACACCACAGGCTCAGCTCAACGTAGCCTATGCCTACTATAAAAATGATGACCCAGAAGCCGCCATCGCCGCTGCCGAGCGTTTCATTAAAACCCACCCCCGTAACGCCAGTGTTGATTATGCTTACTATCTGAAAGGCTTAGTCAATTACAACCGAGGGATTGGTTTTATCGACCGTTTTTTACCAACCGACGCCTCACAACGTGACCCCGGCCCAGCGCGCGATTCTTACGATAACTTTAACGAATTAATTCGCCGCTTCCCCAAAAGTCAATACATTGACGATGCCAGACAGCGAATGATTGCCTTGCGTAACAACTTAGCCATGTACGAAGTTCACGTGGCTGATTTCTACATGCGCCGCAAAGCTTATGTGGCAGCGGTTAATCGAGCTAATCATGTCATCAAAGAATACCAACGCACACCAGCCGTGCCAATGGCCTTGCAAATCATGCAAGACGGTTACACCCAGTTAGGTTTAAACGACTTGGCAGCCGATGCCGAGCGGGTATTTAAACTCAACTACCCCAACGGCGCACCGCAAGCGGAATATAAAGATGACACCTTTATCCAAAGAGCTTGGGACACAATGGGATTGGATCATTAAGCCTTGTTGCAGCTTTTCAAAAACAACCAACAGCTGCGTTTAACGTGGCTGTTGCTGGTTTTTCCGCTATTGGTTAACGCCGAAAACAAACCCGAACCACTGTTTCAAAATCGCTTTTTCAGCCTATCGCAAGACAATCAATTACTGTGCGCCACCAGCCAACAGCAATATTTACCCAGCGAACAACTCGACAAAGCTATCCAGTTTTACGAAAACCAGCACCCTAACCTGCGCCAGCAAGCGGTAGCGGTGTTAACCGATCACAAAAATCCCGACCATCTCGACGATCTAGCCGATTACCGCGAAGACTGTATCAACAACGCCTCGCCGGATTTATGCCTACTCGAACAGTATTGGAGCGACCAAGACACTGCTAAACGGGCATTAGCCTTGTTTTACGACACCAAAACCGTGGTGAAACAAAGCGACGACTACAATCTGCCGTATTTCAAAGCCGACCATGTCCGCATTTTTGAAAAAGCGGTGCGTAAAATCCCCGCCTTTTTGCGCCAGCGAATCAGCAAAGCCAAACCCAATGACAAGCTAGAACAGGAAATCGCCGACAAACCCAGCGCGATGCAGGCTTTAATTCTCGACGCCTTTCCCGACGACTATAAAACCAGCATCTGGCAAGACCACACTCACCCGCTGACTTTAGTCCCCGGCCACGGCTTTCGTTCCAAAACCGTCGCGCAAGTTTTCAGCGGTCAAAACCTGATTGTATTTACCATCAAAGCCTTTGATAAAGGCAAAGAAGGCCGGACTTATCGCGATATTGATTTGCAATATTTAGTCGATTTTCGTCTGCCGATTGTGGTCCACGAAATCGCCCACACCATCGACAATTTCCATTTCTGGAATGGCGAAGACGATTTGTACTTTTTCTATAAATACAAAAAAATCTCCAACGCCCAAGAAACCGCCAAACTGATCGCTGACGCCAAACTGGCTTTATGGCCATCAAAATGGTTTGAAGCTTTTGAAGCACTTTGGGAAGTCAATGAAGGTCGCTATGACGGCAACACTCAAGAAAAATTGGCGGAATTATTAGCCCAATACATTTTGATTCCAGAACGCCTAAAACAAAGCGCACCAGAAGCTTATCAATGGCTAAAACAAGACGTGTTTGAAAACATCGAATACCAAGGCTACGACAGCTGCCCTACTCCGCTGACTAAACCATTGACTTGGTGGCAGGAAGCAACCGCAAAGGCTTTGGGCCATTAAGCTAAATTTTGATAATAGTGTCGCTATAAAGCGCCACCAAACTATCGTGAGTCATTAAGCGCATCGGTTCGACCAGTGCTTGGGCAACCAAAATGCGATCAAATGGATCCTGATGATGGGTCGGCAACTCTTCCAAAGCAACCGCATGTTCCGCTTCAACGGCCAAAAAGCGATACCCCGATTCGCGAAAATAGCTCATTGCTTGCTGACTAGAAATCGGCATATCACCTCGGCCCAGCGAATACTTGATGGCAATTTCCCAGAGACTAGCGACGCTAATCCAAATCGTGGTTTTAGGCGATTCAATTAATTCACGGGCCTTTTGCGACAGCTTTGGACTATCGGTAATCGCCCACAGCGCAATATGCGTGTCCAATAACAAATTCAAGATTGCACCTTACCAATAAACAATTGCGCCACTTCATCATTATGCTCATCAATGCTATCAGGCACCTCGAACAATCCTTTTGCCACACCAATGCGCTGTTTTGCAGGTGCCGTTTCGATTGCCACCAACTTAGCCGCCGGCCGACCATTTCGAGCAATCACAATCTCACGCTCAATGCCCTGTTCAATCGTATCAACCAGACGAGACAGCGAAGATTTCGCTTGTAACATATTGACGGTTTGCATAATTTTCTCCCAAAAACGCCAGCTTAGTCTGGTCTAGCTAACTGTGCAAATTTTGATTCAACAGCTTTCTAGTAATGTCATGGTTTAATACATTGGTAACTCGACATCACAAAGCAAACATTTGATCCGATACGCCATGAAAAAAACACCCACCTTATCTTTACAAGACCAACTCCTAAAATCCGGCCTAGCCAGCGACGCCAAAGCCAAACAGGTCAAAACCGAAAAACGCAAACAAGCCAAAGTCCAACGCAATAACGGTGTGGAAGTTGTTGATGAAATCAAACTCAGCGCCGAACAAGCGCGTCAACAACAAGCAGAACGTGACCGCGAATTAAACCGCTTAAAACAACAAGCCGAAGCACAAAAAGCTTTAGCGGCGCAGATTGTGCAAATCAGCCAATTAAATCGCATTGAACCAGACAGCAACGGCTTGGCTTATCAGTTTAACCACCAAAACAAAGTCAAAACTGTCTATGTCAGCGAAAAAGTTCGCGAGGCTTTAATTAATGGTAGGGCGGGGATTATTGGTTTGGATAGTGGTTATGAAATTGTGCCGGCTGAAATTGCCCGCAAAATTCAAGACCGAGATGCCAGTCGAGTGGTAGTTCTCAATCAAATCAGCCAAGCTACTCTGGCCGAAGATGACCCTTATGCCGATTATCAAATTCCTGATGATTTGATGTGGTAAACAAACACATCAGCTAAAATTCACTTACATACAATTTTCGGAACCCCAGCATGACAAATCCAACCTTTATCTCCACTAAAGCCATTCCTAGCCGCGAGCGTTTAATCATGGCGCTGGATGTTTCCAGCATTGACGAAGCCAAAGCCTTGGTCGAAGAACTGGGTGATGCGGTGATTTTTTATA
>CAMCSF010000260.1 GCA_945877625.1 Methylomonas koyamae | reverse complement strand
AAACCACAAGCCATGCCAATCGCAATCCCTTGTAATAAATCGGTGATTAAAATCGCCGATACCGTAATCGCAAACGGCAAAAACTGATCCCAGCCTTTGCGATAAAACTCCAAAAACAAGCTCGGTTTTGCCAGTTTATAACCGGTTTGTAACAAAATCGCCGCTAAACACGCCAGAGGAATAGTGTTTAAAAATTCCGCAAAAAATAACACACTAACCAGTAATAAAATCCCATGAAAAAAACAGGCGATTCGAGTTTGACCACCGGCATTAATATTGGCTGAGCTACGCACAATCACCGCCGTAATCGGTAATCCACCCATCAAAGCGCTAATCATATTGCCTAAACCTTGCGCTTTTAACTCTCGATTGGTCGGCGAAATGCGTTTATGTGGATCGAGTTTATCAACCGCTTCAACACTCAATAAGGTTTCTAAACTGGCAATAATCGCCAAAGTCGCGGCAATGCTGTACACCTTGGGATTACTCAAATAGCTAAAATCCGGCAAGCGCAATTGTTCAACAAAAGCCGCAGCATTTCCCAATGCGGGCAAAGACACCAAATGCTGACCACCAATCACCCATTCCGGCATAAACTTCAGCGCCAAGCTGTTATAGCTAATTCCCCATACCACCGCTAACAGAGGCCCTGGAATCAACTTCAACATAGCCACCCGCTTAATTACCGGCATTTCCCAAACAATCAAAATCAACAAAGCCACCATACTCACCAAGGTAACACCCGGCGTAATGGCTTCAATTGCTTGAAATAACTCAAAAAAACTAGAACCGGCAGTTTCTTGCATATAACTTTCGTCACCGTCATAACTAGCGTCATAACCAGTCGCGTGTGGCGTTTGCTTAATGATCAAAATTAAACCAATCGCCGCCAACATGCCTTTAATCACCGCCGCAGGAAAAAACGCCCCAATTAAACCGGCTCTTAAAAAACCCAAAATAATTTGCAAACCACCAGCAATCAGCAAGCTCAATAAAAAGCCACCAAAACCACCCAAGGCTTCAATGCCATTAAATACAATTACAGTTAAACCCGCTGCCGGCCCAGAAACACTTAATTGTGAACCACTAGCCCAAGCGACAATCACACCACCAACCAAACCGGCAATAATCCCTGAAAATAACGGCGCCCCAGAAGCCAAAGCAATCCCTAAACATAAGGGCAAAGCCACCAAAAACACCACAATACTGGCGGGTAAGTCGTAACGTAAACGACTGAGATAAAAATTAAGTTCTGTTTTCATTGATTCATCCCTATAACGAAACATTAATCCGCATAGCGATAAATAGGATTGATTTGAGTGTTGTGATCAAGCTTGATCAATTCATCAATCAAACCATCATTAAGCCCATATACCCAACCGTGAATAGTCGGTTTATGACCATGTTTCCAAGCCGATTGAATAATTGACGTGTGCGCCAAACGATAAACCTGTTCAACAATATTCAACTCAACTAACCGATCAGTTTTTTTCCCCGGATCAATGGATTCCAATTCTTCCTGATGCAAGCGATAAACATCTTTAATATGTAATAACCACTTATTGGCAATCAACAAATCGCCGCTTTGCGGTTGCATCGCCGCCATCACACCGCCACAACCATAATGACCACAAACAATCACATGTTTTACTTTTAAAACCGAAATCGCATATTGCAAAACACTTAGACAATTAAAGTCAGTAGTAATCACTTGATTAGCGATATTACGATGGACAAAAATTTCACCTGGCTGAGCATTAACTACCGTTTCGGCAGGTACGCGGCTATCAGCACAGCCTATCCACAAAAAATCAGGCCGCTGTTCTTTGGCTAATTCATTAAAATAATTCGGCTGGCGAGCAATCATATCTTGCGACCAAGCTTTATTCTCTAGTAGTAATTTGGAAGGTGTTTGCATAAAAAGTCCTTTATGAAGCTAATTTATTATTATGACTCAGGTTACCATAAAACAGTATCGATTCAATACCACATTTCGATGATGCGGTACACATCAACTATTGATGTCATAATTAATCCATCAAACAAACAAATTGTCACTAAGCTGAGTTAGCTCAAAATTTTGATTGAATCAACATCTTAGCGTTTGAACCTTACATAAACCTTTCAAGAACGGATAGATGTTTTTTGAATAGCTAACAAACCGTGTTGTTGGTTAGCTTTTTAGATAGGAAAACAAAACTGCACAACAATCCGCACACCACTGATTACCTCGCTCGGCGGCTCAATTTTGATTTTTGCTGAATGTAAATCAGCAATTTCTTTGACGATGGCTAAACCCAAACCGCAGCCATCGCCAAGAGTGCCCTGAATTCGATAAAATCGCTCAAAAATCTTTTCCTGCTCGTCAACAGCAATACTTCGGCCTTCATTTTCGACACTCAACACCAGCTCAGAATCGCTCTCGAGCTGAACTTTGACGCTAATATGACCTCCGACCTTGCCATAAGCAATGGCATTATCGAGCAGATTACTCAACAACTCGCGTAGCAAAATCGGATCACCTTTAACCTGAATCAAAGCCTGATTGGCGTCAAACCCCAAATCCATATCTCGCTCCAAGGCTCTGGGTACACAATCCATACAGGTTTCCCGAACCAGCGCAGTTAAATCAATCAATTTGAAATCAGGTTGCGATTGCGATACCGACTCTGATTTAGCCAAAGTCAGTAATTGACTACTAAGGTGAGCAACCCGGTCTGCAGAGTTTTTAATTTGAATCAGCGCCAGCTTGGTGGCTTGTGGATCATCATGCGCCAGCGCACGCTCAGCTTGTAGCTTCAAACCCGCCAATGGTGTGCGTAATTGATGCGCGGCATTTTCAATAAATCGCTGTTGAGCAATCAGCGTCGCCCCCAATCGTTGTAACAATCCATTGATAGTGTGCGTTAACCCCAATACTTCCAACGGCACACCGGCATCAGAAATCGGTTTAAAGTCTTTAGCAGAACGCTTGGCAATCAGTTTCGCCAAATTATTCAGCGGCTTAAGACCTTTACTCACGCCGGTCCAAATATAGAAACAGGTAATAAAAACCAAAAACAACTGCGGCACGACATCCGCCAACAGAATTTCATGCATCATGCTGCGGCGTTTGTTCAAGGTTTCCGCCACCGAAATCACCACATGCTCAGCCTGGGGCGCTTGCTTGCTTAATACCGAGACGATCCTGACGTTTTGACCATCAATCTCACCATCCCAAAACCAAGCTTCATTAGCCAGCAAATTCGCCATCACCGGACTAGGCAGTTTTTCATCACCCGCCAAAAAACCCTCAGCCTCAGACTCGACTTTGAAAAAAGTCTTATCAACATCATCCCAACGAAACACTTCCACCGCGATAGGCGGCAATTCAAAACTAACACGATCTTGTTTGGTTTTGACTTCCTGAACCAACGATTTCGCCGAATCCAGCAGCCAGCGGTCATAAGCCAAATCCGCATAATGCAAAGCCACAAAATAAGACGCCGAAGCGTCAAAAATCGCTACCACAATCAACGGCAACGCCAAGCGTAACAATAACTTTGCCCGTAAACTTTGCGGCTTATTCAT
>CAMCSF010000259.1 GCA_945877625.1 Methylomonas koyamae | reverse complement strand
TGTATGCCGGTGACGATATTGCAACGCCTTACCTTTTCCCCGAACTAAAAATCGACTTAGCCGACGTTTTTGCCGAATAGCTATCAAGGAAACAACCAATGAACTCACAATGGGAAGCCGTTATCGGCTTAGAAATTCATACCCAACTCGCCACTCAATCTAAAATCTTCTCCGGCGCAGCGACAGCCTACGGCGCAGAACCCAATACCCAAGCCTGTGCGGTTGACTTAGGCTTGCCGGGCGTGTTGCCGGTGTTAAACGAAGATGCAGTCCGCAAAGCCGTTACTTTTGGCTTGGCGATTGATGCCGAAATCGCCAGCCACTCGGTATTTGCCCGCAAAAACTACTTCTACCCAGACCTACCAAAAGGCTATCAAATCAGCCAGTTAGACCACCCTATCGTTGGCAAAGGCTATTTGGATATTGAAGTAGACGGCGAAACCAAACGCATCGGCGTCACTCGCGCCCATTTGGAAGAAGATGCTGGTAAATCCTTGCACGAAGATTTCCAAGGCTTAACCGGTATCGACCTAAACCGTGCTGGCACCCCGCTGTTAGAAATCGTTTCCGAGCCCGACATGCGCTCAGCTAAAGAAGCGGTAGCCTATATGCGTAAACTGCATGAACTGGTGCGCTATTTAGAAATCTGTGATGGCAATATGCAAGAAGGCTCGTTCCGTTGTGATGCCAACGTCTCTGTGCGGCCCAAAGGCCAAGCCGAATTTGGTACCCGTACCGAAATCAAAAACATCAACTCCTTCAAATTTGTCGAAAAAGCCATCAATTACGAAATTGAACGCCATATCGACGTGATCGAAGGCGGTGGCAAAATCGTTCAGGAAACCCGTCTTTATGATGCCAACAAAGACGAAACCCGCTCAATGCGTAGCAAGGAAGAAGCCAACGATTACCGCTACTTCCCAGATCCCGACTTATTACCGGTAGTAATCGAAGACAGCTTAAAAACCGAAATCCGCGCCAGCTTGCCGGAATTACCGAATGCTAAAAAACAGCGTTTTATCGAGCAATACAGCTTAGACAACGAAAGCGCCACCACCCTAACCTCATCACGGGAACTGGCTGATTTTTACGAAGCCGTAGTGACGCAATCCGGTGGCGAAGCGAAACTAGCCAGCAACTGGATGACAGGCGATGTATTAGGCGCATTAAACAAAGCCGGTTTGGAAATCAGCGATTGCCCAGTCAATCCCGAGCGTTTGGCGGGACTATTAAAACGCATCGCCGACAACACCATCTCCGGCAAAATCGCCAAACAGGTGTTTGATAAATTATGGAACGGCAGCGCCAGTGCTGATGAAATTATCGAACAAGAAGGTTTACAGCAAATCACCGACACCGGCGCTATCGAAGCCATCATCGACAAAGTCATCGCCGCCAACCCCGGCCCAGTTGAACAATATCGTGCTGGTAAAGACAAAGCACTGATGGCCTTGGTTGGGCAAGTGATGAAAGAAACGCAGGGTAAAGCGAATCCTGGGGAAGTGAATAAGATGTTGATTGCGAAAGTGAAAGGCTGATTGATTTGGGTTAGCTCTAAAAAAGGGCTAACCCAACATCACCGCTCCACCACCCCCAAACTAACCGCAATATGCGCCAGCTCAGCCGCAGTTTCTACCTGCAATTTTTTCTTAATCTGTGTTGCATAATTGGCGACGGTTTTTTGCCCTAGACACAACTGGTCAGCGACTTTATTCACTGTTAAACCTTGCGCCAGCAGATTAAACACATCAAATTCTCGCGGAGAAAGGCTATCAATGATGGTCTGATAATCATCGCTAAGCACTTGTTCTGGATTAACTTTCAGCAATCCCCGCTCGATATAACTGTCGCCTTCCATAATCATGCTAATCGCTTCCGACAACAGCTCCGGTGCGCCATTTTTACTGAGATAACCTTTGGCACCGGCGGCTAAAGCCCGTTGCACATAAACTTGTTCGTGATGAACACTAAACACCAAAATCCGCGCTTGTGGGTCGCGTTGCATAATCCGGCGTATCGTTTCCAAGCCGCCAATGCCTGGCATCGATAAATCCATCACCATCATATCCGGCTGTAATTCTTGATAGAGCTGAATCGCTTGCTCG
Organism: Methylomonas koyamae; assembly: GCA_945877625.1. GTDB lineage: Bacteria > Pseudomonadota > Gammaproteobacteria > Methylococcales > Methylomonadaceae > Methylomonas > Methylomonas koyamae_C. The sequence goes on along the minus strand of CAMCSF010000259.1, from coordinate 1,468 downwards.
CCGCGCTCGGCTTCGGCAACTACTTCAATATGCTCATCGGCGGCTAACAACATACTAAAACCAGCACGCACCACGGCATGATCGTCTACCAGAATAATTTTAATTTTGTCACTCATGCTAACGGTATCCTTGCTGTAATCGTCATGCCGGCTTGCGGTTTGGAAACCACCGTCAGCTCGCCATCTAAAGAACGAATCCGTTCTTTCATGCCTAATAAACCAAAGCCACGGGTTAAAGTTTGCAAATCACAGCCGACGCCATCATCTTGAACTTTTAATTCCAATAACTGCGCTTGTTTGTCTAAATCAATTTGCACCTGTTGAGCTTGAGCGTGGCGAACCACGTTGGTTAAACATTCTTGTATCACTCTAAACACCTGAATAGTCAGATGTTTATCCAAACCATCGACTTGCTCGCTACAGTTAATTTGTAAATCCAAACTGGGATTACGCTCTGACCAGTGATTAATCATGTCTTCCAAGCTGGCTTTTAGCCCCAACTCGGTCAATACCAGCGGATGCAGTTGCTGCATCATCGAGCGCAACACCATCATCAGGTGATTACAAATATCGGCAATTGAATGACTGATTTTCACCGCATCGGCTTGCGGTTTAGCGGCAGTAACGGCCATGACTTTAATCGCAGTTAAGGATTGGCCGAATTCATCGTGTAATTCTTGCGATAAGCGTTGGCGCTCTTCTTCTTGAATCGCTAAGGAATGCTGGGTTAAAGCGTGATTTTCCTGACGGGTTTTCTCCAATTCGCCAGTCATGTGATTAATCGCTTTAGCAATATCGTCAAACTCTTGGGTGGAAAACGTCGGTAATTGTTGGCGATATTGGCCGGTTTCGATCATTCTCAAGGCATCGACAATGCTGGCAATCGATTTCAGCGATTTGTTGAACACCAGATTAACCGCCAAAAAAGTCAGTACGGTTAACAAAGCCAACGAACCAAAAAAGCCCAGACTTTCCTGCCAAACTTCAGTGATTTCATCTAAGGGCTGAGCTTGGATAATCAAAGTTAAAGGCTTGCCATCTTGGGTTTTTAGCTGATGTTCCAGTTGCGGATAGTCGCTTTTTACCCAGCGAATAAACCACGCTGGCGGCATATCTTCTGGGTGACTGGGTTGATTTTCGCCAGCGAAATGAATCAATTGGCCATCGGCTTGATGTAGCTGAATACTTAAATGCCGCGTTTGTTGTAAAGAGGCGAAGCGGGATAAGTCGTCAATTTGTTGGAATGCGGGAGCGTTGTTAACCCCCAAGGTAATCAATTGCAAAGCCAGATGAATCGAGGCATCGACCTCTTTCGCCACAGCTTGCCGAGCTTGCCAAATAGCAATCGCGCCGCCCAAGACCAAAATCCCCAGCGACAACAATAAAATCCGACCAATGATTTGATAACGTAGGCTCATAAACCGCAACTGGCATAAAAATCGCTATTATCAGCCCCAATACCGCCAGCG
>CAMCSF010000258.1 GCA_945877625.1 Methylomonas koyamae | reverse complement strand
TAAGGTCGGGTAATTTGTCTGACATAACTGCAAAATGATACAGGTAACCGCCTGTTGCGTCAAACCGACAAGCGTTTTTCAGCTTATCCGCTTTTCGCGTACAGACTTAACACCTGTTGAACGTAGTTTTGGGTTTCAGGATAAGGCGGTACTGTGCGGTTATATTTTATCACCGCCCCTTCGCCTGCATTGTAGCCGGCGACGGCTAATTTAAGGTCGGCATTAAACAGTGCCAGCAAATCTTTTAAATAGCGAGTGCCAGCGTCGATATTTTGCTCAGCATCACGGCGATCTGAGACGCCATAACGCCGCGCGGTATCAGGCATTAATTGCATCAAGCCCACTGCGCCAGCCGATGAAATGGCGTTAGCATTATAGGCCGATTCTGCCTGAATCACTGCATGTAACAATTTAGGATCAATGTGATGCCGCTCAGCGGCTTTAGCGATCAAATCAGCATATTTCAACTTATTGCCAGACATTGATTGAAGGTCTTTGACATAGGTTTTAGGCCGCGTGCGAATAATTAAACGATATTCTGAACCAGCGCCAGCATTATCGGTGTAATAAACATGGCCATTCGGATCGACATATTTAAAAATATCCGCTTCAACCACCGAGCAAACCAGCAACCAAGGTAAAATTTTCAGCGGCTTCAACATAAAACCGCGCAAGCCCTTAGTCGATTTTGCTTACGGTAATCAAACCGGCAGCTTTCACCGCTTTCTCCCTGGCAAGCGTCACTGTATCGCCAGTTGCCAAGGCCACCCCCATCCGACGATGCACAAAGGCTTCTGGCTTACCAAACAAACGCACTTCGCTATCCGACACTGCCAAAGCTTTTTCCAAACCTTGATAAACCACTTGCTTAGCATCGACACCACCCAAAATCACCGCACTGGCGGCAGTTTTGTCTAAATCAGTATTGACCGGCAAACCTAAAATCGCCCGCACATGCAGCTCAAATTCATTTTGACGCTGGCTGGCCATCGTCACCATGCCCGTATCATGCGGACGCGGACTGACCTCGCTAAACCAAACCTCATCGCCTTTGACAAACAATTCAACCCCAAACAAACCTAAGCCCCCTAAAGCTTCTGTGACTTTAGCAGCGATTTGTTGTGCCGATTGCAAAGCTTTATCGCTCATTGCTTGCGGCTGCCAGCTTTCCCGATAATCGCCGTTTTCTTGAACGTGACCAATCGGCTCACAGAAATAGGTTTGCGCGACACCGTCAGCATTTAAAGCCCGAACCGTCAGCAAGGTAATTTCAAAATCAAATTCGACCTTACCTTCAACAATCACCTTACCCGTCTCAGCTCGACCACCGGCTTTAGCATAATCCCAAGCCACTTGTAATTGATCAGCACTTTTCACCATCGACTGACCTTTGCCTGATGAAGACATGGTCGGTTTAATGAAACACGGATAACCAATGCCGGCATCGACTGCGGCTTTTAATTGCTCAAAGGTTTCAGCAAATGCATAACTGGAAGTTGGCAAAGCCAATTGTTCAGCCGCCAATTGACGAATTCCTTCGCGGTTCATCGTCAATTGAATCGCTCGCGCATTCGGCACGATAGTTACAGCGCCTTCAGCTTCCACTTCTGCCAAAGCATCGGTGGCAATCGCTTCTAATTCTGGAATCACAAAATGCGGCTGTTCAGCGGCCAACAACGCTTTAACAGCAACCCCATCGGTCATATCAAGCACATAACTACGATGCGCGACTTGCATAGCCGGTGCATTGGCGTAGCGATCAACCGCAATCACTTCCACGCCATAGCGCTGTAATGAAATGGCAATCTCTTTGCCTAATTCGCCACTGCCCAACAATAAGGCTTTCGTGGCGGCGGTGCTATTGGGCGAACCTATATTCATGATTTTGCTAGATAGTTATCAATGTCTTGTTTGGAGAAACCAATTTTTTTCGCAACCCGATCAGCGTGACTGACACGGGAAATACCATCAACCAATTTAAAAGTAGGCAAATCGTCGGCAAATTCAACTTGTTTGGCGACGGTAATCTTGCGCTTAACAAATTCATCAACCAGTTGATGATTATGAGTAATTAAAATCGTGCTATTGGCTTTGCGATAAAAACCATCCAACACATCAATTGAAGACTGCATTTTTTCTTCAAAAGTCGTGCCTTCAGCCATTTCATCTAACACCACTAAACTTTTTGCGGTACTCGCCAAGAAAATATCGCGGGTACGTTTTAACTCGGTACCAAAGCGCCCTTCACCATCGTCAAGATGACTAATTTCTGGCACTTGGTAAAAAATCCGATCAGCCACACTCAAACTAGCCGCTTGCGCTGGCACATAACTGCCGACTTGCGCCAATAATTGAATTTGGGTAACGGTTTTGCAGAATGCGGTTTTGCCGCCGCTATTAGGGCCAGTGATAGTGACCAAACGCTGGCTATCCATGACAAAATCATTACCAACATAGTCAGGATGTTTATTACCCAACACCGGATTTTTCGCACCTTGCAAATGAATCTGATGCTGTTCGCTATCAACTAATTCAGCTAAAACCGTATCACTGCCGTAGTTTTCCGCGTATTTGATAATCGCCAGCAATTCATCCAATTGCCCAAGACCATCTATCAACTCGCCCAAAGCTTGCGAATTTTTATAAATATCGCGCAAAGGCACGATGCAGTTTTCTCTGTCATAACCACCGACTAAAGGCACATAAGCCAGCAACAGCGGGAATAAAAACACCGATCCAATCGACAAACCATCACGACTGATATTAAACGCATCAATCGAGATAAATTTATTCAATAAAAAACCCGCCACTACCATTAAACCAAGCAACATGGGCTTAAATAAATGCGGTTTAAAAATTGTCGCAGGGGAAAATGAATTTTGGCGTTGTTGTTTACTTTGCAATCCACCTTCGCTGTTATAAACCGGCCCCACCATCAACGAGTAATCATTGCTGTCAGCAAAATTGCCGATTTTGCTATACACACTTTGTAAATAAGGCGTTTCAGGCACCCCCGATTGCTGAATAGAGGCAACCAGATTCAGCACAAAATTCACACCACGACGGTATTGTTTATAACCATAGCCTTCAATCTGATGGCGTTCACGCGCAGTTCCCATCGTGCCCAGAAACTCACCAAACAACAGCAAATGTAAACGCTCTTCCTCATTGGCAGCATTGGCAATGATATTTTCGACATTTGCCCGAACCGCAGGATTTTCACGAATCTCTTTAACCGCGGCTTGCTTAGCGGCAATATCACCCAAACTCGCCGAGGGCTGCGCTAAAGAACGGTATAAAACCGCTTGACCAGCAACGGTGGCGGCATAATTGACATTATCAAACAACTCATCCACTTCGATAGTGCTAAAAGCACCTTGATCTAAAACCCCTTCCCCAGTCGCTAAAGGCTTGGTCGAGCGTGGATTGGGCCATTCACCGTTCCAGCTTTGTAAGATGTTTTGTTGCATGATGCCTCCCCGTTGTTATACGCCGCCATCTCAAGAGGCGGTTTGATGGTCTTACTTACGATTAATCAAATTCAAAAATTCAGAACGGGTGCTGATTTCTTCACGG
>CAMCSF010000257.1 GCA_945877625.1 Methylomonas koyamae | reverse complement strand
TTTGATGGTGCAATACGGCTATCGCCTATTGCACCCTATGAATTCGCCTTGTCGCCTTTTCGCGTTGTTAGCTATTTTAATGATAATCCCGCTCATGACGACGACCATGATGACCGTGTGAGAAATGGTGTTCTGGTCTGTAGTCGTGATGACCGTGATCAAAATGTCTTTCATATCCCCTGCCGTAATTAAACTGCAACACTGGCGCAGGCATATAACGTGGCGCAACGGGATAAACCGGTGCAGCGTAGTAAGGCTGAGAGTAGTTGTATCTAGCGGCAGGATATGAAACCGGTGTGCTTGAATAGCTGGCGCTGTAAGCTGCGTAGCCACCGTTGTATGGGTGGGTTGCACAACCTGACAAAGTTAATGTAGCAATAACTAACGCGGTGATTTTCAAAGTTTTCATAACTACCTCTTGGCGATTTGCCCTCTTTTATTTAAGTTGGGCCTAGCTTACAAGAGGTAGGCTTAATTGAATCTTAACCGATAAAATTATCCGGTTCGTTAATCACCGGATTTTGTAATTGGCCTATGCCTTCAATTTCAATTCGTACCACTTGCCCCGGTTTTAAATAGCCGCGCGGTTTCATTTTTACCCCAACACCGCTGGGGGTGCCGGTGCTAATTACGTCGCCCGGCTCCAAGGTCATTGCTTGGCTGAGATAGGCAATTTGCTCGTAACAGTTAAAAATCATTTCACCGGTATTGGCATTTTGACGTAATTCTTCATCAACCCAAGTTTTTAGGCTGAGATTGTGCGGGTCGGCGATTTCGTCTTTGGTGACTATCCAAGGACCAATGGGGCCGTGGGTGTCGAAGGATTTGCCGATGGTCCAAGTCGGGGTGCGAAATTGCCAGTCGCGCACCGTGACATCGTTACAAATTGTGTAGCCAGCAATCACTTCATGGGCTTGTTCAAGCGGAACATTGCGGCAGCGTTTGCCAATTACAAACGCTAATTCGCCTTCGTAATCGACTTTATCCGAGACTTTTGGGCAGTGAATCGCTTCGCCATCGGCAATCACGCAGGTACTTTGTTTGGTGAAAAAAGTCGGGTATTCCGGTTTTTCAAGGCCAGTTTCGCCAATGTGATCAGCGTAGTTAAGGCCAATGCCTAGCAATTTGCCGGGGCGTGGAATCGGTGCTTGCAGCGTCACATCGGCTAGGTTGATGCGGTGATTGCCGCTATCAATCAAATTTTGCAGGGCGTTTAAACCGTTGGCGCCGCTGGTGAGGAAGGCGATCATAGTGTCAGCATGGTCGATATTGCCAGTCGCAACCACGATAATGTTATCAACCACTGCGCCAATTTTCGATTGGCCTTGATGAAGAAAGGTAAGCAATTTCATGCAGAATCCAGATTAAAGGCTAAAACTGGCATTGTAACCTGTTCATTAAGGCTTAAAAATGACGCATTTGCCGCAAAATCCAAGCTTGGCGTTTGTAAACATATTCGCTGGGTTGGTTGGCTTTAAAGCGTATTGGATTCGGTAAAGTTGCAGCGAGTAAGGCGCTTTGTTCGGCTGACAGTTGTTTGGCGGGGATGCCGAAATAATGGCGACTGGCGGCTTCGATGCCAAATAGATGGTCGCCAAATTCTGCGATGTTTAAATACATTTCCAAAATCCGTTCCTTGCTCCACAGCATTTCCAGTAACACGGTAAACCAAATTTCCAAGGCTTTGCGAACTAGATTTTTGGCAGGCACTAAAAACAGGTTTTTAGCGACTTGCTGGCTGATGGTGCTGGCGCCACGCAAGCTGCCACCGTTTTCATAGCGTTGATAGGCTTTTTGGATGGCGTTGATGTCGAAGCCGTTGTGTTGATAAAACAGCTGGTCTTCGGAGGCAATCACTGCTTGCGAGGCGTGTTTGGAGATTTTTTCGTAACTGACCCAGTCTTGATTAATCGCGCGATAGCCTTGGCCGGCAAATAGGTCTTCAAAATGTTGATTCAGCATGAAAGCCGAGGTGGGTGCAGGCATAAAGCGCAGCAAAGCGACTAATAGTAGCGAACTGCCGATGAACACTAACAGCGCATAAGCTAAGCCGCGTTTGATTTTTAGGGCTAAAGGCTGATTGCTGTTGCGGCTAAGTTGGCGATAGCGGCGGCTGGTGGTTGGTCGGTTCAAGCGTTAATCATCGGTGGATTAAAATCCTTATTATCCCTGTAAATCATCGTTTAAGCCGAAAATTGTCGATAGTTTCAGTGCTTAGGATATTCGCCAAAACCATTGCCTGTATCCCCTCCCCCGCAAAACGGTTAAAATAGCTGATTTGATTCGTCTACCAACGCTCAGTGTCATGCAAACTAATTACAACACCGATGATTTAAGAATTTGCGAAACCAAGGATGTGGTGCCGCCGATTCAGGTTCATGAAGAAATTCCCATGACCGAAGTAGCTGCCAAAACCATTTTAAAAGCGCGGGCGGCGATTCATAACATTTTGACGGGTGACGATGATCGCTTGTTAGTGGTGATTGGCCCTTGCTCAATCCACGACCCCGAAGCGGCGGTTGAATATGCCGGTCGCTTAAAAGTGCTGATGGATCAATTGCAAGACGATTTAGTGATTGTGATGCGGGTTTATTTTGAAAAACCGCGTACCACGGTTGGCTGGAAAGGTTTGATTAACGATCCAGACTTAAACGCCAGCTTCAACATCAACAAAGGTTTGCGTCTTGCTCGTAAAGTGCTGTCAGACGTTAACAATCTTGGTGTGCCTGCCGCGACTGAATACTTGGATTTGATTACCCCGCAATACATGTCGGACTTGATTTCATGGGGCGCGATTGGCGCTAGAACCACTGAAAGCCAAGTTCACAGAGAATTAGCCTCGGGTTTATCTTGCCCAGTCGGTTTCAAAAATGCCACTGATGGCGGTTTCAAAATTGCCATTGACGCGATCAATGCCGCAATGAGTCCGCACCACTTTTTATCATTGACTAAAGAAGGTCGCTCGGCGATTTTCTCGACTCGCGGCAACGAAGATGCCCACATCATTTTAAGAGGCGGCAACGACAGACCGAATTACGACGAAGTCAGCGTTGAGCAAGTCGCCACAGGTTTGGAAAAAGCCGGTTTGCGTCCGAATATCATGATTGATTTTAGCCACGCGAACTGCATGAAAAAATACGAACGCCAATTGTTAGTCGGTCAAGATGTTGGCGGTCAAATCGCCAATGGCGACAGCCGCATCATTGGCATTATGGCGGAAAGTCATTTGGTCGCTGGCCGTCAAGATGGCGAAAACGGCGGCAGCTTGGTTTACGGGCAAAGCATCACCGACCCTTGCTTGGGTTGGGATGACAGCGTCGATTTACTGAATCATTTGGCGTCTGCCGTTCAGCAACGCCGCGCAGCAATTAAAGCGAAGGGTTAAGCATGAAAGTACAGGTTAATGGCGATAGCCGCGAATATGGTGACAACTGCACAGTAGCTGATGTGATTGCTGATTTGGGTTTAACCGGTAAGCGGATTGCGGTGGAATTAAACATGGAAATTTTGCCGTTCACCGAACATGCCTCACAAAGTATTAAAGACGGTGATCGTTTGGAAATTGTGCAAGCGATTGGCGG
>CAMCSF010000256.1 GCA_945877625.1 Methylomonas koyamae | reverse complement strand
TCATTTGGCGTCTGCCGTTCAGCAACGCCGCGCAGCAATTAAAGCGAAGGGTTAAGCATGAAAGTACAGGTTAATGGCGATAGCCGCGAATATGGTGACAACTGCACAGTGGCTGATGTGATTGCTGATTTGGGTTTAACCGGTAAGCGGATTGCGGTGGAATTAAACATGGAAATTTTGCCGTTCACCGAACATGCTACGCAAAGCATTAAAGACGGTGATCGTTTGGAAATTGTCCAGGCGATTGGCGGTGGCCAAGACGATTATTTCACCTTGGCTGGCAAACAATACCGTTCACGTTTATTGGTCGGCAGCGGTAAATACAAAGACTTGGAACAAACCCGTTTAGCAACCGAAGCCAGCGGCGCAGAAATTATCACAGTAGCGATTCGCCGTACCAATATCGGTCAAAATCCCAATGAGCCAAGCTTGTTGGATGTGATTTCACCCGATAAATACACGATTTTGCCTAACACCGCAGGCTGTTACACCGCCGAAGATGCGGTCAGAACTTGCCGCTTAGCCCGTGAATTATTAGGCGGTCATAAATTGGTCAAACTGGAAGTATTAGCTGATCAATTAACCTTGTTTCCTGACGTGGCTCAAACTTATATCGCTGCAGAAATGTTGGTTAAAGACGGCTTTGACGTCATGGTTTACACCAACGACGACCCAATTGCTGCCAAGCGTTTGGAAGAAATCGGCTGTGTGGCGGTGATGCCATTAGCCGCGCCGATTGGTTCTGGCTTAGGGATTCGTAACCCCTACAACATTTTAACCATCGTCGAAAACGCCAAGGTGCCGATTTTGGTTGATGCCGGTGTTGGTACTGCTTCTGATGCGGCGATGGCGATGGAATTAGGTTGTGATGGCGTGTTGATGAACACCGCGATTGCCGCCGCGCAAAATCCGGTATTAATGGCTTCAGCAATGAAAAAAGGCATTGAAGCGGGTCGCGAAGCTTTCCTAGCCGGTCGTATGCCACGCAAGCGTTTTGCCTCGGCCTCTTCGCCGATTGATGGTTTATTTCTGTAATTTTAAATTGTCTATTGATTCGAATTTAACCCTGTAGGGTATGCATCGCATACCTTTGGAGTATTTCCTCGCTCGGAAGCCTTCAATCGGTATGCGGTGCGTACCCTACGCTACGCACCGACCGTCCCAACCATGACCGACTCGTTAAAAATCGACCCCAGCAAAATCAAAAGCTTTATCCGTCGCCAAGGCCGAGCCACCGCAGGTCAAGAGCTGGCGCTGCAAAACCACAGCGAGAAATTTTGTTTATCGCCCGAACAAAGTTATGACTTTGCCCAAGTATTCGGTCGCCAAGCTCCGCTGATTTTAGAGATTGGTTTTGGCAATGGCAGCAGTTTGGCGGATATGGCCGAAGCTAATCCTGATTTGAATTACATCGGTATCGAAGTTCACCGCCCCGGTGTTGGTCATTTAATGATGTTGTTGGAACAGCGCAATATCAATAACGTGCGGATTTATCACCACGACGCCATCGAAATTCTCGAACAAAAAATTCCCGACAACAGCTTGGCTGGCGTGCATCTATTCTTTCCCGACCCTTGGCAAAAACGTCGTCACCACAAACGGCGAATTGTTCGCCCCAGTTTTGTCGAATTGCTGCATAAAAAATTAGCCAGCAATGGTTATTTCCACGCCGCTACCGACTGGGCGCATTACGCGAAAGATATGCTCGGTATCTTGTCAGAAGCCAAGCTTTTACAGAACAGTAGTCCAACTGGCGACTATTGCCCTCGCCCTGAATATCGACCTTTAACCAAATTTGAAAATCGCGGCCTGAATTTAGGGCATGGGGTTTGGGATTTGATTTTTCGTAAACCTTAGGTTTTAGAAGTCCGTTGTTAGGCGATTGTTTACGTAATTTCGCAGCGGACGAAGCAAAGCACTATGAGTTATCGTAAGCTAAATCCGTTTCTATACCGTGTATTCCTTTAATTGTCACTGGCGGACGATCTGGAAATTCCGCGACTAAACGTAACTTGCCACCCATAGCGTTTACATAGCTTTCTAAAGTAGAAATCAATAGATCACTCCGTTTTTCGATACGCGAAACACTTTCTTGCCGTATGCCCAGCGTTTTTGCCATAGATGCCTGGGTTAACGATAAGGCTTTTCTTAAATCTTGAATGGTTTGTTCTTCAGCAATTAATGCTTCAGTTGCTAGATTAATTTTTTGTTGTCTTGCTGCGCTTAAGGACGCGATTTTTTCATCTAAGGTCATGCCCATGACTATTTCACTCCTGTTTGAAGATGAGCCTTATAACGCTCATCGGCTTTTCTGATTAACTGCTTATAAAACTGTTTTTCACTACCGCCCGATTTATCGCCACCGACCAATAGAATGGCTTTTCGATCCGGGTCAAAAGCAAAGGCTACGCGCCAAACACCATCATCCGCATCAAACCGTAATTCTTTCATGTTGGTGTGCTGCGATCCGTTCAGCGTATCGACATGAGGACGACCTAAGCTAGGGCCAAATGCTTGAAGCAATCCAGCTTTAGTTAATAAGGCATCCTGCACATCGTTAGAGAATCCATCGAATTCAGCATTAAAATCATCATGAAACTCGACTATCCATTGCATGTCCATTCCCTATTAAATATGTCTTACAGTGCATATTAACATGAAGTAAAAAATTAAAAACCTTATTAGCAAAGCTATTCCTCATCCCAGTCTTAAATTGATAAACTGCCGCTTGCTTTCAATAGGACTAATCCCGTGTCTCTACGACAACTCATTTCCCAAACCGCCATCTATGGCCTTAGCAGCATTATCGGTCGTTTTCTCAATTACCTATTAGTACCGCTTTACACCTATACCTTTGCCGCTGGCGAATACGGTGTGGTGTCGGAGTTTTATGCCTATGCGGGTTTTTTTGCGGTGTTGTTGGCGTTTGGTTTGGAAACCGGTTATTTCCGTTTTCGGCAAAATCCAGATTATCAACATGACAGCGTTTATCGCAGTAGCTTGAGCTTTCTATTCACCAGTAGCCTGCTATTTTTCGCGGTAATCGCTATTTACCAACAGCCTTTATCAGCTTGGTTACGCTATCCTCAACATCCTGACTATTTACTGTGTTTTGCAGCGATTTTGGCACTGGATGCGGTGACTGCGTTGCCATTTGCTCGTTTGCGTGCCGAAAATAAAGCTTGGCGATTTGCCGGTATCAAGATGGCGGAGATATTTATCACCATTGCTCTCAATCTGTTTTTGTTGTTGGCGTGTCCGAAGTTATTAGTGATTTGGCCGGATTTGGCGGCTTATTACGATCCAAAGCAAGGCGTGGCTTATATTTTTTGGGCTAATTTGATTGCCAGTTTTGTGAAGTTATTGCTATTGCTGCCGCAGTTTAAAGCGATTCAATTCAAGCTCGATCCACGGATTTTGGCGCCTATGCTGCGTTATTCGTTACCGATGGTGGTGATTGGTTTTGCGGGGATGATTAACGAAATGCTGGATCGGGCGATTTTGAAAGTGATGCTGCCTTATGATTTGCCGACCAACTTAAAGATGCTCGGTATCTATGGCGCTTGCTACAAATTGTCGATTTTAATGAC
>CAMCSF010000255.1 GCA_945877625.1 Methylomonas koyamae | reverse complement strand
TTATGGCCATTTATGCCGTCTTCAAGCTCGAATGTCTGAAGTTAAAACACAAAACCAACCATTTTGCGCTAAGAGCCAAGCTCTTTATTAAGGCAACCCAGCAGGCTTATGCCGAACTCAAAAGTCTGCGAGCTGCGTAACATCAGTTAGAAAGATTAGAAACTGAGCATTCTGTGCTTGAAGAAAGCATTGTAGGTGCTGAATTAGAACTGGAAACGCTTAAGGTCGAATTGGCGCAATTTCAATATCGATATTATCAAGGGCCAGGACGTTTGTATGCCGAACTAGACCAACTAGAGGCCAAAATTGCTATGGCCGAAGCTGGATTGCATCCAGATGATATTGATGCTGAATTCAAAGCAAAACAAGCCGAACAAAAGGCCAAACAATCCGCTGAAGAAGCGGGTCTAGTTAAAAAATCCCCACCGCCAGCCGAGATAACCGCAGAAACTAAACAAGCCTTTAGAAAAGCAGCCAAGTTAATGCATCCTGACAGAGCTACAACCGATGCAGAGCGAGAGCGAAGAAATACCATGATGGCAAAGGTCAATGTGGCTTATGAAAAAGGCGATTTAAAAGCGATTGAGAAATTGATTGAAGAATTCGGTCAAGACCCTGAAGCAATTGAAGGTGATGACATTGGGGCGAGAATGATTAAAGCCATTCGCCGCATTGCTCAGATGAAAAGGCGAGTATCTGAAATTGACCAAGAACTCTTGGAAGCTAAAAAGCACGAGCTATATGAATTGATGACTTATGTCAAAGAAACCGAGGCTTTGGGTGGCGATCCAATTGCGGATTTAGAGCAAGATATTCTGAAGCAGATTTCTGAGAAGAAAATTGAATTTGAACAGCTTCGTCAGCAATAAGGAAATTAAATGGTGGATAATATTTTGTTTTCGGCAGGTTTTAAGCTGTTTTTTACCTGCCTTGATCGTTTTGTAAAACCCAAAGAGATAATTGTAGATATTGGCGCACCTGTCGAAACCTATGTAGCCAATAATTTAAAAAATAAGGGTTACAAGTTTAGATTTATGGCTATTCATAAATTACATTCAAGTAACCAAAAAAGAGCTGTTGGACGTAGGTGGCTAATTTTATCGGAAGTATATTATGACAAGAAGAAAGAGTTAGTCCTGATTTATGGTTAAGTATAGAAACGTAAAGAGCCCTAAATGATTCGAGTGAAAAGAAATAACAGAGCCGTTAGCATGATACTTAGCGCTGAAATTGAGTTATTTTGCTAAAGCCATCTAGTTTGGGTTCGGTGTTTTCAGCAACCCAACACGTTGGCCTTCGATTGTTGGGTTACGCTCTATCTAGCGAACCAAGCTGCTTGTGAAGGAGATTTCGAGACTCCACTCAGGTTGTTCGCCCCCCCCAAAAAAAATCAAAGCAGTGTCAATCTTGATAATCCGTTAACGAACGATTACAATTTTTCCATGTACACGATTAGACAAACACCTGAGTTCAAAGATTGGCTTACCAATGTAAAAGATGGCTTAACGCGCCGTCGTTTGGCAACTCGATTGCGTAAGGCTGAACTTGGCAATTTAGGTGATGTTAAATCAGTGGGTGAAGGCGTATTTGAAATGCGCGAGTTTTTTGGTCCAGGTTGGCGAATGTATTACATCCAACGTGGCGAATTGTTGATTGTGATGTTAGGCGGTGGTGATAAATCCAGTCAATCCGCTGATATTGCTAAGGCTATTGAGTTAGCTACTAATATTGAGGAATGAGCCATGAGTAAGAAAATCAAAATTGCCGATTTGCCAGAATTTGATATTACTGAGCACTTAGACAGTGATGAGGCGATTGCCGAATATCTAACGGTTATCTTGGAAGACAATGATCCAGCTTTATTGGCGGCTGCTTTAGGTGATATTGCTCGCGCCCGTGGCATGACGGAAATTGCTAAAGCCTCTGGCTTAACTCGTGAAGCACTTTACAAGGCGTTACGTCCTACCGCCAGCCCTCGCTTTGATACTATTGCTAAGGTTTGCAAAGCATTAGGCGTGAAGTTGACCGCTCAAACTTTGGCGGTTTGAAATACCGGCGCTAATTATAATTTTAGCCCTGTAGGTTGTGTTCAGCGTTAGCCGCAACCCAACACGTTGGCCTTCGATTGTTGGGTTGTGCTCTATCGAGCGAACCCAACCAACTCATGAGGAGATTGGTTTTTCTACCAATATTCTCAGTTTGTGACTACGCAACGACTACATTATTGATAGTAATCATTCAGGGGAATAGTGATGGGATATGCGGATACTTATGTTCGAGCACGGATTGATACGCGCACAAAACAGCTTGCAACCGAAGCTTTAGAGTCAATGGGCTTATCGGTGTCGGATGCCATACGATTACTGATGATTCGTATAGCCGAAGAACATCAATTGCCTTTCAGTGTGACAGTGCCTAATGCAACGACTCGAAAAGCCATTAAGGAGCTTGAGGCGGGTAAAGGTCAGTCCGCAAGTACCATTGATGAGCTCATGGACGAACTTAATGCGGACGTTTGAGCGTTCTACAGCCTTTAGCGCGATTTCAAAAAATACGGTGATTTAGACGCCGCACTGGTTGATGTTTTGTATAAGCTGATTCATGACGAAGTGTTGCCTGAAAAATATCGTGACCACACATTGTCTGGCGATTGGTTGGATTACCGCGAGTGCCACATCAAGCCGGATTTGTTATTGATTTATAAAAAAAACGATGAGAATGCTTTGCGATTAGCACGGTTGGGTTCGCATAGTTCTGTAGGTTGGGTTCGGCGTTAGCCCACGCCCAATCTGTTGAAACAATTCAGCAATTAGCAAAATTAGTTTGCCTCTGCGTCTGTAAGAATATATCTTACATCGATATTAAAAACTGATGAGGAGAGCAACATGGCACAGGCAAGAACTCAAACCGTTAGCCTCGGTGAGCACTGGAATAATCTGATTGAATCACTGCTGAAAAGCGGACGCTATGCCAGTGTCAGTGAAATTATGCGTGATTCCTTGCGATTGCTAGAAGAAAAAGAAGCCAATTCAAAACTGCAAGCTTTACGCAATGCGCTGGTTGAGGGCGAACAAAGCGGTGATGCTGGCGAATTGAGTATGGAATCCATCAAGCTGGAAGCTAAAAAAGAAGCGGGTTTAATCTGATAATGCGCTTAATTCATATTCAAGCACTTGCCAAACAAGACTTAAAAAATATTTGGCTTTACTCGTTTAAAAATTGGGGTGAGGCGCAGGCAGATTGTTATTTTGATGAGCTAAATGCCGCATTCCAATTGATAGTGGAAAATCCAGAACTAGGTTTTGCTTGTGACTATATCTGTGGTGGCTACAGACAGTTACACATCAATCACCATTTAGTTTTTTATCGTTTTACAGCATCAAAAATTCACATTGTGCGGATTTTGCATGAGAGCATGAATTACGGAGCGCATTTGTAACAAGCTGTAGTCCTGTAGATACTGTTATCCAAATCAAGCCCCATGAAGTGCTGGATCAAAGTTTTTTCCCGATTTCAAGACGCCAAAAGCGACATGAATGAGTTTCCGCATCATGGCACCAATGATCAATTTGGGCGGTTTACCAGCAATCGCCAACCGCTC
>CAMCSF010000254.1 GCA_945877625.1 Methylomonas koyamae | reverse complement strand
CCAGTTTCGGCGGTAATTTCATTGCGGACTGCGCTCATGCATAACTCCAAAATATCAAAAAATCGCGAGCGCAGGGAAGATTTGGGCTTTCCTACGCCGGTATTAGCCGGGTCAGGTTCGAAGGGTTTTTCTCAGCGTTTGCGGTTTTTTGTCTCGCAAATGCACCCCTAGCCTTTCAGGTAGGGCGCTAAGGTAATGGATAACGGCTTTAATTGCAAGCTAAAAGCGGAAGGCTTTTGAGATAAAAAGCTTATAAAACAATGGGTTTTGTACTTTTCAGCTGTGACGAAACGAATTTCGTCACAGATTTTGGAGGGCTTTAATGGTCGCGTTGAACTGAAAATCTTGCCAGTTGTTCAAGTGCTAGTTTGTAATCAGAGTCTGGCAGGCAGCTTAGTGAAGCGATGGCTTTAGCGGCGGCTTGGTCAGCACATTTTTCAGTATATTCAATGGCGTTGGTTGCTTTAACTACTTCGTAGACTTCGTTGAAAGAATCACGAGAGCCTTGGCGAATCGCGTTAATCACGATTTCGGCTTGTGCGGGCGTGCCTTGTTGAATAGCGTAAATCAGAGGTAAGGTCGGTTTGCCTTCTGCTAAATCATCACCCAAATTTTTACCGAGTTCTTCGGTGCTGGCTTTGTAATCTAAGGCGTCATCAATTAACTGGAAGGCAACGCCAAGTTGTTGGCCGTAGGTGGCAAGCGCTTCTTGAATTTCTGGATCGCTACCAGAAATAACCGCTGCTAAGCGTGTTGCGGCGCTAAACAATATCGCGGTTTTGCGAGCAATGACTTCTAAGTATTTTTCTTCTGTGGTATCTGGGTTATTGCAATTTAAAAGTTGCAAGACTTCGCCTTCAGCAATCGCAGTGGTGGTTTTGGATAAAATTTCCATCACCTGCATGTTGTTGGTGCGAACCATCATTTCGAAGGCGCTGGAATATAGATAGTCGCCGACTAAAACGCTGGCAGCGTTACCCCAGACGGCATTGGCTGATTCTTGGCCACGGCGTAAAGCAGATTCATCAACGACGTCGTCGTGTAATAGTGTTGCGGTGTGAATAAATTCAATGACCGCGGCTAGGATCAAATGGTTTTGATTGGCTTCGCCGAGTGCTTTAGCCGCCAGTAATAGCAATAAGGGGCGTAATCGTTTGCCACCGTTGCCAATAATATAGTGGCCGATTTGATTGATTAGTACGACGTCAGAACTTAATTCGTTGAGAATTAGCTGATCGACGGCTTTAGTTTCTGTTGCGGTTAAGTTTTTGATGAAGTCGAAATCAATCGTTACCGAAGCTGTTGTTGTGTCAATTGCTGTCATGGTTATGTTTTTTGTGTAATTCGGTAACGCTTACTAAGGTTAAATAGCCGCTCATGCTAATGAATATTAGCCAATAGTTCAATAGTTAAGCTTATTTGATTGTTTCGATGTCGGTTTTAGCGTGAAAAATCATTGCTTTGATTTGTTTCAATCAATCGACAACGGTGGAAAACTCACTTAGAATGCCTGACCCGCTAGATTTTGGTCTAGTTTAGAGGCTGTAAATTGACAGGTTGCGGACAGTTAACGTATTATCCGCGGTCTTTTTTATCCGTTTTAACAAGGCAGTAGCAAAAATGAAAAGAACTTACCAACCAAGCAAAATTAAACGTGCTAGAACTCACGGTTTCCGTGCAAGAATGGCAACAGTCGGCGGTCGTAGAGTGATTAATGCTCGTAGAGCAAAAGGTCGCGCTTCGCTGACAGTTTAATTGTCTGCGGAAAATTTTTGCTTTCCTACTCAGCTAAGGTTACGGACGCCAGCTGAATACAAAAACGTCTTTGCTAATCCTCAAAAGTCTAGCGATAAATATTTTACAGTCTTGGCGACCGTCAATCATTTGTCGCACCCGAGATTAGGCTTAGCAATAGCGAAAAAATCTATAAAAACAGCAGTTGCACGGAATCGCATTAAAAGAACTGCACGGGAAAGCTTTAGACTGCAAAGGCAAAATATCAGCAATATTGATATTGTTGTCATGGCTCGAGGGGATGCCTTAACTGCACCCTCGTTGATATTAAGGAAGTCACTGGAACGGCATTGGCTGAAATTGGTAGAACGTGCGAGTCTTATTAATAGCCCTGATTAAGGCTTACAAATACTTCATAAGTCCATTGCTCGGGCCTCGGTGTCGCTTTCACCCTAGTTGTTCAAGTTATGGCTTAGAGGCAATCCAATTGCATGGTGCTGCCAAAGGCAGTTACCTTACCCTTCGACGATTATTAAAATGCCATCCTTTCCATGAGGGTGGTATTGATCCTGTTCCAGAAAAATTGAGTAAATAACAATGGATAACATTAGATTTCTGCTGGTCATGGCTATGTTGATGATTTCCTATATGCTTTGGGAGTCATGGCAGATTGATTACGGCCCAAAGCCACAGGCAATCATCTCAGACAAGCCTGTTGTCGCTGGCGATAGCCCCGCGACTGCTAATGGTTTGGTTCAAGAAGCAAAAGCCGTTGCAGCCAGCGTTGCTCAGGCAAATAACAAAATTATCACGATTAAAACCGATGTATTTGCCTTGGAAATTGATACCCAAGGTGGTTCATTGCGTAATTTGGATCTTTTGCAATATCCACATGAAAAAGAAAATAGTGTGGTTAAAAAAGCTTATGAGCTAATTGGTCTGCAAGCACCTGAAAGAGATCTTTCTCCGATACGTTTATTTGATAGCAAGCCTGAGAGTTTGTTTTTAGCTCAGACTGGTCTGCTTGCTAATGCTAATTCGGCCTCTGCGCCAGATCATCATGCTGAATTTGTTGCTCAGCAAACTAACTATGTTTTACAGGATGGCCAAGACCAACTAAGCGTCCCGTTAGTTTGGACTAATGGTCAAGGTTTACAAGTAACCAAAACCTTTACTTTTAAACGCGGTAGTTATGCGTTATCTGTTGATCAAAAAGTGTCCAATCAATCGGCCAATGCTTGGTCGGGTAAGCAATATGATCAATTGTTAAGAGTTCAGCATAGCGATAGCAATAAAGGTTTTATCAGAACCTATTCAGGCGCTGTGGTTTATACCGAAAAAGATAAGTATAAAAAGATTAAGTTTGAAGATATTGCTGAAGAAAATCTGAGTGTTTCCACCCCGGGTGGTTGGAGTGCCTTTATTCAGCATTACTTTGCTGCGGCTTGGATTCCACCGGTTGATCAAGAAAACCATTTTTATACAAAAGCTTTAAATGACGGTCGATATGTAATCGGTTCTTATTCTGCTGACGTGGCCGTTGAGCCTAATAGCGAAGCGGTTTTAAGTGCTCAATTGTATGTAGGACCTAAGGTTCAGCCAGTGCTAGAAGCCTTGTCACCAGGTCTTGAATTAACCGTTGATTACAGCTGGTTAACACCGATTGCTAAAGGTATTTACTGGTTGTTAAATCAATACAATGGCTTTATTAACAACTGGGGCTTGGCGATTTTGGGGGTTACTTTAACCATCAAATTGTTGTTCTTTAAGTTATCTAAAGCTAGCTATCAATCAATGGCGAAAATGCGCAAAATTCAGCCGCGTCTGAAAGAATTGCAAGAGCGTTATGCTGATGATAGACAAAAATTTAATATCGA
>CAMCSF010000253.1 GCA_945877625.1 Methylomonas koyamae | reverse complement strand
GGCATTTTCTGACCAGCGATAGCTTTTTGAGGGTCTTTGAAGAAATGCTGGATGACATTGACAGCTATATTAATTTGCCGCCAGTGTAGCGCGGACATAGTACGGAATTGGATTATGTCTTCTCCGGCATTGGGTTTAACTAAGTTTCTGGGTGTGAGTTTTATGGGCAATAATTGTCCACGCTCATCAGTCGCACCTAAAATTTCAATCCCAGGGTTACCATCATCCAAGAATGTAGCAAAATTAAATTCTGGTACCAAAACACCGGCCATGGTGATGTCGGTCGCCCGCCACTCAACGCGTGGAATATCAGAAACAGTGTCCACACTGACCGGCACAATCGATAGGTAATCTAAATAATTCGGCAACCTATCTTCAAGACGCTGCCAACGGCTTATATATGTCTCATTGTCACGCTGGAGTTTTTGATGTTCGAGGAAATAATGTTCAAGCTCTTCTTGAACTTGATGAAGCTGCAACAAAAGCAACTCATTTTCTTCTTGAGCATCTTTAACTTGGCTTTCTACTTGGCGATGAAGTGTATCTAACTTAAGTTGTCGTTCATTGGCTAGACCAGTTTGCTCATCTCTGGCCTCTGTTAAATCAAACTTTTCCTTCTCGATGGCATTAATTTTGCTGTCATAATTTTTAGCTTGTGTTGCTATTTCATTGTTTAATTGCTCAAGTTTAGCCTGGCGCTCATTTGCTAACTTCGTTTGCTGATCACGCTCGGCAACTAAATTGGCTTTTTCTTTGGCAAAAGCTTCAAGCTTAACGCCGTAATCTTTAGTCAAAACCTCTTGCTGGGCAATTTTTTCTTGTAAAGCTTTTTGTATTTCTTGTTCTTTAAGAAAAACGGTTTCTAATTCTTCCTGCACTTGATGCAATTGCAATAACAACAGTTCTGACTCTGATTCAGTTTCGTTGATTTTGCTATTAGCGGTTTCAGCTTGTTGGTCTAATTGTTGTTTAAGACTTTGTACTTCATCCATCAAGGCCTGAATTTCTTGGGCCAGATCCTGCGCTTGAGATAAACCTTGCTTCTGAAGCGCTAAATTTTCGTTTCTTAGTTCATCATTAATACGAACTAAGTCTTTAAAAGAATGACCTTTTTTATCGGCTAGAAATGAAAATAAACTCATTTGGTTTTAAATAAAAAGCTTTGTGTTTGCGAAATGGCGTTTTCTGGAGAATGGGCACTTAAAAGTAAAAGATTCAATAATGAGGTCGCAATATTGACTGCGCTAGTTGCATACTCATTGCGGGCTTGATAGAGCATATCAATACTGTTTAAAACCTCAATAGTAGTTCGCACCCCAGCTTGAGAGCTACGTTCATTAGCCGCAACGCTTAGCTCGGCTGCCTCAACCGCTAATCGTTTATTACGCAACGCATCACTACCCAATACAACTGATTCATAGAATTGATTAAGTTGTAATAAGGCTTGTTCTTCAACTTGTCGGCGAGTTTCTTGCGCTTTAATTTCAGTAGCATCGGCTGATAAAACACCGATAACTTTACCTGCATCAAGCGGCACACTGACATTTAACATAGTGCTATCACGATCCATAGCGCTACCGCCAAATGCCTTGGTATGAGTCAATGAAAGAGTAGGAATCACTTGGCTACGCGCTCGGGATGCTTCTAATTTTGTAATTTCTTCCATACTTCGCGCAGCCAATAAGGTTGGGCTAGCCTCTCTGAACATATTGACAAGCTCATCTAAGGCGGACACAGTCACTTGATCATGCGTTTCAGGCAGCGCAAAATCGGTCAATGCCGGCTCTGTCTGAGTCAAAGTCGCTATCTGCATCTGTGCGTTACGTTGATTGATCTTGAACGACATGTGATTAGCAAGCGCTTGCTGAAGTTTTACTTCGACATCGCGCTTGTCGGTCACAGTCCCCTGCCCTAGATCAAACAGCCTTTTAGCCCGTTCGGCTTGAGTTTGAAGGTTTTTTATCCGTGCTGAATTCGATTTTATGGCTTCTGTGGCAGTAATAAAGCTACCAACTGCTGTAAACAAGCGAGTCGCCAACTCCTGCTCACTACTCACCAGCGAAGCATTGGCATAAGCCTTGCGTGGCTCAGCCTGTTGGTAGAGCTTGTACTTTTCAACACTAAACAACGGTTGATTCAAGCTAATCGTATTACCTTTGTAGTTAACAGTATTACCAACCAAATTATCGCTTGATGAATTTAAGGTATCTTGGTGGGAATATGAAATACTAGGCGCAAATGCCATAGTCGCAGAATCAGCTTGATAATTATTCAAGGCTGAATCATAGGTTGCGACTTGATATTTCGGATCGGTAGACTTTGCCATCACAAAAGCTTCGTTTAGTGAATAGGCTGCTACAACGCAGGGGTTAGTCAGCCCCACGCCCATTAACAGCATCATAGTAGTGATTTTTTTATTCATAATTAATTCTTAAACGCCCAAATAACACGATCTGAAATCGGTTTCATTAAGTAACTCATAAAGCTACGTTGACCTGTCACAATCACAACATCAACCGGCATACCAGGTTGAATATTCAGCGAGCCAAGCATTGCCAAGCCTTCAGGTGTTGTTTCTACTTGCACCGGATAATATTCAAATTCAGGCTCACCCGGTTTGGTTTTATCTGGCATCACTTTATCAACTGCGACTTTTCTAACTATCCCTGGCACAGTTGGCGTGGTTACAGCATTAAATGCGGTGAAATGCATATCGACAATTGCATTGGGTTTAACACGATCAATTACATTAGCTGGCAATTTGACATCGACAACCAACAAGCTGTCATCGGGTACAACTTCTGCCAACATTTGTCCAGAAGCAATCACCCCCCCCACGGTATAAACCTTTAATCCAACAATCGTGCCACTAATCGGCGATTTAATATCGGCATGTTCTTGATCGAATTTGGCTGACTCTAATTGAGCGACTAGGGATTCATGGCGCTTTTGCATATCAGAAAGCTCAGTTTCTAATTGCTTCAAGAAATTGGCTTTAAATGTATTAAGCGTGGTAGCCAGTTCAAGACGATTACGCATCGCTTGAGCGGCATTAGCTCTAGGCACATAACCTTCTTCTGCTAATTGCAGTAGATTTTTTTCTTCTTCTATCAATGATTTTTCTTGTTCACCACGGGCAGCAACGGTTTGTTGTAACTCGCGCTTTCTGGCATTAAACAACAATTCCTGTGTCAGTTTTGATTCTCTAACTTGCGCCTGATTAACGAGCTTATTGAGTTCTTTAGGCCAAGTAATAGAACCGGCACTAATTCGCTCTGCCTTCAAACGTGCTTCATTGACTAAAACATTGATATATTCAGATTCAATTGCATTCAAATTAGCTTGTTCTTTTAAAGGGTTAACCTTAATTAAAACCTGATCTTTTGTAACGTGATCACCTTCATTAACCAGAATCTCACGCACAACACCGCCAGTGGGATGTTGCACCGCTTTGCGATAGCCCGACACAACAACCTGACCTGAAGCAGTAACCCCTGCATCAATCGGCGCATAAAATGCCCAAATTAAGAAAATACCAAACGCAACAAAAAACCAACGCGCGGCTTTTTTTCTAACCACTGATTCCGCAATCATCACTGGCTCAAGCGATTGGTTTTTAAGATTCTCATCTTTATGTGGATTCCA
>CAMCSF010000252.1 GCA_945877625.1 Methylomonas koyamae | reverse complement strand
ATAGCGATTACCCAAGCCAAGCTAGGATGCTTTCACAGCCTCAAATCTTGGTTTAGGGTAAAAAATGGTCGGCGAAGTAACCGATGGAGAATTGGTAAAGCGCGATGGCTTATTTAACTAATTAATGTGACGCCCAACTTTGACGCATCATATCGGCATGCGCCATTAAATCATTAAACGCCTGAACGCTATCGCGATGATACGGGTGTCGGGTGTTATGTAACGGGTGGCTTAAATCTTGAGCCAAATCACTAATGACTCGTTCGATTTCTAAAAGCTCTTTGGGTTTTCTATAAATTACTTCCATCATCTTTTTCTCTCTTATTTTCACTAATTTGAGTGATTAGATTACAAGCGTTCTATGACAGAAATATGACAGCAAACATCAATCTAGCCGTCGACAAGGTAGCGCCAAAAATTTCATTATGTTATTAATTCAAACTTACATTCATTTAACGAAATAAGGAGCAATGACTATGGCAAAGTCAGCCAAAAAAGACGATAGAAAGAAAGTGGCTTTGGATTTAGACGTGTACGAAACCCTGAAAAACTTTTCAAGACACAAGGGTTTAAAGCTTAGACACTTGATTGCGGCAATGACCGAAATAGCGCTCACAAATGACAGCATCACCCCTCAAATTGTTGATTTAGCGATGAACAAAAGTAGAGAAGAACCTGAAATGTCAAATCAAAACCTTCCGGTTTAAGCACTTGTGAGCAAAGGCGGCAAAGCCTAATCTGCCGCCTAACGCTAACCATTTATAACAAAATCAAAGCCCAAGTCGCAGCCGCCCAGATTAACGACAACATCACCGCCGCAGAACCAATATCTTTAGCACGACCTGACAGTTCGTGATGCTCCAAGCCAACCCGATCAACCACCGCCTCAACAGCTGAATTCAACAACTCAACCACTAACACCAACACCACGCTGCCAATTAACAAGACTTTTTCAATGGCAGTGGTGTCGAAATAAAAAGCCAACGGCGTACTGACCAGCAATAACATCACCTCTTGCCGAAACGCTTCTTCATGCTGCCAAGTGGCTTTAAATCCAGCGATTGAAAAAAAACAGGCATTGATTAAACGTTTTACGCCTTTTGCATTTTGATTAGCCATCTTGGTTCCTTTGAATATTCAATCGTTAAAAATAAATTTTGAAGTCATGTCAGCAACAATACTTAGCTTCCGCTTGCCAAGCGTGTTGAACCATGGTTTTTAAATCAGCAAACACTGGCTGCCAACCTAATAACTGCTTAATTTTGCTGGAATCAGCAACCAACACCGCCGGATCACCCTCGCGCCGAGGGCCCTCAACCACTTTGATGGGTCTAAGACTGACCTGCCGAGCAGCCTCAATCACTTCCTGCACCGAATAACCTTGGCTATTGCCTAGATTAAAGACATTGCTGTCACCGCCATCACACAAATATTGCACCGCCAACCAATGCGCTTGTGCCAAATCTTGGACATGAATGTAATCTCGCACACAGCTACCATCGGGGGTTGGGTAATCTCGACCAAACACCGAAACTTGAGCGCGTCGCCCCGAAGCCGCTTGTAAAACCAAAGGAATTAAATGAGTTTCAGGCTCATGGCGCTCTGCCAATAATCCTTCCGCATGCGCGCCAGCGGCATTGAAATAACGTAAACACACCGAACGCAAACCATAAGCTTGATGATAATCAGCCAAAGCCTGCTCTATCATCAACTTACTCCAGCCATAGGGATTAATCGGATTTTTGGGATGCGATTCATCAATCGGCCAATACTGTGGCTCACCAAAAATCGCCGCCGTTGATGAAAAAATAAATTTATCGACGCCATGCGCACACATCGAATTGAGTAAATTCAAGGTATTGACCACATTATTTTGATAATACTTAGCGGGGTCTTGAACCGATTCCCCGACTTGAATAAACGAAGCAAAGTGCATCACCGCATCAAATCGATGGCTACTGAATACTTTATCCAACAACATTCGATCAGCAATATCGCCATGCACAAACTGCCCGTGTAACACCGCATCTTTATGACCGCTGGATAAATTATCCAGCACCACCACATTAACGCCCAACTCACCTAACAAACCCACCATGTGCGAACCAATATAGCCGGCACCGCCGACTACCAAAATCGTTTTGGCCTGTTTCATTTAAGCAGCAGGCAGCGCCAATGGCGAACGATCAATCCAATTAATTAACTCCAGCCGCCCATCGTGATGTTCGACAATCGCCGTGCAGCTTTCGACAAAATCACCGGTGTTGACGTATAAAAACTGGTCAATGGTTTTAATCTCGGCATGATGAATATGCCCACAAATCACGCCGTCCAAACCTTCGTGCCTTAGGGTGTGAACGATGTTTTCTTCATAATCAGAAATAAACTGCACCACGTTTTTGACTTTGTATTTGATATAAGCCGCCAAAGAAAACTGCGACTGCAAGCCAATCCAACGGCGAATCGGCCTTAAAAAACGATTGATTTCAATCAGCCAGTCGTAACCCACGCTGCCGACTTTCGCCACCCATTGATGGTGTCTAGCAATCGCATCGTATTCATCACCATGCACCACCAAAAACCGTTTACCTTCTGCGGTGGTGTGAATCACCGAATTTCTCACTTCAATGTCGCCAAACACATAATGATCATAATCTCTGACATTTTCATCGTGATTGCCGGGGATATAAAAAATCTGAGTGCCATGACGGGCTTTACGCAGGATTTTTTGAATCACGGTATTGTGATCGCGCGGCCAATACATCTTTTTCGATAACGACCAAAAATCAATAATATCGCCCACCAAATACAAAGTGTCGCTGTCGTTATGCTTCAAAAAATCCAGCAAAACATCGGCTTGGCATTGGGTAGAACCAATATGTAAATCGGAAATCCAGATAGTTCGGTAAAGATTGCTATTCATCAATAAACGCTAATTGCGGGTATTTTTAAGACCAGCAGATTGTCGTTTGGATTTGTGACAGTAGAATGACAGAGGAGATTGTTTTGACAGGCTTAGGACGAGGAAACCGCAAATGATTGATACCGTTTTAGAAAATTTAACTCTGCAAAATCAGGACATAGCTTCACCAAATTGGCATCAGGATTTATTGCTAGAGCGAGAAACGACTTTGAAAATTCAACAGGATCATTTTGTCGATTGGCGCGAGGCAAAAAACCAAATACTCCGCCAAGCTGAATGCAAGTCAAGATGCTCAAGCAGGTCGGGGTTTGTAACCCCTACCTTAACGTTTCAAATTACTTCAAAGTAGCAATAAATAGTACAGACGGGGTTAAAAACCCCGTCTAGCAATTGCTAACAACAGAATGACAAAAGCAATATCAAAATTTGGCTTAATGGAATTATGACATTTCACATTTCTGTCATATTTGCTTGCCACAATCTCTAGCAACAATTTTTGTAGCTAGGAAAGAAGATGATTGATGCTGAACGCATACTGCAAGAGACCTATCCCGATTTTAAGCTCGGTAAAGACAACAAATTAGTGGTTAAAGCTTTAAAAAAGCTGATTCACCAAGATGACTTTAACGAAGTGATTCGCAAAAACCAGCATTTGCGCGGCTTTGCCTTCCTTGACAAGCTGTTGAATTATTTCAAATTTAGCTATCACATCGACAACGACGCCTATAACAATAT
>CAMCSF010000251.1 GCA_945877625.1 Methylomonas koyamae | reverse complement strand
CCGGCGTGGGTTACTCACAGGTACAAGGCATTATCTTTAACGCCAATGTCTCGCAAGATAATATTTTCGGTACTGGTAAACGTTTGGATTTTGCCTTTAACAATAGCCAAATCTTAACTCGTTACAACTTAGGCTTTACCGACCCTTACTACACTTTGGATGGCGTCGCCTTGGGTTACAACTTGGGTTATACCAAGCGTAATGCCTATGCCGCGAACTTAGCCAGTTACAACACCAATGTTGCTAACGCGGGTATTAATTTTGGTATTCCGTTGAATGAATTTGATCGGATTGGGTTTGATATTGATTTGAAAAGCACAGGGGTTGAGTCAACCAGCATTTCATCTAACCGAGTTAAAAACAAAATTCTTTTTTACAACGGTCAAAGCTACAACTCCGACTTTAATGGAACTGCGCCGAGTGATGGCGCTAGTGCAACATTTACAACGCTATCGACCTCAGCCGGCTGGACTCACGACACACTAGACCGCGCCACGTTCTCAACCAAAGGCGGCCAACAACGTCTATCTGGCCTAATTACCGTTCCATTTGGCGACTTGCAATACTACAAAGTCGGCTATAAACACCAACATTTCTTCCCACTTTCCAACGATTTCACTTTCCGTTTATTAGGTGAGGTTGCTCATGGTGGTGGCTATGGCAGCACATCTGAATTGCCATTCTTTGAAAACTATTATGCAGGTGGTACCGGTGACGTGCGTGGTTTCATGCAAAACACCCTTGGCCCAAGAGACGATACCACTGGCGGAAGCACTTATTACCGTCCATTTGGCGGTTCAACCAAAGCCATTGCTAAAGCCGAATTATTTTTCCCAGTGCCATTCCTGAGTGAAATGAAATCGGTTCGTGTCGGTACTTTCCTTGATGCAGGTACTTTGGCAACCGGCCTAAACAGCAGCGATTTACAAAAATATTTCCGTTACTCAGCTGGCTTATCCGGTGAATGGTTATCACCTTTCGGCGCACTCGCCGTCAGTGTTGCTCAACCTTTAAACTCGGAAAGCACCGACAGAACTCAAGCCTTCCAATTTACCTTTGGTTCTGGATTTTAGTTTGGTATCAATGTTTTTTATCTTATAATTGAACCCTGCTTTTTGTCTTAAATCCCCTAAAAACTAACCCGGAGATGGTTAACTCATGAAAAATAGAATTTCGTTGTTTTTAATTCTGCTATTGGCAACTACTTCAAGCTTTGCTGCTGGAGACCTAAAAATCGGTTTCGTTAACGTCGCAAAAGTTTTGGAAAAAGCGCCACAAGCATCAAAAGCTAAAACTCGCTTGGAATCAGAGTTTTCGCCAAGAGACAAAGCATTGGTTTCACAACAAAAAGAAATCAAAACTTTGGAAGACAAATTAGCTAAAGACTCAGCTGTTATGGGTGATGAAGAGCGTCGTAGACTTGAAAGAGATCTTCTCGATAAAAAACGTGATGCAGCGAGAGCACAACAAGAGTTCAGCGAAGACTTCAACATGCGTAGAAACGAAGAATTAGGCAATTTGCAAAAACGTATCGTTGAAGCAGTGAGAGCCTTAGCTAAAGAAGAATCTTTTGACTTATTACTGACCGATGGCGTGATTTATGCCAACGATCAAATTGACGTTACCAGCCGCGTTCAACAAAAGCTAGAAACTTTGTCACAATAATTTCTGGTAATACCAACTTTTCAGTTGGTAACACCTTCAGAACAAAGCAGCTTGGCATCAAACCAAGCCTGCTTTGCCCTCCCAACTCTTTATCACTATCAAGATGACCGGGAAACTCGATATTTTACAAATCCAAGAATACTTACCGCACCGCTATCCTTTCTTATTGATTGATCGCGTTGTTGAATGTGAACCCGGCGTACGTTTACTGGGTTTAAAAAACGTCACCTATAACGAACCTTTTTTCCAAGGCCACTTTCCTCATTTGCCGATTTTCCCTGGCGTGTTGATTATGGAAGCCTTGGCACAAGCCACGGGTTTATTAGCCGCACAAAGTGACGAAGCCTTAGGCAAAGGCATGACTTATTATCTAGCCGGCATCGATAATGCCCGTTTTAAACGCACCGTCGTACCTGGCGATCAGTTAATGCTAGAAGTGACCTGCATTAAAAACAAACGCAATATCTGGTCTTTCGACTGCGTCGCAACGGTCGATGGCGAATTAGCCGCCAGCGCCCAAATCATGTGCGCCGCTATGGTGAAATAAATGATAGATCCAAGAGCGATTGTCCACCTCAATGCCGAACTTGCTCCTGACGTTAAAGTCGGGCCTTTCAGCATTATCGGCCCTGATGTGCAAATCGATTCTGGCACCGAAATTGGGCCGCATGTGGTTATTAACGGCCCAACCAACATCGGCAAAGATAATGTGATTTATCAATTTGCCTCGATTGGCGAAGACCCACAAGATAAAAAATATGCCGATGAAATCACCCGCTTAGACATCGGTGATCGCAATGTGATTCGTGAGTTTTGCACCATGCATCGCGGCACTTTACAGGATCAAGGCGTCACCCGAGTCGGTAATGATAATTTATTCATGGCTTACACCCATGTCGCCCATGATTGTGAAGTAGGCAATCATGTCATCATGGCAAACGGCGCATCAATTGCCGGCCATGTGCATCTGGATGATCACGCCATTCTCGGCGGTTTTACTTTAGTTCATCAATTCACCCAAATTGGTGAATTCAGCTTTGCCGCGATGGGCAGCGCAATTACTCAAGATATTCCACCTTATGTGATGGTCGGTGGTCGTCCAACACGTCCGCATGGCATCAACTCAGTGGGCATGGAACGTCACGGCAAATCGCCCGAAGTAATCCGACAAATTCGCAAAGCTTACAAAATTCTGTACAAAAACAATTTGCGCCTAGAAGACGCGATTGAAGAAATGGAAGACATGGCTGGCGAAAGCAACGAGCTATCAAATATGGTCAGCTTCCTACGCAATGTCACCCGTGGCATTCTCAGATAGTAGCTTATTAATTGCTGGCCTTGACGAAGTCGGACGCGGCTGTATCGTTGGTCCAGTGATGGCGGCGGCAGTGATACTTGATCCAGCCAAGCCGATTTCAGGTTTAACCGACTCCAAAAAACTCAGCGAAAAAAAACGCCTACAACTCGCCGAACAAATCAAGGCCTCGGCTTTATGTTGGGCAGTTGGTCGAGCTGAAGCCAGCGAAATTGATGCTATCAACATTCTGCAAGCCAGCTTGCTTGCCATGCAACGCGCCA
The DNA here is from genome assembly GCA_945877625.1 of Methylomonas koyamae. Lineage (GTDB taxonomy): Bacteria > Pseudomonadota > Gammaproteobacteria > Methylococcales > Methylomonadaceae > Methylomonas > Methylomonas koyamae_C. The sequence goes on along the minus strand of CAMCSF010000251.1, from coordinate 424 downwards.
TTTCGCAGTTAGAACACACACCTGATTTCGCCAAAGTCGATGGCAATCGCCTGCCAAAATTAGCCTGTCCCGGCGAAGCGATTGTCCAAGGCGATTTGCTAGTACCAGAAATTTCAGCCGCATCGATTTTAGCCAAAGTTGCTCGCGACCAAGAAATGCTGGTTTTAGAACGCTTATATCCTGATTACGGTTTTGCAGTTCACAAAGGCTACCCAACTCGTCAACATTTATTGGCATTACAAACTTTAGGCGTCACACCACAACACCGCAAATCGTTTGCACCCGTTAAAAAACAACTGGCTTAAAACGCTATGAATCCAAGTTTTGTTCATCTGAGAATCCATTCTGAATTCTCGCTGGTAGATGGGATTGTCAGAATCAAACCGCTGGTTAAAAAGCTGGTTGATTACCAAATGCCGGCTGC
>CAMCSF010000250.1 GCA_945877625.1 Methylomonas koyamae | reverse complement strand
TGGCGCGGATTTCGGTTTTTAAGCTGTCTTCGATCACTACCGGCAATAAGTCGGGATCTGGGAAGTAGCGGTAATCGTTGGCTTCTTCCTTGCTACGCATTGAGCGGGTTTCGTCTTTGTTGGCATCATAAAGACGGGTTTCCTGAACGATTTTGCCACCGCCTTCGATCACGTCGATGTGGCGTTCAATTTCGTAATTGATGGCTTTTTCGACAAATTTGAAGGAGTTGATATTTTTGATTTCGGTACGAGTGCCAAATTCGGCTTGGCCTTTCGGACGCACAGAGACGTTGGCATCGCAACGGAACGAGCCTTCTTGCATATTGCCGTCGCAGATTTCTAAGTAGCGCACCAGTTCGTGCAGTTTGCGCATATAGGCTACGGCTTCTTTGGCGGAACGCATATCCGGTTCGGAAACGATTTCTAACAGCGGGGTGCCGGCGCGGTTTAAGTCGATACCGGTTAAGCCTTGGAAATCTTCGTGCAAGGATTTACCAGCGTCTTCTTCTAAATGGGCGCGAGTGACGCCGATGCGTTTGGTTTCGCCGTCTACTTCAATATCTAAATAGCCTTTGCCAACGATAGGGTGGTCTAACTGGCTGATTTGATAGCCTTTTGGTAAGTCTGGGTAGAAGTAGTTTTTGCGGGCAAAGACCGAGTGGCTGGCGATTTCGGCATCAATCGCCAAGCCAAAAGTTACCGCTTTGCGGACTGCATCTTCGTTTAACACTGGCAATACGCCCGGCAAGCCTAAATCAACCGCACAGGCTTGGGTATTGGGTTCTGCGCCGTAGGCTGTCGCTGCACCGGAGAAGATTTTAGATTGAGTGGCAAGTTGGGTATGAATTTCTAAGCCGATAACGGCTTCCCATTGTGAGTTCATTGGTTGTTTCCTTGATAGCTATTCGGCAAAAACGTCGGCTAAGTCGATTTTTAGTTCGGGGAAAAGGTAAGGCGTTGCAATATCGTCACCGGCATACATGGCGTGAAGCTGGTATTTGTCTTCGTGGTTGAAGACGAATTGGTAGACCGTTTGCGAGTATGGGTGAATAATCCAGTATTCGCGAATATGGCATTCTTGATAGAGCTCGAATTTTAAGCGAACGTCTTTCATATTATCGCCAAGTGTTAGCACTTCAATAATCCAGTTTGGTGTAGTTTCGCTATTACCAATCACGCATAAATCCGGTTGCACCACGCTGAATACTTCGCGGTCAGTGAGTTGTGATTGACGGCTGTCGTAAAGTTTGACGTCAAACGGTGCATGAAAAACCTTGCAGGGTTTTTTATGCAAATGGTTGGCAATTTCCACCAACATATTTCTGGAAATACTTTGATGCTTTACATTCGGCGCTGGCGACATCGCCATGATTTTGCCTTTGATCAACTCAACCGTTTCTTCCAGTTGCCAAGTTAAATAATCGGCATAGCTGTAGCTTGCATTTAAATCTAATTGCGACAGTTGAGTGATCGGCGTCATGGCTAAACCTCGTTATTCAAAACCTTTTGGCACTTGTTGGTGCCAGTCGGTGACTTGTTGGTAGCGGTGGCCGATATTCAGCAATTTGGCTTCGCTGAAATAGTTGCCAATCACTTGTAAGCCCACCGGTTTTTGATCGATAAATCCAGCTGGAATCGACAAAGCCGGCAAGCCAGCTAAGTTGATGGCAATGGTGTAGATGTCTGACAAATACATTTGAATCGGATCACCGGTTTTTTCGCCGATTTTGAAAGCGGGGCTTGGTGTCACTGGCCCCATCAACACATCCACTTCCGATAAAGCACGTTTAAAGTCATCGCTAATCAAGCGGCGTACTTGTTGGGCTTTCAAATAATAGGCATCGTAATAGCCAGCGGATAAGGCATAAGTGCCCATCAAAATTCGGCGTTTAACTTCGGCACCAAAGGCTTCGCCGCGCGAACGGGTGTAAAGATCGGTCAAGTCAGCTGGATTTTGGCAGCGATAACCAAAACGCACGCCGTCGTAGCGAGATAAGTTGGATGAACATTCAGCGGAAGCAATCACGTAGTAAGCGGGAATTGCCAAGTCCAAGGTTGGCATCGATACTTCTACCACTTCGGCACCGAGTTTTTGATATTCGCCAATCGCGGCTTGAATGGTGCTTGCCATTTGGCTGTCTAAATCAGCGCTGAAAAACTGTTTGGGTAGGCCGATTTTTAAGCCTTGCAAGCTGTCGTTGAGGCTGGCGCTGTAATCGGGGACTGATTGATCAACGCTGGTTGAATCTTTAGGGTCAAATCCGGCCATCACTTGCATTAATAATGCCGCATCTTCAGCGCTACGCGCCATTGGCCCGCCTTGATCCAAACTCGATGCATAGGCAATCATGCCGTAACGCGAGACGCGGCCATAGGTCGGTTTTAAACCGGTAATGCCGCATAAAGCGGCGGGTTGGCGAATCGAGCCGCCGGTGTCTGTGCCGGTTACCGCTGGCGCTAAACGTGCCGCAACTGCCGCCGCTGAACCACCGGATGAACCGCCAGGGACGCAATCGGTTGCCCAAGGGTTTTGGGTGGCGCCGTAGAAACTGGTTTCGTTGGATGAGCCCATGGCAAATTCATCCATGTTTAATTTGCCTAATAACACGCTGCCGGCTTGATTGAATTTATCAACCACGGTGGCGTTGTAAGGGGCGATAAAGTTGTCGAGCATTTTTGAGCCGCAGGTGGTTTTAACGCCTTGGGTGCAGAAAATGTCTTTTTGGGCAATTGGGATGCCGGTTAGGGCAGAACTGTCACCGCTGGCTAAGCGTTGGTCGGCTTGCTGCGCTTGTTGCAAAGCCAATGCTTCGGTAACAGTGACAAAGCTGTTTAAGCCTTGATGTTGCTTAATCCGCGCTAAAAAAGCTTGGGTTAATTCAACACTGGAAAATTGTTTACTGCGTAATCCGGCAGCGAGTTCGGTCAGGGTTTTGTTATGCATAATCGTGATTAGTCGATAACTTTAGGAACCAGATACAGTCCGGCTTCGGTTTGCGGTGCGATGGCTTGGAAGGCGTCGCGTTGGTCGCTCTCTGTCACTGCGTCAGGGCGCAAGCGTTGCATTTGATCGAGCGGGTGAGCCATGGGGGAAACGCCGTTAGTGTCTTGTTGGCCCATTTGGGTCATCAAGTCTAAAAGTTTAGAAAGGTCTTGAGCGTAATGCTCGATTTGTTGTTCATCAATGCCCAATCTGGCGAGGTGGGCGATTTTTTTAACGTCACTGGCCGTTAACGACATCGTGTAAGCTCCATGTTGAGTAATGCAAATATCATACTTTATATCTTGCCCAACTGCCCGCATGATTGATAAAGTAGCGGGATTTTCTGTGCGCTCAGGTGTAATCATGTTCAAACGAATTCGTGGCCTTTTTTCTAATGACTTATCAATCGATTTAGGCACGGCTAACACGCTCATTTACGTTCCAGGCCAAGGCATCGTCCTTAACGAGCCTTCCGTAGTGGCAATTAAGGAAGACAAAGTTCGCGGTCAAAAGACTATCGCAGCGATTGGAGCAGATGCGAAAAGTATGCTGGGCCGGACGCCAGGCAATATCACCGCGATCAGACCTTTAAAAGACGGTGTGATTGCTGATTTCGCTGTCACCGAACGCATGTTGCGGCATTTTATTAAAAAAGTGCATGAAAACAAGCTGTTAAGACCAAGCCC
>CAMCSF010000249.1 GCA_945877625.1 Methylomonas koyamae | reverse complement strand
GACGCTCCCGAATTAGCCTTAATGGTGATTGCCTACGGTTTTGCCGCTGCGGTTTTGCCGGTTTGGTTGTTGTTAGCGCCACGCGACTATCTATCCACCTTTATGAAGCTAGGCACGATTGCCGCCTTAGCGGTAGCGATTATCGTCCTGCGCCCTGATTTAAAAATGCCCGCCCTCACCCCGTTTATCGACGGCAGCGGGCCGATTTTTGGCGGTAAATTATTTCCGTTTGTGTTTATCACTATCGCTTGCGGTGCGATTTCCGGCTTCCACAGCTTAATTGCCTCTGGCACCACACCTAAATTATTAGCCAACGAACAGGACGCGCGTTTTATCGGCTACGGCGCGATGGCGATGGAATCGTTTGTGGCGATTATGGCGATGATTGCTGCCACCGTTTTAGAACCTGGGGTGTATTTTGCGATCAACAGCCCAGCCGGTATTGTCGGCGCTGATCCGATTGTGGCGGCTGCGAAAATTAGCAGTTGGGGCTTTACGGTCAATGCCGAACAGATGCAGCAATTAGCGCAAACCATGGGCGAATCGACTTTATTCGCTCGCACTGGCGGCGCTCCTTCGTTGGCGGTGGGAATGGCGAGTTTGTTTGCCAAAGTATTTGGTGAACATTTATTAGCCGCTTGGTATCACTTTGCGATTATGTTTGAGGCTTTGTTTATCTTGACCACCTTAGACGCTGGCACTCGGGTAGCGCGGTTTATGTTGCAAGACATCGTCGGCAATTTCCGTAAAAACGCTGGCAAAGCCAATGTCTTGTTAACCAGCGGCGCGGTAGTCGGTGCGTGGGGTTATTTTCTGTACATGGGCACCATCGACCCATTAGGCGGGATTAACAGCTTATGGCCGTTATTTGGGATTGCTAATCAAATGTTAGCGGCGATTGCCTTGTGTGTCGGCACCACGATTTTGGTCAAATCCGGCAAGTTGAAATACAGCTGGGTAACCGCGCTGCCATTAAGCTGGCTAATTATCGTCACCAGTAGCGCGGCATGGCAAAAATTGTTTGCTGACGATTTACGGGTGGGCTTTTTAGCGCATGCCAATGATCTAAGCCAAAAATTAGCCAATGGCAGTTTATCGGCAGACTTAGCCAGCAAAGCACCGAGTTTGATTTTTAATGATTACTTAAATGCCGGCTTAACCAGTGTGTTTATGTTGATTACTTGGTTATTGGTTGCCGATACCTTGCGAGTGATTTACTGCATTATCGCTGGCAAAAACTATCCAGAGTCCAGTGAAGCTGAGCATATACCAAGTCGATTGGTGGAGGATTGGGTTAGGGATTAGATTTTTGCCCGATTGAGCTTGCTTGAAAAAGAAAAGCCTCTTGTTGATATGAATCGACAAGAGGCTTTGTTTTTTGAAGTGGATTAGTAAGTTAAAGACATACCCACAAATACCGAACGGCCCATGCCAGGCACATTGCGAGTATTCGCTTGCGAACCGCTTAAACTCATTGCGTAGTAGTCACCGGTATAAGCACCGGCTAAAGGATGGTAATACTGTTTATCCAGAACGTTATCCAAACCAACATCGATACTCAGATTTTTCCATTGATAGCCTGTCCGTGCATTTAACAGCACATAAGAAGGAGTTCTAAGCTCATTACGCACTTGTTGAACATCGGACTTGCCATCAACAAACTGCATTTCAATCGCATTTTTCCAACCATGCAATTTGTGATCCAAGCTGAGTTTCGCATTGAAAGGCATCATGTGATACAGATTGCCGCCATCCATACGCTCACCTCGAACATAGCTCATCACAGTATGTGTCGAGAATTGGCCTAAGTTTTTATCGCTAAACAATTCCGCTCGACCGCTGACATCAGCACCCCATAAACGAGCATCATGGTTAGCATATTGCAAATAATAGAAGCCATTAGTGGGTTGAGTGCAGCCAGCCAATTTACAACGATCAGCGTCGATATAGTTTTCAACATAGCTGAAATAGGGCGTTGCTTTAACTTCCCAGGAATTGTTGTCAGCTTGATGATAAGCGGCTGTAAAACTGATGTTATGGGCAGTTTCGGCTTTTAAATCCATGTTACCGACATAACCGTTACCATCACCAAACGTACCTAACATGGTAGCGGCCATGCCCCAAGAATCCCATGTGTACAAATTGTACAAATTAGGCGCTCGGTTTTTACGCGCATAACCAAATTCATATTGGCTGATTTTGTCCGGCGTAAATTCGACTAATGCGGTTACATCAAAAGTGTCGTAATTGCGCTCATGGTCTTTTTTATTGAATGCTGTTGCATTAGCAGCCGATACCATATTCATCGAACTATACGATTGGACGTTTCCAGTATCAGAAACCGTATGATCGTATCGCAACCCCAACATGCTTCTCCATTCTGGCGACCATTTTGCTTCCCACTCAGCGAAAGTACCTAAACGATCTCGGGTTGCGTTATTAAGGTTCATGTAAGTGTTTGGTGCCATTGACATGGTGCCAGTCACAGGCGGCCAAAAGTCATTGATTCGATTACTATGAAATTCGTTACCGACTCGAACAGTATCGCGCTGATTATTGAAAGGAATTTCAGCCTGCACTTTATACCCGAGGTTTCTACCTCTGCTTTCCATTGGCATTGGCGGCATTTTCATCGTCATCATGCCCATTTTCATCGTTGAACCTGGACCATTCAATTTTTCAGGCAAGTAATCCATGCTATGACTGGTATTTTCAAGGTACAAATTACTATCTAGCGTTCCCCAATCAAACGTACCTTTATGTCTAATGTTGCCAAAAATACTATCGTTATTGGTTAAGTCCATGCGTTGATTAGGAAAACCTTGGAATGGAATATGCTGTTGACCGCCTTTAAATTCGACTAAATGATTGTCAAATTTGAACGACAAACCAGCGGCATGATTTTGATTTTCATAAGCACTGGATTTTATATCGGCTCCGTTGCCATCATTGTAATTACGACTTTCACTATGTGATCCGGTGTAATCCAATCGCACATTTTGATTAGCCACACCCGCCGCAATACTGCTGCCAAAGGCATCGCCATTACTGCGATAAAACGCTGATGCTTTGCCGTTAATCAAAATATCCTGACCGGCTGCGGCAAATTTAGGATCAGCTGATTTGACTGAAATCGTGCCACCAATACTGTCACCGCCCATACTAACCGGCGTAACACCCTGTGTAATGGTGATGGTGCCGACATTAGTCCGGTCGATATACGACAAAGGCGGATTCATGTGATTAGCACACGCAGAAGTAATCGTCATGCCATTGACATCAATCTTAACCCTATCGTCATTTAAGCCATGAATGATTGGTAATGCAGAAACGCCACCACCGCCTTGTAAACTCACACCCGCTGTATCTTCCAATAATTTAGCCGTATCAGAGACTTGCGCTTGTTTACTGCTCACTTCAGCTGCCGTAATTTCAGTCGTCGTTAAAGCCTTGGCAGTCGGACGCTTATCGGTAACAACCACTTTCTCTAAAACCGTTGGTTCCTCTTGGGTTTTATCGGCAGCAATGGCATCTTGGTTGCTGATTAGTAAGGTTGGCAAAGCCAAAACTGCAGTAGCAAGTTTGTTTTTTGATTTAATCAAGGGCAAATCCTCATTTCAGTTAACAAATCCGATTTAGCCAACACTTTTTGTATTGGCACAACAATCAGTTGCAATAGAGCAAATACCATGCCAATAAAA
>CAMCSF010000248.1 GCA_945877625.1 Methylomonas koyamae | reverse complement strand
TTTAAAGCCTAATTTGCTTGCCCACCAGTCCATTAAAAGCTGTCTTTGATAATCGGGTAAAGACAATGATTGAATATGACTATAAGCATCAACAATAGGTTTAGTGGCAAGCCAAGCAGCGCGCATCAAACCGATAGGCTGTTTGGGAGATGCCGCCTGATAACCAACGGCATTATCAGCCGCCATAGAAAGCCCTGCAATTCTGGAATCAGCTTGTAAGGTTTCAAATAAATGATCCAACTGTTCAAAATACTTCGGCGAAATATCTGGATTATCTAAAAACACCACCAAATCATAATTAAGATCCTCAAACAAAAACCGCTCTACCTCAGCTTGATGTAAATCAAGACCTAAATTTTTCTCTTGTCTAACAAAACGATGTGAATCAACCAATTTCAAAGCTTCCACAGCGGTCAGGTTATAGGCTTGAATACTAGTTTCATCGTCTTCTTTTAATCCATCTTGGAACACCCCAATATCAAACCCTGAAATGCCTGCCTCTGTGCCTAAACCCTGCATCCTTATCGCATTTCTAATCTGCACCACAGCTTGGTGGTCTTGGTAAACGACGATAGCAATCGCCTTTTTATTTACTTGACGCTGTTCGCCCTCTGCTTGAACCTGGACATCACGTCGAGACTTAAACCATCGACTAGGCGATAAGAGTAATTTCAATCCATACGGTTTTTTTTCTTTACTAGCCATTTTATTTGCCTTCAAACGGTCAAAATTAAGACTTAATTTTACGATAGTTAACTATCAACATCCATTTATAACAATAGATTACTTATTTGCTTAGTCGTTACCCTAAAACACCTGTTATATTTGTAAAAAAAATGTAACGCAAGAGACCATCATGAATTCAACACCTAGCATACTATTTCCAGTCATACTTTCTGGTGGCTCAGGATCACGATTATGGCCAATGTCTCGTGAAGCACTCCCCAAACAACTACTGCCTCTGATTTCCGACAAAACCCTCTTGCAGGAAACGGTTTTACGTTTATCTAATGTTCCTGAAATTGCCCCTCCTTTATTAGTTTGTAATAACGAACATCGCTTTTTAGCGGCCGAACAATTGATGCAAATCGGTGTAAAACCTCTCGCAATAATGTTGGAACCTTTGGCTAGAAATACTGCACCAGCGATAGCTGCTGCAGCTAAGTATTTATATGGCATCGACCCCGATGCCATGATGCTAGTCTTACCAGCTGACCATTTAATTAAAAATGTTACCGCGTTTGCGGAAGCCGTTGAGCAAGCTCGACAAACTGCTGAGCAAGGATTCTTGGTCAGTTTCGGCCTAGTGCCAGATAGCCCAGAAACCGGTTATGGTTACATTCGTAAAGGCGGTGCAATCAATGGACTTGAGTCGGCTTTTCGTGTCGATCGCTTTGAAGAAAAACCTGATTATGACACTGCCTGTCGCTACGTTGATGACGGTGGATATTATTGGAATAGCGGCATGTTCGTGTTTAAAGCCTCGGCTTTTCTTGAAGAATTAAACCAATACGAACCTGCAATTGCCTTGGCCAGCGCTAATGCGGTCACACGAAGCCATTCAGATTTTGATTTTACCCGCTTAGATGAACCATCATTTGCCAAATGCCCTTCAAAATCGATTGATTATGCAGTCATGGAACGCACAGCTAACGCTGTTGTCGTCCCAGTCAGTATGGGCTGGAAGGATATAGGTTCGTGGGCTTCTTTGTGGATGGCCCATGAAAAAGATGAACTTGGCAATGTTAATCGGGGAGATGTCTTTTCTGACCAAACCAAGAATTGCTTTTTACGCGCAGAAAATCGTGCATTAGCGGTGATTGGAGTCGAAGACCTAATTGTTGTTGAAACATCCGACGCCGTATTAGTCATCCATCAAGACTACGCTCAAGATGTAAAAAAAGTGGTTGATCATCTAAAGGCCCAAAATCGCACGGAGCATCTGAAACATACAAAGGTTTATCGCCCTTGGGGATGGTACGAGTCCATTGACTCTGGAGAGCGATTTCTAGTCAAACGCATAATGGTCAACCCTGGTGCGAAATTGTCATTACAAAAGCATCATCACCGCGCTGAACATTGGATCGTAGTGAGTGGTACTGCGCTGATTAGTTCAGAAACTGACTCAAAATTATTAAGCGAAAACCAATCTACCTATATACCTGTAGGAGAAATCCACCGCTTAGAAAACCCAGGAAAAATTCCTCTGCATTTAATTGAAGTCCAATCAGGAAGCTATCTAAGTGAGGACGACATTGTCCGTTTAGACGACAACTATCATCGATAATTTATGCCCTTCACGATTATAGAAAATTTGATGATAAATAATAACGTTGCATTTGGCACCAGTGGTGTAAGAGGCTTGGTTACCCAAATGAGCGATGAGATTTGTGCCGCCTATACCCAAGCTTTTTTAACGGTGCTCAAGCAAAGTTATGATTTTGATAGCGTCGCCATCGGCATCGATTTACGCCCCAGCAGCCCACAGATTGCTCAAGCTTGTGCCGCAACGATTCAAGCCAATGGTTTAAAGATAGACTTTTGTGGCGAACTCCCAACGCCAGCCTTGGCCTATTACGCTCAAAAACAGGGCATTCCAGCAATTATGGTCACAGGCAGTCATATTCCATTTGATCGTAATGGCATGAAGTTTTATCGCCCAGATGGTGAAATTAGCAAAGCGGATGAATTGGCAATAACCAATCTACCGCTTGAAACCGCCAACAAAACCATTTCACTACCCACCTTATCAATGAATCCCAAAGCGATTATTGATTATGAAAACCGTTATTTAGATTTTTTTCCAGAAGACATTCTGTCTGGTATGAAACTAGGCTTTTACCAACACTCAAGCGTTGCTCGCGATGTATTGAAAACTATCTTAGAAAAATTGGGGGCGCAAGTCGTCTCACTGGATAGAACTGAAGTTTTTGTACCAATTGATACTGAAGCGGTTAGCGATGAAGACAAACAACGCGGCAAAAGCTGGTCACAACAGTATGGTTTTGACGCCATTCTCTCCACCGACGGCGATGGCGACCGGCCATTAATTGCCGATGAAACCGGCACTTGGTTACGTGGCGATATGGTTGGCTTAATCACCAGCCGCTATTTAGCGATACAACAAATTGCAATACCGGTAAGTTGTAACACTGTAATTGAATTAAGTGACAGTTTTGATCGGGTTAAGCGCACCAAAATTGGCTCGCCTTATGTCATCGCAGCAATGGAAAGCTTTGATAGCAAACAAGGATCTATTGCTGGCTTTGAAGCTAACGGTGGTTTTTTATTAGCGACCGACATTGAGACAGACGGCAAAAAAATGACTTGTTTAGCTACCCGTGACGCAGCTTTACCAATTATCGCCGTCTTAGCAGCCGCCCAAAAAGCATCGGGTAAATTATCGGATTTACAGCTATCACTACCAAAACGTTACACAGACAGCGACCGCCTGCAAAACTTCCCGTCATCACTGAGCCAATCATTATTAGCAAGCTGGGCAAATGATCCCAATTCGTTTGGCAAATTATTAGGCGCTGAATACAGCGAAATTAGCGCTTGTGATTTAACCGATGGCTTGAGATTGAGCTTTAGCAACCAAGACATTATTCATATCAGAGCCTCGGGTAATGCCCCAGAATTACGTTGTTACAGCGAATCGAGTGATTATCAAAAAGCGCGAGAGATGACACAAACGGTGTTGAATATACTTAAACAATACAATGG
>CAMCSF010000247.1 GCA_945877625.1 Methylomonas koyamae | reverse complement strand
ACTTTGGTTGTTTGTGCAAATAGTTATCAGTAGTCACTTTAATAACGCTTTCGCTGATTGGAGTTTTCATCATGAAATTAAGCTATGACCAAGCAACGGATTCCTTGTATATCCACCTTGCGGATAGGCCATCGGTAGATTCTGATGAGGTAGCCGATGGCGTCGTTCTGGATTTTGGCAGTGATGGCGCTTTAGTCGGCATTGATGTGCAACATGCCAGTAAAAATGCAGATATTGAATCTTTGGTTTTATTACATTTGCCATTTAAACAGTTGCAGCCCACTAGGTTGGGTTAGGCGTTAGCCCTAACCCAACGCGTTGGCCTTCGATTGTTGGGTTCCGCTCTATCGAGCGAACCCAACCTACGGATTTTTTGTCATTGTCTATACACCACAGCATCATGTAACTCGCATCATCTCTGCCAGAAAAGCAAATCAGCGTGAAATAAGAATTTATGAAAACAGTACGAATGACCATTAATCCTGGCGATACAGTCGGACGTATAGACACTAATCGTGTCGATGCTACAACTGAAAATGCGCTTTTGAAACAACAAGCCGTAGATGAAATTGAGTCGATGCTTGATGCAGCAAAATTCACGCGGCGAGTGCGAAAGCGTCTAGGGTTAAGTCAGGCTGAATTTTCGCAACGAATTGAAGTGCCTTTGGAAACCATTCGGAATTGGGAGCAGGGTAAGCGTAGTCCCACGGGGTCAGCGAAAACACTGCTCAAAATCCTAGATAAATCACCTGATATGGCTTTGGAGGCTTTAAATCAATAATGCATCGTATTGCTCGCGATTGGTGCGCTTCGTTAAACTCACCGCACTCTACTTTCAAACATCACTTAGCCGCAATCTTCGAGCTTGCCGCATCCCAAATCTGTTTAGCTGACAATATCGCTTTATCTTCACTTTCATAGCTATTTTGCGATTGCCAATCGGTTTCCAAATACAGCTGCTCGACCTTCTCCCTCGCCCACGGGGTTTTTCTAAGAAATTTCAAACTAGAGCGAATGCTGGGGTCTTTGCTGAAGCAGTTAAGGTTGACCAAGTTCGCCAAGCCTTGCCAGCCGTAGTGTTCAACTAACTGAGTCAATAGCGTTTCCAGTGTCAAACCATGCAAGGGGTCTTGCTTACTCATCGTCAGCTTGGGCGGCGTTGTTGTCGTTGGGTTTTGGTTCGGCTTTTTTGACTCGAATTTTGTTGATGCCAATTTGCTGGCCGTTTAATACTTTCATTGCCGCTTTCGCTTCGCCGACTTTCGGCATTTCGACGTAGCCGAAACCTTTAGAGAGGCCGGTGTCTTTGTCGGTGACTAGGGTGCAGGATTGGACTGAGCCGTGGACGGTGAATAAGCTGCGAAGTTCGGCTTCGGTGGTGTTGCGGTCGAGATTACGGATTAAGATTTTCATGGGGTAAAATTGTGTTTTTAATCAATGCTATAAAAATGAAAATTAAAAGTGGTTTAATTTTGTTAATCGCCTTGTTTTTGCAGGGCTGTGTTTTAACCAAGTTGGCTTCAACACCTATGCGCGTCGGTGGCGCACTGATTTCGGTGTTGCCGGGCGTTGGTGATGGGGTTCATGACGCTATCGATACCGCCGCCGATGCTGTCGATGAAGTGCCAATTTAATGGCTGTCGATTTTTTCCAGACAAACAATCATGGTGTGGCGAACCATGAAAAAAGTCATCGCCATGGCGTAAAGTGCGTAATGGCGGGTGATTAACAGGCCAAGAAACACAAAGCCAATCACAAACGGCATATTAAAGCGGGTGATTTTTTCCAGATAACGCAGCTGAACTACTGATTCGACATCGAAATAATCGGCTTTGTTGATCAGCGAGAAGGTGAGAATTGAAGTAAAGGCTGCGAAGTAGAGCGGATACAGTAAAAACATCGGCGCATCGGCACCAAATTCCGGTTGCCAGTAAGCGTACCAAACCAATAAGCCGCCGGTCGCAAAGCCATCGTGCCAGTTGATGGTGCTGGCTTTCTTTAAATAGCCGATGATCATACTGGCAATCATGATGGTTAAACCTAATCCCAGCGCCACAGGGCTGGCGAGCAAGGCTAAAATTTCATTATTGGTTTTGACCAGAATGGCTAATATCAAGCTGTAGGCGATGAAGAAAATCATGGATGGCTTTCCTGTTTTTGGTTTGTGATTCGTCTTGAGTTAACCTCAACAGCAAAGCTTACCATGTGAAATAGTGATATTTATCAGGTATCAAACAGGACGGGGTTATCAATAAACCCCGTCTGGCGATGGGCTTCGCTCAGCGTGGGAACGGTATGGATTTAAGCAGACAACGCTGCCAACGCACTCGCATAATCCGGTTCATCAGCAATTTCACTAACCAATTGGCTATAAATCACTTGATCATTTTCATCAATCACAAGCACTGCGCGTGCGGTTAAGCCGGCCAAAATGCTGTCCAGCAAGTTAACGCCGTAGTCAGTGCCAAAGCTGGAACGGAAGCTAGACAGGGCAGTAACATTTTTAATCCCTTCAATTTCACAGAATCTGGCTTGTGCGAATGGCAAATCGGCAGATACCACCAACACCACGGTGTTGTCTAAGTGACTGGCTTTTTCGTTAAATTTACGGGTTGAAGTCGCGCAGGTCGGGGTGTCCAAGCTAGGCACGATGTTCAACACTTTGCGTTTGCCAGCAAATTCGCTTAAACCGACATCCTGCATTTTGCGGTTGCAGAGTTTAAATTCGGGGGCTTGGCTGCCAACAGCCGGTAAATCGCCGATGGTGTTAATTGGGTTGCCTTGAAAGGTAATCGTTGCCATAAGTTAAGCCTCGTAGGTTATTTTTTGCGTTTGCTAAAGGTGATTAAACGTTTGCGTTTTTTCATTTGGCGGTCAGACAACTGATTTTTTTGACCTTGAAATGGATTTTCCGGCGATTTAAACACCAAACGTACCGGCGTACCGCGTAGTTGTAGTTGCTCGCGGAAATAGTTCATCAAATAGCGTTTGTAAGCGCCTGGCAAAGCATCGGTCTGAGTACCGTGAATCACCACGATAGGCGGATTACGACCGCCTTGATGAGCGTATTTCAATTTAATCCGGCGACCACCCACTAACGGCGGCTGGTGATCTTTTATAGCGTCAGTCAAGATGCGGGTCAGTACGGGAGTCGACATATCGGTCATGGTTGACTCGTACAAACTGCCGACTACATCAAACAATTTGCCAACCCCGCTGCCGTGGAGCGCAGAAATTGGGTGTTTTTCGGCAAAGTCTAAGAAGCTTAATTTAATTTCGATTTGTTTTTTAACAATCTCGCGGTGTTCAGCGCTGAGGCCATCCCATTTGTTCAAACCAATAATCAAGGCGCGGCCCGCTTCTAACACCAAGCCTAAAATGTGGGCGTCTTGATCGGTGACGCCTTCTTGAGCGTCGATCAGGTAAATCACCACATGGGCTTTTTCAATTGCTTGCAGGGATTTGATGATGCTGAATTTTTCCACCGTTAACGAAACCCGCGAACGACGACGCATACCCGCAGTATCGATGATGGTGAATTTTTGTTCGTTGCGCTCGAAAGGAATGTAAATACTGTCGCGAGTGGTGCCGGCTTCGTCGAATACTACTACGCGTTCTTCGCCTAAAATCCGGTTAACCAGTGTCGATTTACCGACATTAGGACGACCAACAATCGCAATCGCAATACCTGGATCTTCTTCGATAATTTCTTCGTCAAGCGGTGGCAATAATTCGTCGATACGCTC
>CAMCSF010000246.1 GCA_945877625.1 Methylomonas koyamae | reverse complement strand
ACCGCCCCGCTTCGGCACCTCGAATTTGGGCGACTTGATACGGAACACACCATGCAATTAACACCTCGTGAAAAAGACAAATTACTACTGTTTACCGCCGCTTTAGTCGCCGAACGTCGCAAAGCCCGTGGCGTTAAGCTCAATTATCCCGAAGCGGTAGCTTATATCTCGGCCGCGATTATGGAAGGCGCGCGTGATGGACAAACCGTGGCTGAATTAATGGCTTATGGCCGGACTTTATTAAGCCGCGATGATGTGATGGAGGGGATTGCTGAAATGTTGCATGACGTGCAAGTGGAAGCCACTTTCCCCGACGGCACTAAATTAGTCACAGTCCACGAGCCGATTGTTTAAACAAAAATATTGGCCATAGGAGCTAAGCGATAGCGCAGCGCTTCAATCGCGAACGATGCGCTTCACGTTATTCAGCACATCCTATGGCCCTTAACTTAATGGAAGGAGCCCCCATGATTCCTGGCGAAATCATCGCCGCCGATGGCGAAATCGAACTGAACAGCGGCCGAGCCAAACTTGAATTATTGGTCGCTAACACCGGCGACCGCCCAATCCAAGTCGGCTCGCATTATCATTTTTACGAAACCAACCCCGCTTTGGCATTTGACCGCGAAGCCAGCCGTGGCTTTCGTTTGGATATTGCTGCTGGCACCGCAGTGCGTTTTGAACCCGGCCAACAACGCCAAGTCAACTTGGTCGCTTTTGGCGGTTTACGCAAAGTCTACGGTTTTAGACAAGCCATCATGGGCGCATTGGAGGCAGAAGCATGAGCAAAATTAGCCGTCAGGCATACGCCGATATGTTCGGCCCCACCACTGGCGATCGAGTCCGTTTAGCCGATAGTGGGCTGTTTTTACAAGTCGAAGCCGATTACACCATTTACGGTGATGAAGTGAAATTTGGCGGCGGCAAAGTGATTCGCGATGGCATGGGCCAAAGCCAGTTGGATAATTCAGTTGCGGTCGATTTGGTGATTACCAATGCCTTGATTATCGATTACTGGGGCATCGTCAAAGCCGATGTCGGGGTTAAAGATGGCCGAATCGCGGCGATTGGTAAAGCCGGTAATCCCGATGTTCAACCTGGGGTGACGATTGTGATTGGCCCCGGTACTGAAGTAATTGCCGGTGAAGGTCAAATCCTCACTGCGGGCGGCATTGACGCTCATATCCATTTCATTTGCCCACAACAAATTGAAGAAGCCTTAGCCTCTGGGGTTACCACCATGATTGGCGGCGGCACTGGCCCCGCTACTGGCACCAAGGCCACCACTTGCACTCCCGGCCCTTGGCATATCGAGCAAATGCTGAAAGCCTTGGACGGTTTTCCGATGAATTTTGGTCTATCGGGCAAAGGCAACGCCAGCTTGCCAGCGGCTTTAGAACAGCAAGTGGCCGCTGGTGCGATGGGTTTAAAGCTGCATGAAGATTGGGGCACCACGCCAGCGGCGATTGATTGTTGTTTGGATGTTGCCGAGCGTTTTGATGTGCAAGTGGCGATTCATACCGACACCTTGAACGAATCGGGTTTTGTTGAAGACACTTTTGCGGCTTTCAAAGGCCGCACGATTCACACTTATCACACCGAAGGCGCTGGCGGCGGCCATGCCCCAGACATTATCAAAGCCTGCGGTTTGAGCAATGTATTGCCCTCCTCGACCAATCCGACTCGACCATTCACCGTCAACACCGTTGATGAACATTTAGACATGCTGATGGTTTGTCATCATCTTGACCCCAGCATTGCCGAAGACGTTGCCTTTGCCGAATCGCGCATCCGCCGCGAAACCATTGCCGCCGAAGACATTTTGCATGACTTAGGCGCGTTTTCGATGATTTCCTCGGACTCACAAGCAATGGGTCGGGTCGGTGAAGTGATTATTCGTAGCTGGCAAACCGCGCATAAAATGAAATTGCAACGCGGCAGTTTGGGCGAAGATCCCAGCCAACATGACAATTTTCGGATTAAACGCTACATCGCCAAATACACGATTAACCCCGCCATTAGTCACGGTATCAGCCATGAAGTTGGCTCTATCGAAGTCGGCAAATTAGCGGATTTGGTATTGTGGCAACCGGCGTTTTTTGGGGTAAAACCGAGTCTGATTTTAAAAGGCGGCTTAATCGCGGCCGCACCGATGGGCGATGCCAATGCCTCGATTCCCACCCCGCAACCGGTTCATTACCGCCCCATGTTTGGTAGTTTTGGCAAAACATCGGCGAATAACTCGATGATTTTCTTGCCACAAGTTGCAGTTGCTAACGGTGTTGCTGAACGTCTAGCTTTACAAAAACGGGTCGGGACGGTCAAAAACACTCGCAATATTGGCAAAGCGGATTTGCATCACAATCATTATCAGCCGACCATTGAAGTTGATTCACAAACTTATTTGGTACGCGCTGATGGGCAAATCCTCAGCTGCGAACCGGTCGATGTCTTACCGTTTGCTCAACGTTATTTCTTATTTTAATCATGCTTAAACTGACTGAATTGTCGAACAGCGACGCTAAAACTGATGATGTCTTAACCCTACCGTTTGAAGCGCGGCAAAAAAGCCGTTTGCCAGCGACCACCGATGGCGGGGTGGTGGTTGGCTTGTTTTTACCGCGCGGGCAATTATTACGCTCGGGTTTGGTATTAACCGGCAGCCAAGGCTTTAAAGTGCGAGTGCAAGCGGCGTTGGAAGATGTGTCGGTGGTCGAATGCGATGATGGTTTATTGTTCGCTCGCGCTTGTTACCACTTGGGTAATCGTCATGTCGCTTTGCAGATTCTGCCCAATCAATTGCGCTATCTCAGCGATCATGTGCTGGATAAAATGCTGGTTGGTTTAGGCTTGACGGTCAATCATCAACAATTAGCCTTTGAACCGGAAGCCGGTGCTTATCACGGTCATGGCCACTGATTTAGCCTTATTAAGACTGTTGCAATTGGTCAGCCCCGGCTTACCAATTGGCATGTACAGCTATTCGCAGGGCTTGGAACGGGCAGTCGATGATGGCTGGATTCGTAATGCTGATGACTGTGAAGCATGGCTACATGGCGTGTTAAATCAAGCTTTGGGCTTAACTGATGCACCGATTCTGGCGCGTTTGTACGATGCTTGGGCTGCACACGATTTAAGCCAAGTCGAATACTGGAGCCAATACCTAATCGCTTGCCGCGAAACTGCAGAATTGCGTAGCGAAGATCGACAAACCGGACAAGCCTTGGCGCGGTTGCTGATTAAATTAGAAATGCCCGACGCGCAAGTTTGGTTGCGTCATAGTGACGCGACCTTAGCGACTTTATTCAGCTTGGCGGCGGTCAATTGGCAAATCAACAAATCGGCTGCCTTGAGTGGTTATTTATGGGGTTGGCTAGAAAACCAAGTGTTATGCGCGGTGAAGCTGGTGCCCTTAGGCCAAGTCGCTGGTCAACAATTACTCAGCGCACTCGCCCAGCAAATCCCCGCTTTGGTTGAACAAGCCTTGCAATTAACTGATCAACAAATTGGCGGCAGCGCGTTTGGTTTAGCTTTAGCCAGCAGCCGCCATGAAATGCAATATTCACGATTATTTCGTTCTTGAGAGTAACAACAATGACTAAAAAACCTGTCCTGAGAGTCGGTATCGGTGGCCCCGTCGGTTCTGGAAAAACTGCCTTGGTTGATGCTTTATGCAAAAAAATGCGCGATCAATATCAGCTTGGCGTCGTTACCAACGATATTTACACCCGCGAAGACCAACAATTTTTAATTCGCAGCCAAGCTTTGGC
>CAMCSF010000245.1 GCA_945877625.1 Methylomonas koyamae | reverse complement strand
GATATTTCCTACACCTTAGTTGATCCGCGCGTGAGGTTAAGCTGATGTTAGTGTTATGGACTGATGCGCTGATTTATTTACTGGTCGTGGCTTCGCTAGGCTTGGTTTGGTATTTATCGCGTCAGCTACCTATGCGGCGGCCGTTGACCAAGCTGCTTAGCAGTCCGGTGGCAATGGCGACCTTAACTTTATTGCTGTGTTTTGGATTGATAGGTTTGCTTGATTCAATCCATTTTAAAAATACTGAAAGCAACGGCAACGAGGCCATCAGCGTTTTAGATCGCGCTTGCGATGCGATGAGAGCGCATGGCGAAAAAACCTATTCCGAGCCATTTGCCGCTTATTTATATAGCAAAGAAACTATTACCCAGCCTGACGGTTCGACTCGCTGGGATTATCCTCGACTAAAACACGGCGGCGCACATTTACCCAATCCAGATACTGATTTGATGGCGGATGTGATTACCAAAACCAGTTTGGCTGCGTTGAAAATGGGGGGGGTATTAGGTTTATTAATCTGGTTACTGACTAAACCCAATCGCCGATTGTTATGGCAATCACCCAGCGCTAAAGCGGTTTGGTTAGTATTAAGTCTAGTAATTACGCTGACTTATAGTTTGTGGCTGTTATCGAATGATTACCATGTCTTTGGCACCGATAAAGTCGGTGAAGATGTGTTTTATCAAGCCTTAAAAAGCATCCGCACTGGCTTAGTGATTGGTTGTTTAACCACTTTGGTGATGCTGCCGTTAGCGATAGTGTTCGGCATCATGGCGGGATTTTTTAAAGGTTGGATTGATGATCTGATTCAATTTACCTACACCACGCTAAATTCAATCCCCAGCGTGTTACTCATCGCGGCATCAATCTTAATGGTGCAGGTTTACATGACCAACCATGCCGAAGACTTCAATAATTTATTAGTCCGCGCTGATATGCGCTTGCTGTTTTTATGCTTGATTTTAGGTGTCACCAGCTGGACCGGTTTATGCCGAATGCTTCGCGCTGAAACTTTAAAGCTACGAGAAATGGAATATGTGCAAGCCGCGCAAGCTTTGGGCGTTAAACCGGCCATGATTTTATACCGTCACATTCTGCCCAACGTCATGCACATTGTTTTGATTTCGGTGGTGTTGGACTTTAGTTCATTGGTATTAGCTGAAGCTGTGTTGTCTTATATCAACATCGGCGTCGATCCTACCACGCATAGCTGGGGCAATATGATTAACGGTGCGCGGCTGGAAATGGCAAGAGAGCCGGTGGTTTGGTGGTCATTAGCGGCGGCGTTTGTGTTTATGTTTAGCTTGGTATTAGCGGCTAATTTGTTTGCTGATAGTGTGAGGGATGCGTTTGATCCGAGGAGAGCGGAACGTGGCTAAAAGTTTATTGACTATTAATCATTTAACGGTCGCCTTTAATCACAATAAAGTCGTTGATCAAGTCAGTTTTGAGGTTTTTGCAGGTGAAACCTTCGCCTTAGTCGGTGAGTCCGGCTCTGGAAAATCACTAACCGCCTTAGCCGTGATGCGTTTATTGCCCAATGCGGCAACTATGCGAGCTGATAGGATTCAGCTTGGCGATGACGATATTTTAAAAATCCCTGAAATCGATTTTTGTCAGTTTCGTGGGCGGCGGATTGGGTTTATTTTTCAAGATCCAATGTCGTCGTTAAATCCGGTGATGACCATTGGCGCACAGATTGCTGAAGTATTGAATATTCATTTCCAATTGTCTGCCGAGCAAGTCAAGCAGCAGGTATTGGATTTATTGGCGCAGGTGGAAATTCCTAGTCCAGAAACGCGAATCAATGCCTATCCGCATCAATTGTCCGGTGGCCAACGGCAGCGGGTGATGATTGCGATGGCGTTGGCGGGTAAGCCGGATTTGTTGATTGCTGACGAGCCAACCACGGCTTTGGATGTGACGATACAAGCGCAGATTTTGGTGTTGTTGAAAACCATTCAGCAGAAAACTGGTATGGCTTTGTGGTTGATTAGTCATGATTTGGCTTTGGTGTCCAATATTGCCGATCGAATTGCAGTGATGCAGCAAGGCAAAATCGTCGAAATGGCCAGTACTAGTGAGTTTTTCCAACAAGCTAAACATCCTTATAGTTTGAAATTGTTAGCCGCTTTGCCGAGGATGGAGAGTTGTTTGGGCAAAGCGCCAAACCCTAATCAGCCGTTGTTAAAGGTTGAGCAATTCAAAGTCCATTATCCGATCAAGAAAGGCTTGTTTCAGCGTGTGGTCGGCCATGTCAAAGCGGTGGATGGTGTCAGTTTTGAATTGCACCAAGGCTCGACGCTGGCGCTAGTGGGGGAGTCGGGTTGTGGCAAAACCAGTTTAGGTAAAGCTTTATTAAATTTGATTCCGGCAACAGCCGGCACTATGTGGCTGAACGGTGCCGATTTAACTCAGTTGCAAGGCGAAGCTTTACGCCAGCAACGTGCCGAGATGCAGATTATTTTCCAAGACCCGTTTGCTGCGATGAATCCAAGGATGTTGGTTGGCGATATTATTGCTGAAGGTTTGTTGGCTTTAAGGCCGGAAATCAGTGGTGAGCAGCGGCAACAAATCGTGGCGGATTTATTACGGCAAGTCGATTTGCCCGTTGATGCGGCTTTGCGTTATCCACATGAATTTTCGGGGGGGCAACGGCAACGGATTTGTATTGCTCGGGCTTTGGCGGTTAAGCCGAAATTGATTATTTGTGATGAACCGACCAGCGCTTTAGATGTGTCGGTGCAAGCGCAAATTATTAGTTTATTGAAAACCCTGCAACAGCAACAAGGCTTAAGCTATTTGTTAATCACTCACAATTTGGGCGTGGTGGCGGAAATGGCTGATCAAGTAGCGGTGATGTATCAGGGGCGGATTGTCGAGCAGGGCGGGGTTGAGCAGGTTTTGATGTCGCCCCAGCATGATTACACCAAGACTTTGTTGCAAGCGGTGCCTAAGCTACAGGCTTAGACACCGTTTAATAGATTTAGCTAGAAGCGTGATGCGCTTCGACAGTGATTTTTAATTTAGCGCCGGGTTTTAGGTTGCTATGGTTTTTCGCAAGGCTATTCCATTTACGCAAGTCGCTGACGTCAACATTAAACTTTTTCGCCACTTCAGCTAAAGAGTCGCCTGATTTGACGGTGTAACTGACTTGTTTAAAAGCTGGCGCGGTTGAAGCAACGGTAATCGCACCGGATTTTTTAATCACTAAGGCTTGGCCTGGTTTTAACGCGGCTTTTTTGCCTAGTTTGTTCCAAGCTTTTAAATCATCAGCATCAACCGAAAAACGGTCGGCAATTTCGCCTAAAGTGTCGCCTTTTTTGACGTTATAAGTCTGTTTAGACGGTTGTTGTGTGGTGCTTGCGCTGGCCATCGATTCAACTGCTTCGGCTTTTAAAGACTGATAAGAAGTTGGAATCAGCAAGGTTTTACCTTGAGCCACTGTGTCGTCATCCAAGTGATTAACTTGTTTGATTTCTTCGACAGAGGTGTTGTGTTTTTTGGCAATCGAATTGAGATTATCGCGGCCACTAACAGTATGGTGTTTCCATTGCACGCGTTCGTTATGCGGCAAGTCAGCTAACTTTTCTTTAAAACTATCTGCTTTGTTAACTGGGATTAATAAACGATGCGGGCCAGTTGGGTCAGTGCTCCAGCGGCTAAAACCTGGATTGAGTTTGAATAAATCGTCAGTAGTGGTTTGCGCCATTTCTGCCGCTTTACCTAAGTCGATTTGTGACTTAATGTCGACTAATTCAAAGTAAGGTTCGTTTGGAAATTTATGTAA
>CAMCSF010000244.1 GCA_945877625.1 Methylomonas koyamae | reverse complement strand
GAATTTCCTCCTCTATGCGCCCTTCTAAATCTGTACTCTTGAAGGGCGTCTTTTTGACTAGGCGGTTTTATTATGAATAACAGCATCGTTTCTGACAAAAGTGTCAGTTTTTTACGTTTGATTCTGGCGGTTAACTTTAATGCTGCCGTAATTTTTATGCTGATTGTCAGCGTCTTAACAGCCATGGGCAACCCGTTATTCTTCGATGATTACGGCGATTTATACGGCCCAATGGACAATAATTTACGGTTGATGCTGATTTATTTATGTGTCACCGAACTGGGTGTTTACAGCTTTTGCCGCTACAGTGATAACTACCGCGCCATGATGGTGATGGGCTTGTTTTTATTGCTGCTGATTATTTCCATCGAATTTTACGGCGTGATTAACGAAGTGGCAGTCGATGAAAATTATCGTTGGTTCTTCCTTTATCTTGGTCTATCACACTTAGCTTATGGGGCTTTACCCATTGCCAATAAGGTCTAAGTATGTCGACAAAAACTATTCTCATCACTGGTGGCACCGGCTTTTTAGGGAGCGCTCTAATTGCAGATTGGCTAACTCAAGGCCATCAAGTCACCGTGATTAGCCGCGATCCACTGGCGGCCATGCAACAACTCGGCAATCAAATCAACGCCGTTAGCAGTTTTAACTTGCTATCAACCAGTGCCCAATTCGACGTGATTGTTAATTTAGCCGGTGCGCCATTGTTTAGCAGTCGCTGGAGCGAGGCGCGTAAACAGCAAATTCGCGATAGCCGAATTGGTTTGACTCAGCAATTAGTCAGCTTTATTGCCAGTTTACAGCACAAACCCGAACTGCTAATTAGCGGCTCGGCAATTGGTATTTACGGCGACCAAGGCGATACGGTTTTAACCGAACAAAGCAGTAGCAAAGCTGATTTTGGCCAACAACTGTGCAGCGATTGGGAACAAGCCGCGCTACAAGCCGAAAGTTTAGGTGTCAGAGTCTGTTTAATTCGCACTGGCTTGGTTTTAGGTAACAACGGCGGTTTGTTACAACGCATGTTACCGGCCTTTAAATTGGGTTTAGGTGGTTGTTTAGGCAATGGTCAGCAATGGATGTCTTGGATACATTTAAGCGATTGGTTAGCCATCGTTAACAGCTTTATCGACCATCCCGAACTGAACGGCGCATTTAACGCCACCGCCCCCAACCCCGTCAGCAATCAACGTTTTAGCCAACAACTCGCCAAACAGCTACACAGACCGGCTGTATTACCTGTACCCAGTTTTGTGCTAAAACCACTTTTAGGCGAAATGTCGGAACTGATTTTAGGGAGCCAGCGGGTGCTGCCTGAGCGACTATTAGCAACAGGTTTTAAATTTCAATACCCAGATTTAGCGCCAGCCTTACAGCAAATCCTCAATCGGCATTAATGAAGCGTTTCGATACATCGCTGTTTATTTTTCGTCGGGATTTACGTTTAGATGACAACACCGCACTCAATGCCGCCTTGTCACAATCGAAACAGGTGTTAGCGGCGTTTATCTTTGACCCGCAACAAATCCAGCCCCATCCCTATCAAAGCCAAGCCGGTTTGCAATTTATGCTGCAAGCCTTGGCCGATTTGCAGCAACAATTGGCTCAGCACAACGGCAAGTTGTATCTGTTGCATGGCAAACCGATTGACCTCATTAGCCAATTAACTGTCGAACATAAACTCGATGCGCTGTTTGTTAATCGCGATTACACGCCCTTCAGCCGCCAACGCGATGCCGAGTTGTTCCAGCATTGCCAACAACTCGGCTTAGCGTTTCACAGCCATAACGATCTGTTACTGAATCAACCAGAACAACTGATTAAAGCCAATGGTTCACCCTATCAAGTGTTTACGCCGTTTTATAACCGCGCCAAACAAAACCCAGTTGCGTTGCCAACCGCCTTAGCTAATGGTCAGTTTTTCACAGCTAATTCGCAATACGATCAGCCACAATTACTTGAACAACTCAAAGCCGCGCATAACAACCCTTTTCAAGGTGGCCGACAACAGGCGTTGGCAATCCTCAACGATTTACGGCATTGCCAAAACTATGCCGAGCAACGCGACTTCCCTGCCCTCAATGCCACCAGCAATCTGTCAGCCCATCTTAAATTTGGGTGCTGTTCGGTGCGGGAAGCGTTTTATGCGGTGTTACACAATTTAGGCAGCGAACACCCGCTGATTCGACAATTTTACTGGCGGGATTTTTTCAGCCACATCGCCTTTCATTACCCACAAGTGTTTGGTCATGCTTTTCACAGTCGTTACGATGCGATTCACTGGAGCAAAGATCAAGATCGTTTCTGGGCTTGGGCCAACGGCAAAACCGGTTTTCCAATCGTCGATGCCGGCATGCGGCAGTTAAATCAAACCGGTTGTATGCACAATCGTTTACGGATGATTACCGCCTCGTTTTTAGTCAAAGACTTGCACATTAGTTGGCGATGGGGCGAACGCTATTTTGCCCAGAAACTGATTGATTACGACCCCTGTTTAAACAACGGCAATTGGCAATGGGCGGCCTCAACCGGCTGCGATGCCCAACCCTATTTTCGGATTTTTAACCCTTGGCTCCAGCAACAAAAATTTGACCCCGACTGTCTATACATCAAACGCTGGCTACCTGAATTACAAGGCTTTAGCCCCAAAGCGATTCACAACTGGCAAAATAGCCCATTAGCTGGCGATTACCCACCGCCCATGGTCGATCACAGCCAACAAAGCCAAGCCATTAAAGCCATTTTCAAAGCCCTCAACTTAGGAGCCGATTGATGCGATTTATCTTAATTTTGATCTGTAGTTTATTGACCGCCTGCACTGGCATTCCCGAAGGTGTGAAAGTCGTCGATGGTTTTGAACTCAACCGTTATTTAGGCACTTGGTACGAAATCGCCCGCTTGGATCACAGTTTTGAACGCGGCCTAAGCGACATTCGCGCTGAATACAGCCTCAATCCTGACGGCACAGTTAAAGTATTGAATAGCGGTTTTGACAGCGAACAAAGCGAACGCCAAACCGCGATTGGCCAAGCGCATTTTGTCGGCAATCAAGATATTGGCAGCTTAGAAGTCTCGTTTTTCGGCCCATTTTATGGCGCTTACAACATCATCGCTTTAGACAAAAAAACTTACCGTTACGCAATGATTGCAGGGCCTAATCGCGATTATTTATGGATTTTGGCTCGCACGCCAAACTTGGATAAAGCCACTTTACAAGACTTAGTCGCACAAGCAGCGGAATTGGGTTTTGCGACTGAGCAGTTGATTTATGATCGGCATCCATAAAGCCTAAGCTCTGCTTATTGCGACAACTGAATTCGCCATTAAAAATACATCCAGCTATTAATTGCCTTATGCTTTGGTTTTGTCATTCCGTAGGAATCGGTTAACCTCTAAGTAATTAAATACTTTTAAAGCTAAGCGATCCCTACGGGATGACAAAAGAAAAGTGGCTTGGCAATTTTGAGTGAATAAGAGCGCCAGCAAATGAAAAAACCTAAAAAGAAGACGCTATGAAACCAATAATTGATTGGGATTTTGTCGATTCACACCCTATGGCAGATAAACCTGACGATGACTCTCCAGAGCTGATCGATGAAGACTTTGCCAGAATGCAACCCGCTAGCGCTGTATTACCAGAAATATTCGGCGCTGAACTGGCGGCTGAAATGCACAAACCTAAAGGCAGTCGCCCACGCAAGGATAACCCAAAGGTTTTTGTTGGGATCCGCCTTGATACCGAGATTGTAGACTCTTTCAAAGCGACCGGCCGTGGCTGGCAAACGCGCATGAATGATGCCTTGAAACAGTGGTTACGCGAGCATTCAGCGGTTTG
>CAMCSF010000243.1 GCA_945877625.1 Methylomonas koyamae | reverse complement strand
CAACAAGAAGTTGCAGTTTGTGTTCCATTTGTCTATTTATCAGGTATTCGCGATGTTTTAGCATCTTCACCTATTTCATTAGGTGCGCAAAATGTTGCTGATCAAGCGTCTGGTGCATACACTGGTGAAGTATCGGCAGCTATGTTGGCTGATATTGGTGCCAAATATGCTTTAGTTGGTCACTCAGAAAGACGTAGCTACTACGGCGATACCAACCAAACCGTTGCAAATCGTTTTTGCCAAGCTCAAAAACAAAACATCATTCCTGTTCTTTGCGTAGGTGAAACCTTAGAAGAACGTGAGCAAGATAGAACTTTCCAAGTCGTTGATGAGCAATTGGATGCTGTCATTGATGCTGCTGGCATTGAAGCATTCGCCAACGCTGTTATTGCTTACGAACCTGTTTGGGCAATCGGCACTGGTAAAACAGCATCTGATGATCAAGCACAAGAAGTTCACAAATACATCCGTGAACGTATTGCTGCTAGAAGCCAAGCAATTGCAGACAAAGTACAAATTTTATACGGCGGTAGTGTCAAACCTGACAATGCTAAAGCGTTATTTGCAATGCCAGACATCGATGGCGGTTTAGTAGGTGGCGCATCATTAGATGCAAACGGCTTCCTACAAATCTGTCATGCAGTCTAGTATTCTAGTCTTAGGATTAATATGTTGTATCAAGTAATTATTGTTATCCACATTTTGTTAGGCGTGGGTATTATTGGCCTTGTTTTAATGCAACAAGGTAAAGGTGCTGATGCTGGTGCTGCTTTTGGTAGTGGCGCATCTGGATCAGTATTTGGTGCTCAAGGCGCAGCCTCGTTCTTATCAAGAACCACTGCTATTTTTGCCACTTTATTTTTTATCACTAGCTTAGGTTTGGCTACGTTGAGCGGTTATCACGGTAAAAAAACAGACTTAATGGACCAAGCGCCTGTTGAGAATGTTAAAGCTGATGACGTTCCTGAAGCGCCAATGCCAGAAGCGCCAGTGATTAAAGAAGTAGAAGCACCTGCAGCAAAATAAACTGATAAAGCCGATGTGGTGAAATTGGTAGACACGCCATCTTGAGGGGGTGGTGACGCAAGTCGTGGCGGTTCAAATCCGCCCATCGGTACCAGTTGAGGGTTTTAAGAAACCCAGTAAAGTATAGAAACCCGCAAGCTACAAGGCTTAGCGGGTTTTTTATTGTCCAACGAAGTACAGTAAAAACCAGCTAAATACAGTCAAAACTGTTACCTTTTTTGTTACCTTCGTATAATGTGCCTGAGAAAAGGTAACAGTTAGGGGGTAACGAATGGCCGAGAAACTCAATAAAGACACGGTTTACAGAACAGCAAAAGCGAAAGAAAAAGATTACAGCATCAGTGATGGTAATGGGCTTGCGTTACATGTAAATACCAAAGGCTCTAAGTTATGGCGGTTTGTTTATACTTTTAAGGGTAAGCGGTGCAAAGTGGCGTTTGGTAATTATCCGGCCACCAGTTTAGAGTTAGCGCGGGAAAAAGCGGATGATGCCCGTAAAAATATAGCCAAAGGCATAAACCCTGCTAATGAGCGAAAAACCGCTAAACAGATTATTCAGCAAGAGCAACAAAACATTGAACGCAAACAATCAGGACAGCATATTGTAGGAAGTTTCGCCGATGTTGCCCAACAGTGGCTTAAATCACTTGAGCGCCTTACAAAGCCCCAGACGCATATCAAGAAAACAAGCAGGATAGAGCGCCTTGTATTTCCTTCAATCGGGGATATTTTGATCGATGAAGTTAAATCGTCTGAAATCTTGGCGTTATTGAAACCATTGATTGATAAATCCCAGCTAGAAACGGCACATCGAGTACATAGTGAAATCAGTTCCATATTTGATTATGGCATTGTGCATAACCTTTGTGGCTACAATCCCGCGCAACCTGTAGCAAAGCAGATTCCCGCGCAAAAGGTAAAGCATAGAGCGGCAATCATAGACCCTAAGTTGGTCGGTCAATTACTGCGAGATATTCAAAACTATCAAGGCACCTTTGTAGTTCAAATGGCTTTCAGATTGTCACCGTTAGTGTTTCAAAGACCTGGCGAAATAAGGCAAATGCTTTGGGGTGATGTTGATTTGGTGGCTAAAGAGTGGCGGCCATTCGTTACAAAAACCGACTTTCACCATATTGTGCCGCTATCAACTCAAGCGGTAGCCATACTGGAGGCAATGCAACCTTTAACAGGTCAACAGCAATACGTTTTCCCTTCAAGCCGCAATAATGGGCGGCCTATGTCTGATAACACCATTAGAACCGCGCTTAAATCGCTGGGTTACGATTCGGATGTAATGACCGCGCACGGATTCAGAACAACAGCCAGCACTCTATTAAACGAACAAGGATGGTCGGCTGATGCAATCGAGCGCCAACTAGCCCACGCGCCAAGGGATGCCGTTAGAGCCGCTTACAACAGGGCACAATATCTTGATGAGCGTAGACGGATGATGCAAAGCTGGGCGGATTATTTGGATGGTTTAAGAGCTGGCGCTACAGTGCTGCAATTCAGAAAATCTGTTTAATGGTTTTGTGAGTTACTTACTAGCCAGCAAAACAAAGATTTTGGAGAAATCTATGACGTTTAAAGCTGGTCAACCTTCACAAAATCCCAATGGTCGCGCTCGTGGTGCTCGGGGAATTAGAAAATTAGCCGCCGATAGAGCATTTCAGGCTGTTAGCGTTCTTGCTGACGTTCTCGAAAGCCCAAAAGCTGATGCTTATTCGAGGGTGGTTGCGGCTCAAACATTACTCAAATGCGAATTAAGAGCTATCGCGCAAGAAATTCCAAAAAACATAGCAGCGGCCAATTTGCCAAACACATGAACCATAAGTTCATTATACGAACGCAACTTGGAAGCAAATTCGATACCGGTTTGTTGTTCAACCCAGCTGAACAACGCTTCAATGGGTTGTCGTATACGAGAAACGGCGGTAGATTATCCACTGGTCTTGCGGCTCCAAATAACGCTGCCCTTTTTGTTTTTTAACGGGCGTGATGACCGTTAGATTCTGGACTTCTCGGACCTCATCGGCATCTGGTAGGCTTTGTCGCCATAAAGTACATTATTCGTAAGCGCCCATTTAACCACGTCTGTCATCGATCACTAAAAGAGTAGAAGATGGTGTCCACCTTCAATTAAGTGGACACCTACATGATAGAGACAAAGAGTGCGTTATCTAGGCCGTTAGTCATCGGTCACGGCCGTGATGGCCGATGCCGCTATGATCCGATCGCTAAACAAGAGCTGGTTCAAAGTTGCTTACAGCCGGGTGTATCGATTGCACGTCAAGCGCAGGAGCATGGGGTCAATGCCAACCTGCTACGCAAGTGGATCAAGCTCTATCAGGCAACTGCCCGTGACAACCAAACCGATCATTCAGTGCCTGCGCTATCGGCTTTTGTGCCAGTGCTGACGCCGGCGATTAAGCCTCAGATGCCCGAAGCCATGCTGTCCATTACCTTAGTGAACGGTGTGCAGATGACGCTCCAAGCCATTGATCTAGCCGAATTGTCTCCACTGTTAAACACCCTGGCCAACCTACCATGTTCCGCTTCGACTCCGGGTTAAAGGTTTATCTGCACCGTGAGCCGGTGGATGGTCGTAAAGCGATTAATGGTTTGGCGTTGCTGGTTGAACATGGGCTCGGTCTCAACCCGTTTGAGCCTGCGCTGTTTGTGTTCAGCAATCGCCGCCGTGACCGGATCAAACTGCTGTTCTGGGATCGCAATGGTTTCTGGTTAATGATGAAACGTCTGGAGGCTGACCGCTTTCGCTGGCCGAAACAGGATGCCCTGATGGTGCTGAGCGTGGAACAACTG
>CAMCSF010000242.1 GCA_945877625.1 Methylomonas koyamae | reverse complement strand
CAGCACAGCAGCTAGCCTCTGTTTCATAATTCCCTCGTTAATAGAAAAAGTGAGCGCCTGTGACGATTTTAATAATCAAAGGTTCACTGGTATTCTATATGTTTAAAGTTGCTGAAACTATTCGGAAGCAAATGACTGATCAAAGCATCACCCTTTCTTGGAAAAATTATTTAGAACTCTGCAAACCTCGGGTTGTAGCCTTAATTGTATTTACAGCCATTGTCGGTATGTTGCTATCTGTACCGGGTATGCCGCCGTTGGAGAACTTCATTTACGGCACTATCGGCATTGCTTTAGCAGCCTCATCAGCCGCTGCCATTAATCATTTCATCGACCAAAAAGCTGACGCAGAAATGGCGCGAACCATGAACCGTCCGCTGCCCAAAGGCAATCTCAACTCACGCAATGTGATTACCTTTGCCGCCATCCTTGGCGCGATTGCGATGGGATTACTGACTATTAAAGTCAATGTCTTAACCGCTTTTTTAACCTTCCTGTCGCTAATCGGTTATGCGGTTATTTACACGGTTTACCTAAAAAAAATGACGCCACAAAACATCGTTATCGGTGGTGCGGCAGGCGCGGCACCACCGGTTTTAGGCTGGGCGGCGATTACTGGCGAAGCGCATCCTTATTCCTTACTGTTGTTCTTAATCATTTTTGTTTGGACGCCACCACATTTTTGGGCGCTCGCCATTGCTCGCCGTGATGAATATGCCAAAGTCGCAATTCCGATGTTACCGGTAACCCATGGCGTTGAATTTACCCGTCTACAAATTTTGCTTTACACCATTTTGCTCCTAATAACCACGCTATTGCCTTATTTGACCGGCATGAGCGGCTTGATTTATCTGGTTTCTGCGGTGTTATTAGGTTTGGGTTTTTTATATTTTGCGATTCAAATGATGCGTAAAAAAGATAATAAAACCGCTATGCGCACTTTTGGCTATTCGATTATTTACCTGATGCTGATTTTTGCGGCCTTGCTGATCGATCATTACTTTAAAATTTCACTGACATGAGCTTAACTTCTGCCGAACATCCCTTTGCTGAATTCATCAAAATCCTCGGCAAAGGCAAAAAAGGTTCTCGCGATTTAACCCAAGACGAAGCCTACCGCGCAATGCAAATGATTCTTGCCGATCAAGTGCAAGAGATTCAATTAGGCGCATTTTTAATGTTGATGCGGATTAAAGAAGAAACTCGCGAAGAATTAGCGGGCTTTGTGCAAGCCGCCCGCGACAGCATTGGTTGCGACAATCGCCCAACATTAGCTGATTTAGATTGGTCATCCTATGCTGGCAAACGCCGTCATTTACCGTGGTTTTTGCTATCAACTTTATTACTGGCTGAAAACGGCATCAAAGTCTTTATGCACGGTGCTGGCGGCCATACTGAAGGTCGGCTTTACACCGAAAAGGCTTTAGAAACTCTGAAAATTAGCCCAGCCAATTCAATTGCCGAAGCCGAGCAACAATTAGCCGCCACTAATTTCAGCTATTTATCGCTACAACACATTTGCTCACCGCTGTACGAAATGATCAATTTACGGCCAGTGATGGGCTTACGCTCGCCGGTGCATACTTTGGTGAGATTGCTGAATCCATTTAACGCCCAGCACAGCATTCAAGGGATTTTTCACCCCAGTTACCGTCAAGTACATCAAAACGCAGCGCTATTACTCAATCAACCCCACATGGCCGTTTTAAAAGGCGAAGGCGGCGAAACCGAGCGCAATCCCGATGTCGAATGCTTGGTACAAAGCGTTCATAACGGCAAATTGATTGATGAAACGTGGCCCGCTTTATTTACCCGCCGCCACATGAAAGCCGAACAATTAGATCCACAACTGTTAATCCAAGTTTGGCAAGGGGAAGTGGAGGATGAATTTGCACAAGCAACCGTCATTGGCACAGCCGCAATAGCCTTGCAATTACTCGGCAAAGCACAAAGCCAACCACAAGCGCATCAGTTAGCGGAACAATTTTGGCTTACCCGCAATCTAAACCGCTTTAGCTAATCGCAATAAAACCTCATCAGGTGGAGCAAGCTTCATGCAACGAATTTTAATCATCATTAGTTTGATTTTTTTATCGGCTTGCACCACCACACCGCCCAAACATCCCGACAATATTTGTCAGATTTTTGATGAAAAAGATGATTGGTACGAGGCCGCAGTCAGCACCGAAAAACGCTGGGGGGTTCCAATTCCGGTACAAATGGCGATTATTTACCAAGAGTCGAGTTTCGTTGCGACCGCCGAACCACCAAGGCCATTAATTTTGGGCTTTATCCCTTGGTTTCGTTCCAGTAGCGCCTATGGTTATCCGCAAGCGCAAGACGGTACTTGGAAAGAATATCAACAAAAAACCGGTCACTGGTTTGCTGATCGCGATGACTTCTCTGACAGCTGCGATTTCATTGGCTGGTATTGTGCTGTCAGTAACAAAAAACTGGGGCTATCCAAAACTGACACCCATAATCTTTATCTGGCCTATCACGAAGGTCATGGCGGCTTTCAGCGCAATAGCCATTCACATAAACAATGGTTACTGACCACCGCCCAAAAAGTCCAAAATCGTGCTCGTCGCTACGAAAGCCAATTAGCCGCTTGCCGCCCAAAGCTTGAGGCTAAAAACTGATAAACTTTTAATCACCTCAATTTAACTAGGAGAATCCGTGAAATCATCGCAATACGCTCTAATCGCCATTGTTATCGCCGTCATTATCGGCGCAGGCGTTTTCTATCTTAAAAACAAAACCACTAACTCAGAAGGTGACGATACCGTGACTCAATTAACCAACGCCGACAACAAAGCCATGGGTGAAGCCTTCTTAGCAGAAAATGGCAAAATGGAAGGCGTGATTACCACCGCCAGCGGCTTGCAATACCAAGTTGTGACCGAAGGTACTGGCGCGTCACCAAATGCTACATCGAACGTCACCGTACACTACGAAGGCACTACAATCGACGGCAAAGTATTCGACAGCTCTTACAAACGTGGCGAGCCAATTACGTTTGGTCTAAACCGCGTTATCCCAGGCTGGACAGAAGGTTTGCAATTAATGAAAGAAGGCGGCAAAGCTAAATTATTTATCCCTTCAAACCTAGCTTACGGCGAACGTCATGCAGGTCCAAGCATTGGCCCTAACTCAACTTTGATTTTTGATGTTGAGTTAATTAAAGTTCAGTAAATTTGAAATTTGGCGGTTAACCAATAGTTAACCGCCAAATTATTTCTATATTGTGGAGAACAACTAA
Source organism: Methylomonas koyamae (assembly GCA_945877625.1). Lineage (GTDB taxonomy): Bacteria > Pseudomonadota > Gammaproteobacteria > Methylococcales > Methylomonadaceae > Methylomonas > Methylomonas koyamae_C. Next base: position 609 of record CAMCSF010000242.1, on the reverse strand, counting down.
TGCAGCCATTTAAAATCAACGCTGAATGGGACGAAGAAGCCAAGGTTTGGATTGCCACCAGTTCCGATATTGACGGCCTTGCGATTGAAGCCAGCACTATTGACGCTTTAATTGAGCGCTTAAGAATTGTGATCCCTGAATTACAAGAAGCTAACAATAGCAATCTCAATGAAGAACTGCCTTTTATGTTGGATGGTTTTTTCACGTATAAACCTCATCAACACCTAGGTTCGTAATAATGGGCGACTTTACCCCATTACTTAAAAAACTACTCAAATCACATAATTGCTATTTTGTAAGACAAGGTAAAGGCGATCATGAAATCTGGTTTAGCCCAATTTCCGAAAAGCACTTTGTTGTCGATGGCAAAATTAAATCCCGTCACACTGCTAATGCCGCATTACAACAAGCAGGATTAAGCAAACAGTTTTAATTAACCGACAAATAATCCCCGACACCTGCAAACAAATTGCTATCCTACGCGGCCAAACAGAACACAGTCGCAGATTATGACCAGCTACCAACTCTTCGCCACCACGCCCAAAGCGATGGAAGGCATACTCGCCACCGAACTTGAGGCGCTTGGCGCGCAACAAATTCAACATAAAA
>CAMCSF010000241.1 GCA_945877625.1 Methylomonas koyamae | reverse complement strand
TGCACCAACCAAGCACCGGTTTGTTTGGCGGCTTGGGCTAATGCTTCTGGTGCTTTGGCGTTGATGGTGTCAGCCAATTCGGTTTCAGTTTCGGCTTTATCGACGGCGGTGTAAGCGGCGGCGTTGACGATGACGGTGGGTTTTAATCTGTTAACCGTTTCTGCAACAGCTTCGGGTTGACTGAGATCGCCACAATAATCGGTGCTGTGGCGGTCTAAGGCAATTAGTTCGCCCAGTGGTGCTAGGCTGCGTTGTAATTCCCAGCCAACTTGGCCGTTTTTGCCGAGTAATAAAATTCTCATTAGTGTCTAGCTGCGTAGTTGGTGTCTAGCCAAGATTGATAATCACCAGACAGGACATTGCTAACCCAAGCTTGATTATCCAAATACCATTGCACGGTTTTTTGAATTCCCGTTTCAAAAGTTTCAGCCGGTTTCCAGCCTAATTGTTGTTCGAGTTTACGGGCATCAATCGCATAACGGCGGTCGTGGCCTGGGCGGTCGGTGACGTAGGTGATTTGCTCGGCGTAAGATTTGCCGTCAGTGCGTGGTTGCAGTTGATCAAGAATGCTGCACAAGGTATGCACCACATCCAGATTAGGCTTTTCATTCCAGCCGCCAACGTTATAAACCTCGCCGACTTGTCCCGCTTCCAACACGCGACGAATCGCGCTGCAATGGTCTTTGACATACAGCCAATCACGGATTTGTTGGCCATCACCGTAAATCGGTAACGCTTTGCCAGCCAAGGCATTTTGAATGCAGAGCGGAATCAGTTTTTCAGGGAAGTGATAAGGGCCGTAGTTATTCGAGCAGTTGGTGGTTAAAACCGGCAAGCCGTAGGTGTGATGATAAGCGCGAACTAAATGATCACTGGCAGCTTTGCTGGCTGAGTAGGGGCTATTGGGTTGATATTGGTTGTCTTCGGCAAATGGCGGATCGGTTTTATCCAAGGAGCCATAGACTTCATCGGTGGATACGTGCAGTAAACGGAAGGCTGATTTTGCTTCAGCATCCAAGTCATTCCAATAATGACGAATGGCTTCTAATAAGCGAAAACTGCCGACAATATTGGTTTGAATAAAATCTTCTGGGCCATGAATTGAGCGATCAACATGGGATTCGGCAGCGAAATTAATCACGGCGCGAATTTGATGAGTTTTGAGTAGATTGGATAGTAAATCGTAATCAGCAATATCGCCTTTGACGAAAATATGACGTGGATCGTCTTTGAGAGTGGAGAGGTTTTGTAGATTACCGGCGTAGGTGAGTTTATCGAGATTGACGACCGCTTCGTCGTGTTGTTGTAGCCAATCTAAAACAAAATTACTGCCGATAAAGCCGGCGCCGCCAGTTACTAAAATAGTCATAGTTCTAAAAAATTAAAAAGATTAAATTGTAGGGTGCATTCGCGATAGCAATGCACCGAGTAGTTTAAATTTAAGGTGGTTCGCTATCGCGGAACCACCCTACGCAAAATACTTAACGATTAGAAAAACTGTTTTGCAAAGTTAGCGATAGCAATCGCGAGTAATACCCATAGCATCCATTTAACTAAGGCTAATTCACCCATAACGGTATTTAGCTGACCAGCTAAGCGAAGCTCCACTCGTTCTAAATCATTTTTTGTTGCTAATTTTGTGGTGTTACTAGCCTGTTGATAAGTATCCAATTAAACCTCACGCAAAAATGGCTAATGACTAGCAAAAACCTCAAACTTGCCTTCTTTATCAAACGAAACCACTTTATACGGATCTGCCTGACCGCTCATTTCCATGCCTGGGCTACCCATTGGCATTCCAGGAGCAGCGATGCCGGCTACTTTGCTTTTACTATCCAGCATCTTGCCAATATCGCCAGCCGGTACATGGCCTTCCACTACATAACCATCAACAATTGCAGTATGGCAAGAAGCGAGTTTGTCAGGCAAACCGTGTTTTTCTTTAATCGCTTGCATGTCATCGCTGACAATATCTTTCACTTTAAAACCGTTTTGCTTAACGTGTTCTATCCATTTGCCGCAGCAGCCGCAAGTTGGACTACGATAAACCGTCATTTCGGTGTCCGCCGCGATGGCGTTTAAGCTTAAACCGCTTAGCAATAAAATCATCAAATTACGCATAAATTCCTCTCTATTCGCCGTTAAGGGTAATGATAATGGTGCGTGAGTCGGCATGATTGCGATGTTCGCACAGGTAAATGCCTTGCCAAGTGCCCAAAGCCAATTGACCTTGGCGAATCGGGATAGTCAGCGAATTGCCGATAATCACCGATTTGATATGAGCAGGCATATCATCCGAACCTTCGAGCGTGTGCCGATAATAAGGTTCATTTTCAGCAACTGCGCGGGAAAAATAGCGTTCCAAATCACCGCGAACATCGGCATCGGCATTTTCGTTAAGCGCTAATGAAGCGGATGTGTGCTGCAAGAAAATATGCGCTAAGCCGATTTTAAAGCGCTTTAATTCCGGTAATTGGCTGACAATCTCGCGGCTGACTAAATGAAAGCCGCGCGGTTTGGCGGTCAGTTGTAACGCGCTTTGAATCCACATTAGCCAGCTGTGTGATATTGCGGGCTTAATTCATGCACGGCATCGACCATCGCTTTAACGTGCTCTGGATTAATATCCGGCAAAATCCCGTGACCAAGATTAAATACATGGCCGGAGCCTTGGCCATAGCTGTGTAAAATCTTGCCGACTTTTTCGCGAATCACTTCCGGTTTGGCGTACAAAGTGATCGGGTCCATATTGCCTTGTAAAGCCACTTGCTCACCGACTCTGGCGCGTGCTTGGGCAATGTCAGTTTGCCAATCTAAACCTAAGCCATCGTAACCAATGTTGGCCATCGACTCTAACCATAAGCCGCCGCCTTTGGTGAATAAAATCGCGGGGATTTTTTGACCATCGCGTTCTAGTTTGAGCAAATCTTTGACTTGTTTGGCGTAGCGCAATGAAAATTCTAAATAATCATCGTGGCTGAGCATCCCGCCCCAAGTATCAAACACCATCACCGCATCAGCGCCGGCGGCAATCTGCGCGTTCAAATACGCAGCTACTGATTGCGCTAATTTATCCAACATTTGGTGCATCAATTGCGGTTGTTCAAACATCAAACTTTTGACTTTTTGAAAGCTTTTGCTGCTTTTGCCTTCCACCATATAAGTCGCCAAAGTCCACGGACTGCCGGAAAAACCGATTAATGGCACTCGACCTTGTAGATTAGTTTTGATTAAACGCACCGCATCAATCACATAACGCAATTCGCTTTCTGGATCGGGAATCGGTAGTTGTTTAATGTCTTCGGCGGTTCTGATTGGTTTGGCAAATTGTGGGCCTTCACCTTCGGCAAATGACAAGCCCAAGCCCATCGCATCGGGAATGGTCAAAATGTCGGAAAACAAAATCGCCGCATCAAAAGCAAAACGCTCTAAAGGCTGCAAAGTCACTTCACACGCTAATTCAGGATTGGTGCAAAGCTGCATAAAACTACCGGCTTTGCTACGTACTGCGCGGTATTCAGGCAGATAGCGTCCAGCTTGGCGCATCATCCAGACTGGCGTGCGCTCGACGTCTTGTTTTAACAGGGCGCGGATAAATAAATCGTTTTTTAATGAAGTCATGCGTTTGCTTTTGAGTAGTTGTTCAGCGTGTCTTGTAGTTGCGCCAGTTCGACGTTAACCGGTAATGAAGCTTTGCCAATCGCTTCCAGTAAAATCACTCGGATTTTGCCATCGACATTTTTCTTGTCCACAGCCATTAAATCCACATATTGTTCGGTGCTCATTTCGGCGGGTGGCGTGACCGGTAAGTTGGCAGCTTGGAAAATTTCGATGACGCGTTCAACATCAGCAGCGTTCAACCAACCTAATCGTTGCGATAAATCCGCCG
>CAMCSF010000240.1 GCA_945877625.1 Methylomonas koyamae | reverse complement strand
TGATGGGCGGCCAAATATACTTCATGGTCAACCAGACCAGAAGCGAAAACGTGATCATTTGACCGATCAGAGTAGCATTGATACTCATTGATGTTTCCTAAGTATACTGTTGTTATTGATATCTGCGTTTTGTGACAAGACTACTACAGATTTGCAGTAGTCTATCTAAGCCACAGAACAGATAGATCCGCTTTTATTAACCTGCAGCAGATTGAACAGCTGATAGGAATGGGTTTGCGAATGTGAAGAACAAAGCCATACCAACGCCAATCATAGTAGCCGCGTCAAGCAAACCAGCAACGATGAACATTTTTACCTGCAACATTGGCACTAATTCTGGTTGACGAGCTGCACCTTCCAAGAATTTGCCACCTAATAAACCAAAACCAATCGCTGTACCGATCGCACCTAAGCCAAGAATGATGCCAACTGCGATAACGGTGAAGCCTTGTACGTTGGCTACTAATGATGCTAGTTCCATAATGTCTCCTAAAATGTATATCAAAAAATAATGTTAAAAATACTTTAAATTCTAGTGATCTTCATGCGCCAAACTTAAATATACAATGGTCAAAACCATGAATATGAAAGCCTGCAATGTGACAACTAAAATGTGAAAAATTGCCCATGGGAAACCTAACAAAGGCTGTACAACCGGCGGCAATAATGCAATCAAGATGAACACCAACTCGCCAGCATACAAGTTACCAAATAACCGTAGTGCCAATGAAATTGGTTTAGCTAATTCTTCTACCACTTTCAACATCAAGTTGAATGGCATTAACCAAGGACCAAAAGGGGTGCAAGTCATTTCTTTGATAAAGCCAAAAATGCCTTTGACTTTAATGCTGTAGAAAAAGATCAAGAAAAACACACTCAAAGACAAGGCAAATGTGGCGTTCAGATCAGTACTTGGAACCACACGCATATATTCTATGCCCATCAATGAACCAATCATTGGGAATAAGTCAACAGGCAACATGTCCATCGTATTCCACAAAAACACCCAGCAAAAAATCGTCAGTGCTAATGGGGCAATTAATTCACTTTTGCCATGAAACGTGTCTTTGACCTGATTATCAACAAACTCAATAATCATTTCCGCAAAATTTTGCGCTAACCCAGGGACACCGGATGTCGCACGCTCCGCTACGGTTTTAAAAAACCAGATAAACAAAGCACCCAAAATCAGGGAGAAAAACAATGTATCCAGATGCACAGTCCAAAACCCTTCACCTACCGACAAAGGAGTTAAGTGATGAACAATATAACCAGTTGCGCCACCTTCAGCAGACATTTTTCCTCGCAAATACTTAATCGCGCCAATAAAAAAGCGCAAACCAAAAAACGGATAACACTGCGACATATCCAGCCAACAGTGTATAAAAATTAACAGATGGAACTTGTAAAACCATGGCAAAAAGCGCTGCCGTTAAAATCAGCTTGATCGTTTCGCCCGCATAAAATGCACTGACGATACCTTGCGCTTCCTTGTTTCTTGCAAGATAGATTTTATATGCGAAGTACAAATTAGGTAATAGAGCAATCCCACACCCCATTAGCGGAGAAATAGCATATTGCCAACCACCAACTACCGAGGAAACCAAAGCAACCAAAGCAGTCACCAAGATTTGCGCATACAACACTTTGCCGACAGTTGAAAATTGATTTCCCACTGCCATTTTCATCCCCTAGACCGTTAAGCGGGGCGATTATATCCAGCCCACCCAGTTAACGCAAGGTAACAAACCACCAAACACCTAAAAAGACTTAATGTATTTTTCTAATAATGCCTTCCAACTCTTCCAAACTCGTGTACGTGAAAACCAACTTTCCTTTGCCGCTATTTTGATGATTAATCTCAACTTTGGCACCAGTTTTCTCACTCAAATCACGCTGTAAACGTAAGGTATCTGGATCAATTTTTTTAACCACTTCTGAAACAGGCTTGCCTTCATTCAGCTCTCGCACCAACTTCTCAACCGCTCTGACGGTTAATCCTTGCTTAACAGCTTTATTCGCAATTTCGGTTTGCTTAGATTCTTCCAAGCCTAATAAGGCTCGAGCATGACCCATTTCCAACAAGCCTTTAGCCAACATCACCTTGACATCAAACGCCAACTCCAACAGCCTTAGCAAATTGGTAATCGTGGTACGGGATTTACCGACAGCAGTGGCAATTTGTTGATGCGTTAACTCAAATTCATCCTGTAGCCGTCTTAAAGCTTCCGCCTCTTCTAATGCGGTTAAATCTTCGCGCTGGATATTCTCAATTAAAGCAATCGCCATCACCGAACGATCATCCAAATCCTTCAATACCACCGGCACTTCTTGCAATTCGGCCAATTGCGATGCACGCCAACGTCGCTCACCAGCAATAATTTCGTATTTATTTTCGCCTTCAATTTTACGGACAATAATCGGCTGAATCACGCCTTGTGCCGCAATTGAATCCGCTAATTCTTTCAGCTTCTCAGGGTCCATATCACGACGCGGCTGATATTTACCTCGCTGTAAAAACTCAATCGGCAAAGTTTGCACGTCTTGTGGTTTCTCACGAACTGGACTTGAATCCCCCAGCAACTCGCTCAAACCTCGGCCTAATCCCCGTTTTTTTTGCATCATGCTTTTGCCGCTTTTTCTTTACGAATCATCTCACCCGCCAAGGCAATATAAGCAATAGCACCACGCGAAGCTTTATCGTAAGCCAACACCGGCACACCATGACTTGGCGCCTCTGCTAAACGGATATTTCTTGGAATTGTGGTTCTAAATACCTTATCACCAAAATATTCCATCAATTGATCCGATACATCTTTGCCCAATCGACTACGGGTATCAACCATGGTTCTCAAGATGCCTTCTAAATACAAATTCGGATTCACGCTATCCCGCACATTACGCAAGGTTGTCATTAACGATGACAAGCCTTCCAGCGAATAATATTCGCATTGCATCGGAATTAACACACTATTTGCCGCAACCATCGCATTCAGTGTCAGCATGTTCAATGATGGCGGACAATCAATCAAAATGTAATCGTATTGCTCTTTAATCGGCCGCAAAGCATCCGCTAAACGTCTTTCTCGATGAGCAGCCGACATTAATTTCACTTCCGCCGCAGTTAAATCAGCATTACCGGGGATTAAATCAAAACCCAACTCTTTATTTTTATGAACAATCTCGCTAGCTGGCACTTCTTCCAGCAATAACTCACAACTAGAATACTCCATGTCATCTTTGACAACCCCACAGCCCATCGCTGCATTACCCTGTGGATCGAGATCTATCAATAATACCTTGCGTTTCGTAGCCGCCAAAGCCGCCGATAAATTGACGCTAGTTGTGGTTTTACCAACACCACCTTTCTGATTGGTAATTGCAATAATTTTAGCCATGCAAGCTTCTCTCTAATTCTATTAAACAACGCTCGGCATCAATACCCGGCACCAAAACCGGAATCACTCGATAAGTTTCACTTAACTCAGCTAACTCTTGCGCAGGCACTTGGCCTTTCATGGCCAACAAAATACCGTCATCGGCTTGCAAATGCTGCGTTAAGGCCAAAATGTCCGGCATACTGGCAAAAGCACGACTAATCACGGTAGAAAATAAGTTTTTAGGTTTTAACAATTCCACCCGACTATGCACCACCTCAACATTTTTTAGCTGCAATTCGAGTACAGCCTGTTGAACAAATCGAGTTTTCTTGGAATTGGAATCGACCAAGGTAAATTGACAATCGGGCAGGGCAATTGCTAAAGGAATCCCCGGCAAACCAGCGCCAGTACCAATATCAGCAATCGTCGAAGCCTTGATATACGGCAAAATTGCCAAACTATCCAATAAATGCACGCCAACCATTTCCTGCAAATCACGAACCGCAGTCAGGTTATAAGCCTTATT
>CAMCSF010000239.1 GCA_945877625.1 Methylomonas koyamae | reverse complement strand
GCTGGTAAAGGAGAGCACCTGCAGATCGGGGGGTATGCCTTCTTTGTCCTGAATCTTTGCTTTAACATTCTCTATGGTGTCAGATCCCTCAACATCTAAAGTAATGGTTTTACCAAAAAATATTTTTGCAAAGATTTGCATGCGATTCAGTCCTGTATATCGATATAAATTAAGTGTTGATTCCCTAGTGCTTCTGGGAATACGATTTTTTACCTAATTTTACAGCATTGTTGTCAAAAATTGTTGATAGTGGCGTTGTTGCATAAATCATCCGTTGTTAGCATGATTTGATTAAATTTGCCGATTATTTAACCTGAAAGGGCATTTTTGTGTCGTAAACTACCATCGGATCTACTTGATCTAGTCGAGAATGCTGAGGGCATGAGTTGTCAACGCAAGTGTTGGGGTAACTCGCCGACTTTGTTATTTCAAACTAAGTAAGTTTTACGGTTTTTGTCAAAGATTGTTGTTGCTAAGGCAGCTGCCTTGGAGGGTAAAACGGCAGTAGCATTGACATATTGGCAGCCCTGGTAGACTGATGGGTAAATCAAAATGGGATAGCAGCGATGAAACAATTACTCAGCATTATATTCAGCCTTTTTGCCAGCACTGTTTATGCAGATACGTGTCCAAGTTTATTAAATTTTCAAACCTCGCGATTAAATTCAACCGAACAGGTTAATTTTTGTGAGGCTTATCCAGCTAAGTTGCTTTTAGTGGTCAATACTGCCAGTAATTGTGGCTATACTCCACAGTTCAAAGGTTTAGAAGCGCTGTATCAAAAGTATAAAGATAAAGGTTTAATGATTGTGGGTTTTCCCTCTAATGATTTTAATCAGGAATATGCCGATTCAGAAAAAACCGCTAAGGTTTGTTATTTAAATTATGGGGTTACATTTCCTATGATGGCGACCAGTTCAGTGAAAGGCGATAAGGCTAATAGTTTGTTTAAAAAATTAAGCGCTGCATCGGGTCAGGAGCCACAATGGAATTTTCACAAGTATTTGATTAATCAACATGACCAGCATGTATCTGCCTATGAAAGTAGTGTGACACCGGAGCAATTGGATGTGGTAATCAAATCTATGCTGGCTAACTGAGTAATTGTTTTATCATTATAAATATTGACAGGCTAACTAATGGCAAAAGTCGGGATTGTTTGGTTTGATAAAGACTTAAGATTGCATGACAATCCTAGTTTATTAAAAGCGGCGGCTAATTGTGACCAATTAATTTGTGTCTATTGTTTCGATCCTAGTTGGTTATTGCCTAATCAGTATGGATTGAAAAGTTTTTCTGCAAATCGGTTGCGATTTTTGAATCAATCGCTTCTTGAATTAGATAGCAATTTACAAAAAATAGGTCAAAAACTAATTATCTGTTATGAATCGCCTATTAAAATATTGGTAGATTTAATCAATCGCTACCAGGTTTGTGCGCTGTATCGAAATCGTAGTTTTGGCTATTACGAAAACTGGCTGTGGAATGAATTACAAAAGCGAGTGACTCAGGTAAGGTTTGAACTATCTGATGTACATACATTATTTAGTCAATTACAACTAGACTCAGTTCTAAATAATTTCCCTAAACATTTCAATGAGTTTCGTCATCAAGTTGAACATTTGCCAGTAGCAACTCCCTTAGCCAGTCCAAGCAATCTGCCGCCTCTAGTGTCGGTCGAGCTAGAAAATTGCTTCGATACCAAGACTTTTTCTAAGCAACAAAACCATCAAGCAGGTTTGACACCGTTCAATGGGGGCGAAGATCAGGCTTTAGTTCAACTGCAAGCTTACTTTGCAGCAAGTTTGCCCAGTGATTACAAAAATGTCAGAGATCAGTTGGACGGTTGGAATAATTCGACCAAGTTTTCACCTTGGTTAAGTAGTGGCTGTTTGTCCGTTAGACAATTATATGCAGCATTAAAAGCCTATGAAGCTGAAAAAGGTGCGAATGAGTCGACTTATTGGATATATTTTGAATTATTGTGGCGAGAGTTTTTCCAATGGAATGCCTACACTCACAGGGCAAAAATATTTCATTTCAAAGGGCTAAAATCGCATCCTCCTTTGACCTGTTTTTACCCAGAACGCTTTCAAAAATGGTGTCACGGCAATACGCCTTATCCATTAGTCAATGCTTGCATGAATCAGTTAAATAGTTTGGGTTTTATATCAAACCGAGGACGGCAAATTGTTGCTAGTTGCTTGGTCAATGAACTGGGTTTGGATTGGCGATTTGGCGCAGCCTATTTCGAACAACAATTGATTGATTATGATGTCGCTGTCAATTGGGGAAATTGGCAATACTTGGCTGGAGTTGGAGCAGATCCTCGTGGTCAACGCCATTTTAATCTTGATAAACAAGCTGAGCTGTTTGATAAGGATGGTCGGTTTGTGAAAAGCTGGCATGGGCACACAACCGTTCATGCATTAGATTCTGTCGATGCTGCTGATTGGCCTGTAGAGCATAAATAGAGCTATTTTTGAACTTAAGCTGCCTAATATTATTGTGGATAGGTGATCAATATAAAGCCTTGGTTATTGGTTCTAGCGGTGCAATTGGTTCTGCATTTATCAATCAATTAAGAAATGATGTTAATTGTAGCTTAGTCGTATCTCTATCCAGAACTAGTATGCCTGGATTTTCGCTTGAAGATGAAGAGTCGATTAATCAAGCAGCCAATATATTATCTGTAGAGGCACCATTTCAACTGATTATAGATGCAACAGGGGCTTTGACTATTGATGGTAATGGTCCGGAAAAACAATTAATTGCTTTGAGCTCAAATTATTTAAGTCGCTCTTTTCAAATTAACACGATTGGTCCCGCCTTGTTAATTAAACATTTTTTGCCACTGATGGATACCACTAATCGGGCAATCTATGCAAAATTATCAGCTCGTGTCGGGAGTATTAGCGACAATCATAAAGGTGGATGGTATAGCTATAGATCATCAAAAGCAGCTTTGAATATGATTTTACAAACGGCTGCCATTGAATCTGCTCGTAGTAGACCAAACTTGGTTTTTTCGGCATTACAGCTCGGTACGGTGGCTTCAAAATTATCGGCTAAATTTGTTTCGCCTGAGCAATGTTTATCAGCGGATATATCAGTTCAAGGATTAATGCAATCTTTAGATGGTTTAATGCCAAAAAATGGTGCCTATTTTATTGATTATCAAGGTCATAACATAGAATGGTAATTATTTAATTTCATTCGATAATGTTGGTATGAAAAAAATCCAACCCGCCAGAGTTAAATTATCTTCGATAATAATTTAAAGGTTTTAAAGTGAATCCCAGAAGAGATAGTTGCAGATCTTTGTTTGTTGCTGCAAAAAATTGGGTGTTTGAAGGCTGTGCTTCGACAGTTGGCAAGCCCTGCTCGAATTCATGCTGCACAGCTTCGATGCATTTCCTCCGGAACTAAAAACTGGATGAATGCGCCAAAATGAGAATTGCTGCTCAATCCAGTTTCCCCTGAATTGTTGGGTTACGCTCTATCGAGCAAACCCAACGCAATGTTTCCCAATATGAAATCAACTGGCTTTAGCCCCGCTTAGCTACCGGCAATTGATACCATCACTCCACCGTCACCGACTTCGCCAAATTCCTCGGTTGATCCACATTAGTCCCTTTCAAAGTCGCCACGTAATAAGCCAACAACTGCAAGGGAATACTGTAAATAATCGGCGCAACCGCATTGCCAACCCTCGGCACTTTAATAATCTCCACATTCTCCGCCGCCGCCATGTCCAGCTGTTCATCAATAAACACAATCAACTTGCCACCGCGCGCGCTGACTTCGTGCAGATTGGATTTGAGTTTTTCCAGCAAGCTGTTGTTGGGCACGATAGCAATCACCGGCATATTGGCGTCGATGAGCGCTAATGGCCCGTGTTTTAGCTC
>CAMCSF010000238.1 GCA_945877625.1 Methylomonas koyamae | reverse complement strand
AGAAAACGCCCCGACCTCGGAGCGTTTGCTTAATACGATGAAAGATGAGCTTATTTCTGGTTTTTAAAATATTTGAAGAAATCCGAATTCGGTTCCAACACCATGATGTTGCCTGATTTGCCCAAGCTTTGCTTGTAAGCAATCATGCTGCGATAAAAGGCGTAAAACTCGCTGTCATCGCTAAAGGTTTTAGCCGATATTTCTGCCGCTTTAGCATCGCCTTCGCCGCGTAAGATTTCAGAATCGCGATAGGCATTAGCTAGAATGATTTCGCGTTGTTTATCGGCATCAGCGCGAATTCGTTCCGCTGCTTCTGAACCTTGTGAACGAAACTCGCGAGCGACTCGAGCGCGTTCCGCTTCCATTCGTTGATAAACCGAAGAACTGACTTCGCTTGGTAAATCAATGCGTTTAACTTGGACGTCAACGATGGTGATACCTAATTTAGCGGCGTGTGGTGAAACATTGGTGATTAAAGCTTCACGAATCGCGCTGCGGTCAGTTGATACCAATTGTTTAATTTCACGTTTGCTGAATTCGCTACGAAATGAATCTTTAATGATTTGATCCAAACGAATATTGGCTTGATTAACATCGCCAGCAACGGTGGTGTAAAAGGTTTTAACATCGCCAATTCGCCATTTGACGAACGAATCAACGATCACGTTTTTCTTCTCAGCGGTTAAAAAGCGTTCAGGGGTCGAATCCATGGTTAGGATGCGTGAATCAAACTTTTTGACATTGTTGAGAAAAGGGATTTTGAAATGCAAACCTGGTTGAAAATCTGCACCAACAATCTCACCGAGTTGGAATTTGATGACGCGTTCGGTTTCGCCGACGGTAAAAACCGAGGTCGAAATCACCACAACCAATGCGCCCAGTGTCACTAATATCTTGTTTCCCATCTTAGCGTCCTCTCACATCGCGTTCACGGCTACTGGTGCGTGAATCGGCTTTGGTTTCTTTTACCGGTGGCGTCGAAACGGGGGCAACCGGTTCGTGGCTAGGCGCAGCAGGTAAAGCTTCTGCTGCTTTGGCATTGAGTTTGTCCAGCGGCAAATACATGACATTATTGCCGCCTTTTACATCAACCAAAACATTGTTGGTATGATCAAGCACCGATTCCATCGCTTCGATATACATCCGTTGTTTGGTAACAGCAGGGGCTTTTTTATATTCGGTTAGCAATTGTGCAAAACGACTGGAGTCACCATTGGTTTGGGCGATCACTTTTTCTTTATAGGCTTCGGCTTCTTGAACAATTCGAGAAGCAGCGCCGCGTGATTTTGGAACTACGTCGTTGGAATAAGCTTCAGCTTCGTTAATTAAGCGTTGTTTATCTTCACGGGCTTTAATCGCATCTTCAAACGAGCCTTGCACTTGCTCAGGTGGCTGAGCATCTTGCAAGTTAACGCTGGTGATTAGAATGCCGGTTTTGTAGGCATCCATTACTGATTGAATTTCGGATTTAATCGCGGCAACGATTTCGGTACGACCTTCAGTCAACACGAAATCCATATCGCTACGACCAATCACACCGCGTTCGACGCTTTCGGTGACTTGTTTTAAGGTCGAGGCAGGGTCTAAAACATTAAAGGCGTAATCTTTAGCATCTTTAACTTGATATTGAACCGCTAAGCGAACATCAACGATGTTTTCATCACGGGTCAACATCATTGCTTCTTTGGGGACAGATCCTGTCGCTTGGCCGCCACCTGAACGATAACCGACTTCTATAAAGCGTTGTTGCTCAACATTGATGACTTGAACTTGATCAATCGGGGCAGGGATATGCCAGTTTAAGCCGGGTTGAGTAGTATTAACATACGCACCCAAGCGAGTAACAACGCCGCGAGTTCCTTCGTCAACGGTATAGAAGCCACTAAGGCTCCATAATACTGCTGCGCCAGCAATCACAAAGCCGACAGCTTTTGCCGAGCCGCCATTGTCTTGAGGATTTTTGTCTGAACCGCCGCCAAAAATGCCGCCTAATTTTTCTTGTAAAGAACGCATCACCTCATCCAAATCAGGCGGGGTATTAGGTTCATTACGCCCACTCCAAGGGTCTTTTTTGTCTCTGCCAGGCTCATTCCAAGACATACAGGGTTACTCCAAAATGGATTTGAAAACGCTATTAAGTCGATAAAAACAACTTTTGGTCATCGATTTCGGCTGTGTAGCTTTGCAAACCGCAAAATTAGACAGGTCGAAAAACCGCTTATTCTACCGTAAATTAACTAATGCCGAGCAAATAACTAGGTATCTTCTCGACTGCCATCAATCGGGATTACGCAACCGGTTCAGTTTTAATGTCTTTCAATAAGCCAAGATACTTTTGGTCGATTTCTAAAGTTAATTGGCAATTGCCATTATCGTCTATCGATTCATCGATAATGCGCACAAAAGCATAGAGTTTACTTTTCATGCCAATTTGGCTGGGCGGTAAGTAACACTTACGAATCACTTTGCTATTGGCAAACAACTGCCCTAAAGCTTGTTGCAATAAATCGCAGCCTAAACCTTGTTGAGCAGAAATCCATACCGCAACCGGCTTGCCATCGCCATCATAGTCAATATGGGGGCTAACGCTATCCAGTAGGTCGATTTTATTGAAGACTTTCAATTGGGGAATTTTGCCTGCATCAATATCATCCAGCACTTGATTGACGTGGAAGATGGTTTCTTCTCGATCTTCTGCTGCGGCATCTATCACATGCAGTAATAAATCCGCCTCACTGGCTTCTTGCAAAGTTGAGCGAAATGCCGCGACTAATTCATGTGGCAAGTGGCGGATAAAACCGACCGTGTCAGCCAAAATGATTTCACTGCCATTGTTAAGCGGCAATTGCCTTAAAGTCGGGTCTAAAGTGGCAAATAATTGATCGGCGGCATAAATATCAGCGCCGGTTAAGCTGTTAAATAATGTCGATTTGCCGGCGTTGGTATAACCGACTAATGACACGGCAGGAATTTCGGCTTTTTTGCGTTTGCTACGACCTTGGTGGCGTTGTTTTTGGACTTTGTCTAAACGCTGTTGAATTTGTTTAATGCGAACAGCCAGTAATCGGCGGTCGGTTTCCAGCTGAGTTTCACCCGGTCCTCGCATGCCAATCCCGCCTTTTTGGCGTTCTAAATGGGTCCAGCCGCGAATCAAGCGGGTCGATAAATGCTTTAATTGCGCTAATTCAACTTGCAATTTACCTTCAAAAGTTTGTGCGCGTTGGGCAAAAATATCCAGAATCAGGCCATTTCTATCAACGACTCGCACTTCAAGGGCTTTTTCTAAATTGCGCTCTTGGCTTGGTGAGAGTGGGTGGTTGACGATAACAATATCGGCTTGCTGTTCCTGAATCGCGAATTTAATTTCTTCGAGTTTGCCAGTGCCGACAAAGTATTTGGGGTCAGGGCGGTGACGACTGCCTGTAACGACATGAATCGGTAAGGCGCCGGCTGATTTGGTAAGTTCTTTGAGTTCGTCAAGATCTTCTTGACCCATTTGCAAAGTCAGGTGAACGAGTATCGCTCGCTCACCCGCGTCGGGGCGTTCAAACAAAAGCTACCCCTTAATTACTATCTGTGGTCTCTGGTTCGCGACTTAAAGTCACGTTCTTACCCGGAACGATAGTGGAGATGGCATGTTTATAAACCATTTGATTAACTGTGTTTTTCAGCATCACTACATATTGGTCAAAAGAGTCGACGCGACCTTGTAGTTTTATACCGTTAACCAAAAAGATTGATACAGGGGTGTGCTCTTTTCTGAGCGCGTTTAAAAAATTGTCCTGTAAATTTTGGGCTTTTGACATCCGATTCTCCTTATTATTGTTGGCTGCGCTTAATACATTACCCGCTATATCCCTGTAATTCAACATTTAGGCATAATGCGGCTTTAAACTTATTCAGAAATTGGGACCA
>CAMCSF010000237.1 GCA_945877625.1 Methylomonas koyamae | reverse complement strand
GTGCTTGAATGTCATACAACCAAGCAATCCCCAAAAATGCATAGGCTTGTAAAACCGATACTGCAGTGCCAGCAATTAATTTACTGCACAGCAAAAACCAACGCGGTAAAGGACAGACCATTAACATCCGCATACTGCCCATTTCGCGGTCGTAAACCATTGATAACGAGCTTTGCATACCGTTAAACAGCTGAATCATGCCAATCAAACCTGGGGTAATGTAAACCTCGTACAAGATATAGGTTTCATACGGCGGGCTAATCGCAATCCCTAATGCAGCTCGAAAACCGGCCGCAAACACAAATAACCAAACCAAAGGTCTTACCAACGCCGAAATAAAGCGTTCGCGCTGATGTAAAAACCGTAACAATTCACGTCCAACGATGCCAGTCATTGCCAGCCAATAATGCAGTAATTTCATCACACTTGACCTTGAGTTAGCTGTTTAAACAGATGTCCAATATCTTTAGAATCATGAGCTTGCAACACATTGTTAATGTAACCTTTGGCTTTAATTTGACCTTTATGCAATACCACCAAACTATCGTCATCAGCAATCTCATCAATCAAGTGCGTTGCCCATAAAACCGCTAAATTTTGCTCTTTTACCAAGCGATGTACATGCTCAACAATCGCCTGTCGGCTCGGCATATCCAAACCCACTGTCGGCTCATCTAACAATAAAATCATGGGCTTATGCAATAAAGCTCTAGCGATTTCTACACGACGTTTATGACCACCATTCAATAAACGCACTTTTTCATCTTTGCGTTCATACATATTCAAACGCTCTAATTCTTCTTGAATTCGCAAATCAGCAGCTTTTCGACCTATGCCATGTAATGCGGCGTGATAGCGTAAATTTTGACTCACGCTTAAATCAGGATCTAAAGTGGTTTGTTGGAATACCACTCCTAATCGCTCTAAGGCTTGACGGCTGTTTTGTTTAAGATCAAAACCACACAAAGCAATTTTGCCTTCTCGGCTGTCGTAAAGCCGTGTAATCAAGGAAAACAGGGTGCTTTTCCCTGCGCCATTCGGCCCTAATAAAATCGTACATTCGCCAGCTTCGACATTAAAACTGACATGGTCTAAAGCCTTTTTAGCGCCGTAGGCAAAACTTAAATCTTCGACAGACAATGCAATCATGGTTTTACCGCCACGCCCCAAGGATAACGACCGACAGCGACTGATTTGAGGACTTTTTGCTCGGCTAAATTAATAATCGACACATCATTGCTGATGCCATTGGTGGTGTAGAGCTGTTTTTGATCGGGTGAAAACGCCAAATTCCAAACTCGCTGTCCGACTAAAAGGTATTTTTCAACTTGCAAGGTTTGGGCATTGATCACCGCAACCCGATTAGCGGGCCCCATCGCCACATAGGCATAATGACGATCTTTATCTATCACCACACCAACCGGCTGAATTAAATCGCTGCTAATCCCTGCGACGTCCAATTTAATAGTCTGGACAATTTGTTTGCTGGCAGTATCTAACACCATCACCGTGCCAGCCATTTCTGAGGTTGCCCAAAGCTGTTGGCTATCAGCGGTAAAATTAACCGCACGCGGGCGAGGATCAACTAGTGTATTTTCAACAATTTGCCGCGACTTTGTATCAATCCAATGCAACATATTGGTGGTTTCAGAAGCGCTAACTAACCAACGATTATCAGGACTAGCGGCAATCCCTTCTGGCTCGACGCCGACCTTAATTTTTTGCACGGCTTTTTTGCTGGCAATATCAATCACCGTCACTTGGCTGTCATCTTCGTTGGAAACATACATCAACTTACCATCAGGACTTAAAGCAAAGGTTTCAGGATCTTCCCCGGAAGGTAATCGGCCAACTTCTTTTAAACTGGTGGCATCAAAAATACGTATCGTGTTGTCATCGCTAGTGGCAATAAACAACTGCTTGTGGTCTGGGCTTAAAGCAATGCCGCGTGGTCGTTGGCCAACATTGACGGTTTTAACTAACTTGCCTTCAACAGGATCCAACACCGCAATCGCGTTATCTTTTTCCAATGTTACAAAGACTGTTTCCGCTTGTAACTGACAGGCAAACAGCGTAGCAAAGGCTAGTGTGGTGAGTTTTAATCGTCGCATATTGTCTCCTTGAATGCTGATATTGCTGGCTTAGAGCCGAAAATCTGAAAGCGGGCAGTGTACATGAAAGCCGGTTGGTTTCGAAACATCCGCACAAATCGCTGTGTTATAGTGAATAAATCTTTTTACCGAATGACTTTTAGTTGTGAAAAAACTCTTACAAATCTCAGACTTACACATACAACCTAGAATTACCGATACCTTGTTAGGCATCAATACCGAACATTATTTTCATCAAGTGTTACAACACGCCCAGCAAAATCACGGGCCATTTGATTTGATTTTAATCAGCGGCGATTTAACCCAAGACCCCTGCCCCGAGTCTTATCAACGCATTTTAGAAAAATTACAATCTTATCAGACACCTACACTTTGTTTGCCAGGCAATCATGACGATTGGCAATTGATGCAGACGATTTTGAATCAAGGGATGGTGAGTTGTCGTAAACAATTAATTTTGGATGATTGGCAGATTATTTGTCTGAATAGCCAGAAAAATGACAGTCCGATAGGTTACTTGAATCAAGATGAACTTAGTTTCCTAACTGATTGTTTAAAAACAAATTTACCAAGCTTAATTGCAGTACATCACCATAGTTTAAGCATCAATAGCAGTTGGATGGATGGGATGATGATAGAGAATAGTCAGGCGTTTTTAGCGATTATTAGTCAATATCCGCAGGTTAAAGTATTAACCCACGGCCATGTTCACCAAGTCATCGCTGAAAATTATCAAGGAGTGGCGGTGTTTTCAGCACCTGCAACTTGCATTCAGTTTATGCCGCAAGCTACTGAATTTACAGTGACTAATACGCCGCCGGGTTATCGGGTGTTTGAATTATTGGCTGATGGTCAATTTAACTCAGACTGTTACCGAATCGATGAAGCATTAACCGGACTAGACACTAATCTGCATCATTATTAAGCGACTACTTACCCAACAAATAACCTTCGGCGTTGACCTTAATCGATTCATCAATCAGCAACTCGCCCAATTCATCCATGGCTTTGCGATAAACACGGCGCTTGAAATACACCACATCTTTCAGTGGATACCAATAATCAACCCAGCGCCAGTTATCAAACTCTTGCTTGTGACCACAGTCAAAACGCACATTATCTTCATCAGTCAGCAAGCGCAGAATAAACCAAATCTGCTTTTGACCAATGCACAGCGGCATGGAGTTTTTGCGGACATAACGCTCTGGCAACTTGTAACGTAGCCAGTAACGAGTGCGACCTAAAAGCTCTACGTGTTCAGCACGCAAGCCGGTTTCCTCCCACAATTCCCGATACATCGCTGTTTCTGGATCTTCGTCACAATCAATCCCGCCTTGCGGAAATTGCCACGAATTAGCGCCTTTACGCTTCGCCCAAAACACACGACCCTCGTCATTGCAAAGGATAATCCCGACATTCGGCCGGTATCCTTTCGAGTCTATCATGTAAAAAACCTGTATTATTTGCGGCCAGTTTTCAATTACTAGATAAGAATTGAAAGCTGCCGACCATTAAAATGAATGGTGCAATTGTTCCACAAATCAGCGGTGGAAGCCACAAGCCGCTTTGTTTTTATTTATTTCTACAGGTTGACCGTGAGCTTAGCGATTTTTGATCTCGATAACACTTTGATTGCCGATGACAGCGATTATTTATGGGGCCAGTTTTTGGTTGATCGCGGCATTGTCGATAAAGACCAATACGAACACGCCAATAAAAAATTCTACGAAGACTACAAACAAGGCAGTCTGGACATTGTTGAATTTTTAAATTTTTCCCTAGCGCCATTAGCCAAACACGATGCCGA
>CAMCSF010000236.1 GCA_945877625.1 Methylomonas koyamae | reverse complement strand
CTGGGAAACAGAGGAAAACGTCTACAAAGGCGCGACTTTTAGCTTGGCGCATAAATTCAGCCAAATGTTGTACTGGCGTCCTCACAACCGCTTTGAAGAACTGGATAATTGCTATCTGGTTGGCGGCGGGACCCACCCTGGCAGCGGTTTACCAACCATTTACGAATCAGCGCGGATTTCCGCGAATCTGATTTGCAAAAAACACCGAATCAGTTTTACAGACCTGAAACAAAATACTTGGCTAAAACAATAAGCAAGCATGGCGGAAATCCAAGCTATATCGCCGATTGATGGCCGTGCGCTGGGTGGTTTTACGATTACCCAGCCAGAACAGATTCAGCAACAATTACAATCGGCTAAACTCGCGGCAAGCGCATGGGCGCAATTAAGCGTTAAAGCCCGTTTGCAAAAACTGGCACCGCTCAATCCATTGTTATTGGCTAATCTGGACAGGATTTGTGACTGCGTCTGCCAAACCAGCGGCAAAGTCAGTACCGATGCCTTGTTAGGCGAGCTAATTCCGATTTTGGAATTACAGCGTTATTACCAAAAACACGCGGTTGCGATTTTAAAACCACGTAGCGTTTTTAGTTCGCCACTGACTTTCCCGTTTGCCACCGCCAAAATTGAGCGGCGGCCTTTTGGGGTGGTGGCGGTGATTTCGCCTTGGAATTATCCGTTTCAATTAGCCATTTCACCGATGCTTAGCGCTTTGATTGCTGGCAATGCGGTGATTTTAAAAGCTTCGGAATTGAGTTTGCCGGTGGCGGCATTATTGCTGAGTTTGTTCGCCGAACTGGATTTGCCGACTGGCTTAGTGCAAGCGGTCACTGGCGATGGTGAAACCGGACAACAATTAATTGCCGCTGGCCCCGACTTGGTAGTGTTTACCGGCAGTTTGAAAACTGGTCGTGCGGTCATGCAAGCTGCCGCGCAACATCCGATTCCGGTAATGCTGGAATTGGGCGGTAAAGATGCGATGCTGGTGTTTGCCAAAGCCAATCTGCAACGGGCTTGTCAGGCGGCTTTATACGGGGCGTTTAGCAATAGCGGCCAAGTCTGTATGAGCATCGAACGCTTGTATGTTGAGCAAAGCTGTTTTGAAGGGTTTTTGCAATTATTGCTGAGCGAAGTAGACAAATTAACCCTACAAGCTGATTTGGGCGCCATCAGTTCGGAACGGCAATTTGCGATTCTGCAAGCCCATTACGACGATGCGATTGCCCAAGGTGCACAAGCGTCTGGCCCTTTCCAACGTGACGGTCATTATCTAAAGCCCATCGTGTTGTGGAATGTGAATCACAACATGCTGGTAATGCGGGAAGAAAGCTTTGGGCCGTTATTGGCAGTGATGGCGTTTAGCGATCAAGCCGAAGCGGTACGACTGGCCAATGATAGTGAATTTGGCTTGAACACCAGCATTTGGAGCCAAGACCTTGCTCAAGCCGAAAGCATTGCCCAACAATTACAAGTCGGCAATTGGGCGATTAACGATGTGATTAAAAACGCTGGCCACCCTGCCCTGCCTTTTGGTGGCGTTAAACACAGCGGTTTTGGTCGGTATCGTGGCGCGGAAGGTCTAAGCAATTTTACTTATCCGGTATCGGGCTTAAGCAATCGCAGTCGTTTGGCTAAAGAGCCGAACTGGTTTCCGTATCACCCACAAAGCTACGAGCAATTTAAAAGCTATATGGATTTTGTTTACAGTCAGGACTCGCTACTCAAACGCCTAAAACGCAACTGGCCAGCTTTAATGGCTTTTCGTCAATATTCCGCCATCGATGTGAAACAGAGCTGGCAAAACTTTAAACAACTACTGCCTTGGCAACGGGATTATTAATATGAACAACAAACGTGTCGTCGTAATTGGTGCCGGCTTGGGTGGTTTATCCGCCGCGATTGCCTTGGCTTCTGAAGGCTTTGCTGTGGAATTGGTCGAGAAAAACGACAAAGTCGGCGGCAAGCTCAATATCATGAGCAAAGACGGTTTTACTTTTGACTTAGGCCCGTCGATTTTGACCATGCCGCATGTATTTGAAGCCTTGTTCACCCGAGCTGGCAAAAACATGCACGACTACGTTGGCATCGAAACTGTCACCCCGCATTGGCGTAACTTTTTTGAAGATGGCACGGTGATCGATTTAACCCCCGATGAAGAGGCGCAGCGTCGTGAGTTCGAGAAACTAGATTCAAAAACCGCTGATGAATTTGCCCGTTTTATGGCTTATTCAAAACAAATTTCTGATGCGGTAGAAGAAGGCTATTTTGCCAAAGGCTTGGATAGTTTTTGGGAGCTGGTGAAGTTTTACGGCGTGCGCCGCAGTTTGCAGAACTTTGATGTGTTCCGCAGCATGGATCAAGGCGTCAGACGCTTTATTTCCAATCCTAAACTGGTGGAAATCTTAAATTACTTCATCAAATATGTCGGCTCCTCACCTTATGACTCGCCAGCGTTAATGAATTTATTGCCGCATATTCAGGCTGAATACGGCTTGTGGTATGTCAAAGGCGGCATGTACGGCATGGCGCCGGCGATGGAGCGGTTGGCGATTGAATTGGGTGTCAATATTCGTTTAAACAGCGAAGTCACAGCCATTGAACAACAAAACCAAAAAGCCACAGCGGTTAAGCTACAAGACGGCAGCGTGTTAGCGGCTGACATTGTGGTATCGAATATGGAAGTGATTCCAGCGATGCAACAATTGCTCAACAGCCCTGCGAAAGAATTGAAAAAAATGCAGCGTTTTGAACCCAGCTGTTCGGGCTTGGTGCTACATTTGGGCGTCAACCGCATTTACCCACAACTCGCGCACCACAATTTCTTTTATTCCGATCAGCCTGAACAGCATTTTGATGCGGTATTCCACAAACACACTTTGTCAGAAGACCCCACCATTTATCTGGTCGCGCCAGTCAAAACCGACCCCAGCCAAGCGCCGGAAGGTTGTGAGATTATTAAAATCCTGCCGCATATTCCCCACCTTGACCCAGAAAAACCGCTATCTGCCGAAGATTATCTGGCACTACGGGAACGGGTGTTGATTAAGCTAGAGCGCATGGGGTTAACCGATTTACGTCAACATATCGTCACCGAAGAATATTGGACACCGTTGGATATTCAAGCCCGTTATTACTCGAATTTGGGTTCCATTTACGGCGTGGTTGCGGATCGTAAAAAGAACCTAGGCTTTAAAGCACCGCAGCGCAGCAATGAATTAAGCAATCTGTATTTTGTCGGTGGCAGTGTGAATCCCGGCGGCGGAATGCCGATGGTGACGATGTCGGGGCAGTTGGTTAGAGATAAGATCTTGGCGGATCTTAAAAGTTAAATGCTGAGGTTACCCAGCAACTCTGTTTTTTAACGCAAAATTATCTGACTGCTTGTGAAAAACATACTCCATCATTGCCAGCCAACATTTGTTTTGTCATCCCGTTAGGGATCGCTTAGCTTTAAAGGTATTGAATAACTTAGAAGCTAAGGGATCTACGGAATGACAAAATCAAAGACTATGGTATTAAATATAAGCGGTGATTTTATTGTGGTAGCAGGTGTTACTTTTTGCCAAAACCAATAAAAATAACTCGCCTATCGGTGTGGATAGCCGATTGGCATTGACCCTTTGGGCGTAAAACCGACATCAAAACAACCTCGCAACGCGAATCCTTAAAATAATAAAAACAAACACTATAGCCATGCACGAACTAACAGACCGCGAACTATTTTTAGCCCTCCAACACGCCAAAAGCCTAGACGAAAACGCTGGCCGTGAAATCATTCTGCGCTTTCAGAATGAACAACCGGCCTTAGCCCAAGCCGTATTCGGGATTTTCCCATCAATGATCGCCCAACAAAATCAAGACATGAGCCATTTGTTTATGGACTTATGTTTCGATGTGATTTGTGTGTTTGAACACGCTTTCGGCACC
>CAMCSF010000235.1 GCA_945877625.1 Methylomonas koyamae | reverse complement strand
TTATTCCGCCAACTGCCGATAAGCGCCGTTGTAATACAACAACGGCTCGCCACTGCGACAAACCACATTTTGCACTTCGCCGATTACAATCCAATGCGTACCGGCTTGGACTTGTTGCACGACTTTGCATTCCAAACTGGCTAAGGCTTGGTTCAATAACGGTGAACCGTTTTCGCCAGCTTGCCAAGCGACACTGGCGAAGCGCTCTTCTTGAGAGGCACCGCCCGCAAATTGGTTGGAAACCGCTTGTTGTTCGCTGCTTAAAATATTGACGGCAAAGTGTTGCTGTTCCAAAACCACAGCGCCAGTATCGGTAGCTTGGTTTAAACAGACCAGAATTTGTGGCGGCTCGGCTGAAACGCTGCTAAATGAGGTGGCGGTCATGCCTTTTAAGCCGTGTTCTGGCGATTGGGCAGTAACCACTGTCACACCGCTGGCCCAAAGTTTTAGGGCGTTTTTAAATTGATTTGCATCGACACTCATAGATTACTCTTTGATAAAAGTGGGGAATTAGCCTTAAGGCTGTCGAGGGTGAAATTCATCAATGCCAAGCGCTCAGGCTTGGCTTTTCAGTAATTTCTTTAAATCGTAGTGATAAATAAAACCGGGCAAGGCAAATACCACGAATAGACAGAGGGTGGCGACATAAAACTCCCATTGCTGACTGTAGTTGCCGCCGGTGATTTTATATTCCAAAGCCATTGCCAATAAACCGGTTAAGCCATAGTAAATCAGCCATTCCAGCCAGCGCCAAACGGCGGTTTTATTGCGTTGAATCACGCACAAAAACCGCTCGCTGAGCCACGGCAGATTGGCGGCGATAAAGGCTATCGCCAATAAGCCGCCATAAACGCCGCTGGATACCATTAGTTTTTGGGACGCATGTGTGGGAACAACAACACGTCGCGGATGCTCGGTGCATTGGTAAACAACATCACTAAACGGTCGATACCAATCCCCTCGCCTGCGGTTGGCGGCATGCCGTGTTCCAAAGCGGTGATGTAATCAGCATCAAAGTGCATCGCTTCGTTGTCCCCAGCTTCTTTTTCTTCCACTTGTTTTTGGAAGCGTTCGGCTTGGTCTTCAGCGTCGTTTAACTCGGTGAAGCCGTTGGCGATTTCGCGACCACCGACGAAGAACTCAAAACGGTCGGTAACGTGTGGATCGTTGTCGTTACGACGCGCTAATGGCGATACTTCAACCGGATAGGCGGTGATGAAGGTTGGATTCATCAAACGATGCTCAACAGTTTTCTCGAAAATTTCGATTTGGACTTTGCCTAAACCGTAGCCATCTTTGACCGGAATTTTTAAACTTTCCGCGACTTTTACTGCCGCTTCACGGGTTTGCAAATCGGCTAAAGTTAAATCAGGGTTGAAATGCAGAATTGATTCCAACACGGTCATACGGACAAACGGTTTACCAAAGTCGTATTGGTCGCCTTGGTATTCAATCACGCTGCTGCCCACCACTTCTTCAGCAATGCCTTTCAACATCGCTTCGGTTAAGTCCATCAATTCACCGTATTCGGCATAAGCTTGATAGAACTCCAGCATGGTGAATTCTGGGTTATGGCGGGTTGATAAGCCTTCGTTACGGAAGTTGCGGTTAATTTCAAACACCCGCTCAAAACCACCCACGACTAAGCGTTTTAGATACAGTTCTGGGGCAATACGCAGGTAAAGCTCCATGTCTAAAGCGTTGTGGAAAGTGGTAAATGGCCGCGCAGTCGCACCACCTGGGATGACTTGCATCATCGGGGTTTCCACTTCCAAAAATTGACGGGCGGTTAAAAAATCGCGGATATAAGCAACGATTTTGGAACGCATCAAAAAGGTTTTACGAGCGTCGTCGCTCATGATCAAATCTAAATAACGCTGACGGTATTTGATTTCTTGATCAGCAATGCCATGAAATTTTTCTGGCAAGGGACGTAAGGCTTTAGTCAACAAGCGGATATCGTCTAAACGAACGCTCAGTTCACCGACTTTGGTTTTAAACAGCGTACCTTCTGCACCCAAAATATCGCCGATGTCCCATTTTTTGAACTGGTCGTTGTAAACACCTTCTGGCAAATTATCGCGTGAGACGTAAACCTGAATCTGGCCCGACATATCTTGTAAATGGCAGAAACTGGCTTTGCCCATCACCCGACGCGTCATCATTCGACCAGCGATTTTGACCCGAATCGGCTCCGCTAATAACTCTTCTTCGGTTTTTTCGCCGTATTCAGCCAGTAGTTCACCCGCCACCACGTTGCGACGGAAGTCGGTTGGAAAAGCGATACCTTCTTCGCGCAATGCGGTTAGTTTTTCGCGGCGTTGTTTAATTTGTTCTTGTTCGTCGTGTTCGAGTTCTGACATGATAATTTTGGTCAAAAAATAGAAATTAATTATTGGGAAAACAAAAATGGCCGAGAAACAATATTCATCGAACCAAGGGTAATAGGCGCACTCGCTCTCTTAATTCATCGGCAACAATTAGTGCGCCGTTGTTTAATTGATTTTCAAATCGTTGCAATAATTCAATGGCTCTAGCACCCAACGCAGCAGGACTGACGTCATGAGTGCGGATTTGGAATACACTCGGGGCCTCTGCACCAGTAATTGCTAATAAAGCACTAAAATCAAGATCATGGGTAAACACAATGGCTTCGTTATCTCGCGCCCATGAGAACAGTTGAGTATCAGCTGCATTAGCTGCGCCAATTGAACTCCAATGAATCGCTTCAAAACCTGCTTCTTGCAATACAGGCACCCAAGTTGGCGAGAGATTCATATCCAACAAAATTTTCATGCTGCAGCAAGCGGAAGCTCAATCTCTTCAGCTCGCCAAGCGGCAAATCCTAAAGCCTCTGTAATATCGTCAGCTTCTAGGTAAGGATACAACGCCAATACATCTTGGCGACTATGTCCTGAAGCGATCAAACCAACAATCGTACCGACGGTAACACGCAAACCTCTAATACAAGGTTTACCCCCCATCACTACTGGATTAAATGTAATGCGCTCAAAGTGTTTCATAGGGTTCCTCGCTGACGAAAAAATTACAAACCGCTCTTCAAACTCGCCTCAATAAACTGATCCAATGCCCCGTCCAAAACCGCTTGAGTATTACCGGTTTCGACATTGGTGCGTAAATCTTTAATCCGTGATTGGTCTAAAACATAAGAACGAATCTGACTGCCCCAACCGATGTCGGATTTGGAATCTTCAACCGCTTGCTGGCCTTCGTTGCGTTTCAGCATCTCCAATTCATACAACTTCGCTTTCAACTGCTTCATCGCTGTGTCTTTGTTTTTATGCTGTGAGCGGTCGCTTTGGCATTGCACGACAATGCCGCTAGGATTATGAGTAATCCTCACCGCCGATTCGGTTCGGTTAACGTGCTGGCCACCCGCGCCACTGGCACGATAAACGTCAATTCGCAAATCAGCGGGATTGATGTCGATTTCGATGTCATCGTCAATTTCTGGTGAAACAAACACTGAAGCAAAAGAGGTGTGACGGCGATTGCCGGAATCGAAAGGTGATTTACGCACTAGACGGTGTACACCGGTTTCGGTACGCAGCCAACCAAACGCATACGGGCCTTCAAATTTAATCGTGGCACTTTTAATCCCAGCCACATCGCCCGGTGACTCTTCGATTAACTCGGTTTTAAAGCCTTTGGCCTCGCCCCAACGCAAATACATACGCTCAATAATCGATGCCCAATCTTGGGCTTCGGTGCCGCCAGAGCCGGATTGAATGTCCAAAAAGGCGTTGTTGGCGTCCATTTCGCCGGAGAACATTCGTTGAAACTCTAAACCCGCGACTTTCGCTTCATATTGTTCAAGATCAGCGGCAACGGTATCGACTGTTTCATCGTCATCTTCTTCTACCGCCATCACCAGCAATTCTTCAGCGTCAGCCAAGCCTTGCTCTAAATCGATAATGGTATTGACGATGCCTTCCAACATCGCGCGTTCTTTACC
>CAMCSF010000234.1 GCA_945877625.1 Methylomonas koyamae | reverse complement strand
GCTAATGAGCTGGCGATATAAATCGAAGAATAGGTACCTTTAACCACACCAATTAACATAGCAATCGCGAAGCCATGAATGGTTTTGCCGCCCAAGAATGCCAAGGCCAACAAGGTTAAGAAAACAGTCAAAGAAGTCAAAATAGTACGGCTTAACGTGTCGTTCAGGGCGCGGTTGGTAATATCGTGCATTGATTCACGACGGCTGCTGCGCACCGTTTCACGGATACGGTCATAAACCACGATGGTGTCGTTGATTGAATAACCGACCAGCGCCAAAATCGCCGATAGTACTGTCATGTCAAATTCCCAGCCAAACACCGAGAAAAAGCCCATGGTGATAATGGTGTCGTGGAATAAAGCCGCAATCGCGCCGACTGATAATTTCCACTCAAAACGCACGCTGACATAAGCCATCACTGCCAAAAATGACAGCAATAAGGCTAAACCGCCGTCGTTAACCAAATCTTCACCGACTTGTGGGCCAACAAATTCCACCCGGCGCATTTCACCGGCTTGTGGCTGACTGCTGTTAGCGGTGCTCAGAATTTGTTCGGTTAATTGTTTTTGGTTGATGTTTTCGACCGGTTTAAGGCGTAACAACACGTCTTGTGAACTGCCGAAATGTTGGATGTTGGCATCGCCGAAACCTTGTTTTTCTAAGGCTTCACGCATAGTGTTTAAATCAACCGATTGGTTGTAGTGCATTTCATAAACACTACCGCCGGTAAAATCGATACCAAAGTCCAAACCCTTGGTAATGAACGAAATAATCGAAATTAGAAACAAGGTGCCGGAAAAGAAAAACGCCATTTTTCTTTTGCTAAGAAAATCAATTTGTCGAGCGGAAGTCATGACAAGGTTCCTACAATAAAGGGTGAAAATCGGTTATTGCTATCTGTTATTAGTCGATTAGCAGCAATAAGGCCGCGAATTGTACTATTTTCTCCAGAAAGCGGGCGTAAAAAGCATCAATAGCGTGAACACTTCAAGACGGCCAAGTAGCATGGCGATGGTGCAAATCCAAGTTTGAAAGTCGCTTAAACCTTGATAATTACTAGCTGGGCCAACCACACCTAAGCCCGGTCCTGCGTTATTGATACAAGCCAACACTGCGCTGAGTGATGAAATCGGATCTAATCCCGAAAACAGCAAAGAAAAAGTTAAAACCACAATCGAAATAAAATACAAAAAGATAAACGCTAACACCGAGAAAATAATTTTGTTAGGAATCGGCATATCGCCAATCCGAATCGGATTAATCGCGCGGGGATGCAAAATGCTAAACATTTCCCGACCGGCCTGTTTCCAGAGCAATAAGGTGCGGAACATTTTGATGCCGCCGCCGGTAGAACCGGTACAAGCGGTGATACAACTTAAATACAGCATCCACCAAGGCACAAACGGGGGCCATTTATCAAAATCAACACTGGCGAAGCCGCAGTCGGTGGCTATAGAAATCAAGTTAAAGCTGACATGGCGCAAGCTGATTAAAAACTCAGGATAGGTTTCAAAATAAGTCAGATACGCTGAACACAACAAAATACTGCCAGCCAGTAAACCCAGCATTGGCATCGCTTCTGGGTCTAGCAAATAGGGCTTTAAGCTGCGCTGATTTAAAACCGTGTAATGGGTGGCAAAGTTAATCGCGGAAATCAGCATGAAGATAGTTAAAACGATTTCAATCCGTTCCGAGTTGAAATAGCCAACGCTGGCGTCATGGGTTGATAAGCCACCTAAGCCCAGCGTTGCAAAAGCATGGCAAATCGCATCGAACCAACTCATGCCTGCCCAGTTCAGCGATAAGATACAAGCAATCGTAATACCGGCATAAACCAGCCACAATAAACGTGCGGTTTCGGTAATCCGTGGCGTCAGTTTGCTGTCTTTAATCGGTCCAGCAATTTCGGCTTTATACAACTGCATGCCACCGATGCCCAGCAAAGGCAAAATCGCTACCGCCAAAACGATAATCCCCAAACCGCCAATCCAGTTAAGTTCATGGCGCCACAGATTGAGTGAAGGTGCTAAGGTGTCTAAACCTGTGAAGACGGTGGCGCCGGTGGTGGTTAAGCCGGAGCTGGTTTCAAAAAACGCATCAGTAAATGACAAGCCTGGCATTCCCCACATCAACGGGAAGGTGGCGGCGGTTGCCATTAAAATCCAGAACAAAGCCACCAACAGGTAACCATCGCGAGTTTTGACATCGCCGCGATAACGCATAGTGATTAACGATAAAAAACCACCGACGCCGATATTGAGCGACATGCCGTTAAAAAAATGTTCCACCATGCCATCTTCAAAATACAGCGATGTGAAAATCGGCAAAATATAGGTCAGGCCAAACACCATCAAAATAAGGCCAAGAACAAAACCAAGGGTACAAAAAC
This sequence comes from Methylomonas koyamae, assembly GCA_945877625.1. Lineage (GTDB taxonomy): Bacteria > Pseudomonadota > Gammaproteobacteria > Methylococcales > Methylomonadaceae > Methylomonas > Methylomonas koyamae_C. The sequence continues at coordinate 1,619 of CAMCSF010000234.1, read as the reverse complement.
GTTGCATAACGGCGCTGCCTAATAAACGGAAATACGATGCGAAGGTCGGAATTGTAACAAACAATTGAATTTGTTGAAGTTACGGGCTAACCGGCGTTAATCATCTTCGGCCAGACAGGGTTTTCAACCCTGTCTGAAGGTTTGTTGCTACTTTGAACTAATTTGAAACGCTAAGCCCGGGATAAATATCCCGGGCTGCACCAGCTAACCAATCACTGGTTTAATCATCATCCTCATCAGGAATCTGGCTTTTTAATTGTTCTGATAACAAGGTTTGAGCGCCGCTAATCACCACGTCTTCACCGACTTGCACATTATCCAAGGCTAGGTAGCCTTGCGGTGTGTTGAGTAATTGCGGCAAAGGCCGGCGGTTAAATTGACCATCAGCGGTTTTGATAAACACAAAGCTTTGGCCAGTTTGACGGACAATCGCTGAGTTTGGAATCAACACGCCATGGGTCGGTTTCCCATTGCCGGCAATCCAAGCTGTGATATGGCTGCCATAGGGCAATGATTTGGCTTGGGTCTTAAAGAAATAGCGTTGACCTTGGGTTAGCGGGTCGATGTGCGGTGAGGCTGAAATCAAGGTCGCGGGAATCGCGTTTTGGCGCTGGCCGTGAGCATCGATAACAATCTGGCTGACACCTTGGCCGAGTTCGCTGTTGGCGGGTAAGGTGATTTGGATTAATTGGGCGCTGTGTTTTAAAAACTGTTCGGCTTGCGGGTGGTTGCTAGTGGTGAACCAAGTGCTCAAAGTGTTGCCCCATTCCAGCTTGCTGTTTTCTAACAGGGTTTGTTGTTGGTAAGCGCTGGCGTCGAGATTGGCGCGGTCGGCCAGTGATTGCGCTTGTTGTTCCTGTAGGCGTCGGCTGGAAACGATGTCTTGGCTGTGCAGATTTTGGGTGCGGGTTAAATTCAGTTGCGCTTCGGTATAACGGGCTTTGGCGCTTTGCTGTTGAGCATTGGCGGCTAGGTATTGTTGGCGCAGTTGCAATAAGGGTTCTAAGTTCACCACTTTGCCAAAGGAAGTAAATTCGGCTTGTTGCTGGGCAGCTTGTAAGGCTTGGGTTTTGATACCGGCTAATTTTTCGGTGGGGCTTGCGAGTTGTAGTTTGCTGGCGTCGTTGTTGCTGGCTGGTTTGCTGGGTTTTACATCGTCATCATCGTCAGCGTGGGCTAAGTTGATGATGGATAAGCAAGTCAGTAAAGCAAATAGGGTACGCATGATAAGAAAGCCTGAATAAACTGGGTTTTGATTATAAAGCGATGTTAGATAGCCGCTGTGTTTTTTAACGATAAATGATGCGATTAGCTGTGGAAAAGTAGGGTTTGAAATGGCTTAGCCACCTTGGTTTTGTCATCCCGTCAGGGATCGCTTAACGCTAAACAGATTGGATAACTTTGAGGCTAAGGGATTCCTACCGGATGACAAAATCAAAGGCAACGCTATTAAATGAGGCCGCGGCTGATTTACAATTTTTTGTTGTGTAAAAAAAATCGTCGGTTATGCTTTCCGGCAAATGTTCAAGCTAAAAGGGAATAGAAATGAAACCAATGCCAGAAAATCTTAAATATGCCGCTAGTCATGAATGGTCTAGTTTGGAAGATGGCAATCTAGT
>CAMCSF010000233.1 GCA_945877625.1 Methylomonas koyamae | reverse complement strand
TATAAATATTACGTAGCGTATAAATTACAGCTTCAAGTGGCAGAGCAGCAGCGTCAAGCGCGTTTGACTGTTTCGATGGGCAATTAAAGAAAAGGGTGGATTAATTTAATCCACCCTTTTTTATTTTAGCCTTTCAAGCCCAATACATCCTGCATATCAAACCATCCTTGTTGCTTACCCGCTAACCAAACCGCTGCACGCACTGCGCCATTGGCGAAAGTCATGCGGCTAGTGGCTTTGTGAGTGATTTCCACCCGTTCGCCATCGTCAGCAAACATCACAGTGTGCTCACCGACAATATCGCCAGCGCGAATGGTCGAGAAGCCGATGGTTTTACGGTCACGAGCGCCAGTGTCGCCTTCGCGGCCATAAATCGCGCAGTCTTTTAAGTCACGGCCTAAAGTCGCTGCAACCACTTCGCCCATCCGTAACGCAGTGCCAGATGGGGCGTCGATTTTGTGGCGGTGGTGGGCTTCGATCACTTCGATGTCGGTGTAATCGCCCATTACTTTGGCGGTCATTTCTAATAGCTTCAATGACAGATTAACCCCAACGCTCATATTCGGTGCAATCACTAAAGCCACGTCTTTAGCGGCTTCGGCAATAGCGGCTTTTTGGGTTTCTGAATAACCGGTGGTGCCTATGACAATTTGTTTGCCAGCTTGGCGGCAGATTTCGATATATTCCATCGAAGCGTCTGGGCGAGTGAAGTCGATTAACACATCAAATTGATCGACTTTCGCGGCTAAATTGTCGCTAACAGTGACGCCTAAAGGAGAAATACCGGCTAATTCGCCGGCATCTTTACCGATGGCCAAACTATCAGGACGAGAAACCGCCACAGTTAATTCAGCGTGTTCTGTGGCTGCTACGGCTTTGATTAAGCTTAAACCCATACGGCCAGACACGCCGACCAATGCAATACGCAACATGATTTATCCTTTTAATTTGTCAAAAAAGCTCTTAACGCCGTCGATAAAGCCGTGTTCTTGTGGGCTGTGTTTTTTGCCGCCACCGCTTAAAGACACTGCCAATTGTTCAATCAAGGCGCGTTGCTCTTTGGTTAAATGCACTGGGGTTTCTAATTGCACACGGCATAATAAATCGCCGATTGCACCGCCGCGCACTGGTTTTACACCTTTGCCGCGTAAACGGAACAATTTGCCAGTTTGGGTTTCGGCAGGGATTTTTAACATCACTTTGCCGTCCAGCGTAGGGACTTCGATTTCGCCGCCTAAGCAAGCGGTTGGATAGCTGATCGGTACTTCGCAGTACAAATTGGCGCCATCGCGGGTGAAAATCGGATGATCTTTAACTTTGACTTGAACATACAAATCGCCGCTTGGTCCGCCGTTAACACCGGCTTCGCCTTCACCCGCCAAACGAATTCTGTCACCGGTATCGACACCTGCTGGCACTTTAACTGACAAGGTTTTGTTTTCTTTAACTCGACCTTGGCCATAGCATTTAGGGCAGGGGTCTTTGATTTGTTTGCCTGTGCCGCGACAAGTTGGGCAAGCTTGTTGCACCGAGAAAAAGCCTTGTTGCATCCGCACTTGACCGTGACCGTGACAGGTCGAGCAAGTGATTGGCGAACTGCCTTTTTTCGCGCCGCTGCCGCTACATTCGCCACAAGTGGTTAACACAGGCACTTTCAGCGTGGTTTCAGTGCCGCCGACAGCTTCTTCTAAGGTTAATTCCAAGTTGTACAACACATCAGAGCCGCGTTGGACGTTGCTGCGTTGTTGTTGACGGCCGCCGCCAAAAATATCACCAAACACATCACCGAAAATATCACTGAAATTTTCAGCACCGCCGCCGAAACCACCACGACCGCCACCCATGGAAGGGTCAACGCCAGCATGACCAAACTGGTCGTAAGCCGCGCGTTTTTTCGAGTCGGATAAAATCTCGTAAGCTTCCTTGATTTGCTTGAACTTAATCTCAGCTTGTTCAGGATTGTCTTTGTTTCTGTCGGGATGATACTTCATCGCCATTTTGCGATAGCTTTGTTTAATTTCAGCTTCGCTGGCGTTTTTACTGACGCCCAACAGTTTGTAAAAATCTTCTTTTGCGGCCATTTTTGCTATGGGTTTAATTATTTTTATGGATGGATCGGGTTAAAAATACCACATAATGCGGCTATTTTTTTGTTTCTACAGTTCTAATCTTCCAGGAATGTATTTTCGTGGATTGATAATAATATCGGTATTCCAGATGCACAGTTGTATATGCTGATTGGGAAATAAATTGCCGTCTAAAGTGACAGAATTTCCCATATAAAATGCCATCCTAATCCCGTATTTGGTTTTGCCAAATGCTGATGTTTGAATTTGATTAAAAACATCATTATCTAAATTAAACTGCTGTTGGCTTCGGTTGTTTTGACTTTTAACTGTTTTGCTGTGTTTTTGCGCTTCAAGGTAAAATTCATCCGTAGCATTTTCTTTTTGTAATAAATTAAATAAATCGTTAGTGTCGATTTCACACTCTAAAATGGCACCTTTTCGTTGTTGGGCTTGCCATGTTTCAGCTCTTTCTGGATCATTTTCCCAAAAACAAACCCCACTACCTAGCCAATTTGAACTTCTTGAAGGTTTTATCCCCGATCGGCCATTGGTTGCAATAAAGCTTTCTATTTCTTGTAATTGTCCTGCATGATAAGCCTTAATGACGCTCATTGGGTTTTCCGTACTTAGCATTCAAATAACTAATCAGCGCGTTTCTAATTTCATCGCGACTGCTTATTAAACGCTTAAGGACTTCGTAGTTTTCTGGTGTATCTTGGTCGGATAGCTTTTTGCTGGATTCCCACCAATGAGTATAAGTATTTAAAAATTCCTGCATAATTAAAAATGCAGCTTTGTCTTTTTGTTCAATAAGGCTGGCTAAGATTGAATTATCTTGAATTTCAACGTCAGGTATATGTAATCGTTTCGCAACTAATTGTGGGGTTGAATTAAGAACGGTTTCATATTCGTTATCTGTCATACCTAAATACATTTCAACTCCTAATTATTGTGGGGTTAGTAAGTAGGTTGGGTTACGCTCGAATAGAGCGTAACCCAACAATCGAAGGCCAACATGTTGGGTTACGGCTATCGCCTAACCCAACCTACAAGACTCACGTCCTCTGCTGAAACTAACTCTGTTTCACCTTGATCAATTTTATGCGCTCGGCGCTGTGCTTCATCAAGCCAAGCTTCGTTTAACTCGGCATCGTTTAATGTTTCAAGACTCAATAGCAGATTTTGAGCAAGTCTAGCTCTATCTGATCTCGGTAGATGAAGTGCTTCGCGTTCTATTGAGGCTGTGTCCATAATTAGCTACCTTGTATTGAATGCTCATTTACTCAAATTATTTGAAAGCCATTTTTCAAATCTATTTTCGTCTGTTCCAGAATAGGTTGGGTTCGCTCGAATAGAGCGAACCCAACAATCGAAGGCCAGCATGTTGGGTTACGGCTATCGCCTAACCCAACCTACAGAACTCCACCTTAACCAAAGTTAAATCAAGCTAGCATATTATGCGCAAAAGCCCTCGGATTAACGAAGGCTATTGTGTAAGTAGGTTGGGTTCGCTCGAATAGAGCGTAACCCAACAATCGAAGGCCAACATCTTGGGTTACGGCTACGCCTAACCCAAGCTACAGAGACTTACTTCTTATCATCCTTCACTTCTTCAAACTCAGCATCAACCACGTTGTGATCGTGCTCAGCTTGCTCGCCATGGGCTTCAGCGTGTCCAGCGTCACCGCCAGCATTGTTTTGCGCATAAACGCGCTCTGCTAATTTGCCAGCCACTTCAGTCAAAGCATTGGTTTTTGCTTCAATCGCGTCTTTGTCATCGCCTTTAACGACTGCTTGCAACTCGCTGATCGCCGCTTCAATGGCCGCTTTTTCATCGCTGTGAACTTGGTCGCCGAGTTCTTTCAATGATTTTTCAGTGGCGTGGATCATGCCTTCGGCTTGGTTACGCGCAGAAACCAAAGCCGCTACTTTACGGTCTTCGTCAGCGTG
>CAMCSF010000232.1 GCA_945877625.1 Methylomonas koyamae | reverse complement strand
CGTCTTTATCTCAAAATTACCATGCTCAATTTTAAAAATATCGCCATTCGTCGTGGCAGTCGTTTGTTGTTTAGTGAAGCCAGTTTTACCATTCATAAAGGCCAAAAAATCGGTTTGACCGGTGCTAATGGCGCGGGGAAATCCAGTTTATTTGCCTTGTTGCGGGATGAATTGCACGCTGATGAAGGCGAGTTTTCGATGCCGCCGAATTTGGAAGTGGCGCATGTGGCGCAGGAAACACCGGCTTTAAGCTGTTCGGCGATTGATTATGTTTTAGACGGCGACCGCGAGTTGCGGCAGTTGCAGCAACAATTGCAAGCCGCAGAGCAAGCGCATGATGGACTCAAGCTGGCCGATTTACACGCCCAATTGGAACATATCGGTGGTTACACCGCTCAGGCGCGGGCTTCGCGGTTGTTGAATGGTTTGGGTTTTAGCACTCAACAAGAATCACAAGCGGTTAGCTCGTTTTCCGGTGGCTGGCGAATGCGTTTGAATTTGGCGCAGGCTTTGATGTGTCGTTCTGATGTTTTACTACTCGACGAGCCGACCAACCATTTGGATTTGGACGCGGTGATTTGGTTACAAGAATGGTTGATTAAATATCCCGGTACTTTGATGCTGATTTCGCATGACCGCGATTTTCTCGACACCATCACCGACCACATCGTTCACATCGAACAAGCCAAAGCCGAAATCTACACCGGCAACTATTCCGATTTTGAACGGATGCGTGCCGAAAAACTGGCGCAACAACAAACCGCTTACGAGAAACAACAGCGGGAAATGGCCCATATTCAAAGCTTTATCGACCGTTTCAAAGCTCAAGCCACCAAAGCCAAACAAGCGCAAAGTCGGATTAAATCGCTGGAGCGGATGGAGCTGATTGCTCAAGCCCATGTTGATTCGCCGTTTAGTTTTAGCTTTCCACCGCCGAAAAAAATGCCGAATCCCTTATTAAAACTCGATGAGGCGGACATCGGCTACGGCGACAAAATCATCATTAATAAAGCTTCATTGTCGATTAGTCCAGGCGATCGAATTGGTTTACTGGGGCCGAATGGCGCGGGTAAATCGAGTCTGATTAAGGTGCTTTCAGGGCAAATGCCGGCGTTGAATGGTAAGCTGCAAACCGCGCAAGATTTACACATTGGTTATTTTGCACAGCATCAATTAGAGCAATTACGGTTGGATGAAAGTCCGTTGTGGCATTTGCAACAGTTGGATAAGCAGGCTACTGAAAAAGATTTGCGCAATTTCTTGGGCGGTTTTGATTTTCGAGGCGATAAAGTCAACGATGCGATTGGGCCGTTTTCTGGTGGTGAAAAAGCCCGTTTGGTGCTGGCGCTATTGGTGTATCAAAACCCGAATTTGCTGTTGCTGGACGAGCCAACCAACCATTTGGATTTGGAAATGCGTCATGCTTTAAGTGTGGCGTTGCAGGAATATCAAGGCGCGTTGGTGGTGGTATCGCATGATCGACATTTGCTGCGTTCGGTGACTGACCAATTGTTATTGGTGGCCGGTGGTGCAATTCAGCCATTTGATGGTGATTTGGATGATTACAAAGTCTGGCTGGCCGAGCAAAAACGCGCCGCTGATGAGCCAGTGGCAACTGATAATCAAGGTGGCGTGTCGCGGAAAGACCAGCGCAAACTTGATGCCGACCGTCGTCAGCGTTTAAAACCGTTGTTAGATGCGGTCAAAAAAGCCGAAGCGGCGGTGGAAAAATACCATCAGCAACAACGCGAATTAGAAGAAAAACTCGCCGATCCTGAGATTTATAGCGAGGACAACAAACCGCAGTTAAAACAATTGCTCAGCCAAAAAAGCCAAGTCGATGCGGCGTTAGAGCAAGCCGAGCTGGATTGGATGACGGCGGAAGAAAACCTACAACAACAGGAATAAATCATGTATCCATTACTGCAACTGTTTTTAGAAATTACCGCATTTCGTAAAGGGCCGCAGGATGTGCCGACTGCATCTTGGTTGTTGCCTTTAGTCGGTGTGTTTTATGTGGCTATCAACTTAGCGGTTTTGTTGTTAAGCAGCGATTTAAGCAGTGCCTTGATGCAAGTCGCGGTGGATTTTGCTTTGATGAGTGGATTTATTTGGCCTTTATTATTTGTCTCAGACAAAATTAATCGCTATCGGCAAACCTTAGCGGCTTTGCTGGGTACTGATGCGGTGATTAATTTCTTTGCATTGCCAGCGGTGGCCAGTTTGAATAATGAAGCGACCGATTTGGGATTTTTTGCCATGTTAATTTTAATGATCTGGCATTGGGCGGTGACGGGGCATATTTTTCGCTATGCTTTGGATCGACCATTATTTTTTGGGCTGGGCGTGGCGTTTTTATATTTGTTGATTTCTTCGCAAGTGTTGGAAGCGTTGTTTCCTTTGGTGGCAATGGCGCCTGCGCCGAGCCCTGATTTGTAAGTTCTGTTTTAACCTCAAACAATAACAATAAAAGGTAAGCATTATGTTAGGACGTGTAGACAGTTTCGATCCACAAACTCAAACCGGTGTGATTAGCTATCAAGGCGAGCAGTTTGATTTTCATGCGGATCAATGGACATCGGAAGCGCAGCCGAAAGCCGGTGATGATGTTGATTTTGATCACGAGGAAGGCAAAGTCACTGATGTTGGCTTGGTCGGTGCTTATCTGTCAGGCATTCAGCCAGTGAAAAGCCAGAAACTAGCGGGCATTTTGGGCTTGGTATTTGGTGCGATTGGTTTGCATCGTCTTTATTTAGGTTTTTGGGGCTTGGGCATTGCTCAAGCGGTGATTACTGTGGTGACCGGTGGATTTGGTGTGGTATGGGGATTTTGTGAAGGGGTGTTGATTATCACCGGACACATTACCAAAGATGCTAAAGGGCGGCCTTTGAAATAAAAAGGCCATTGTGGGTAGGGTACGCACCGCGTACCGATTGAAGGCAATACTTGGTTAGCCTCAAATAACAAGCGCTGATTAAATGGATTGTGAGTTGAGTTATCAATGATAGATACGCTGTATATTGAAAAAGCGGTAGAAAAACATCCTCGGGTTTTAGCGATACAGAAACGCTTTCCCGAGGCGCGGGTGATTTATTGTGAGCGCTATGGGGAAGTCTTTAATCCCAAATCGCAAAACTTTCGCTTACAAAAACAAAATCCAGCTTTGATTCTGGCGGAAAAATATCAAAAATTTGCGTTACCAACCCCCGCGACTTATGGCATTGGTGGTGAGCATAATTATTATTTTTCGCACATGCTCAACTGTTTATACGACTGCCGCTATTGTTTTTTGCAAGGCATGTATCAGTCCGCGAATTATGTGTTGTTTGTTAATTACGAGGATTTTCAACGCCAAATTCGCGATATTTGCTATCAAACCCCCGATCAACCGATTTATTTTTTCTCGGGCTACGATTGCGATAGTTTGGCTTTGGAGCCGATTACAGGCTTTGCCGAAGCGTTTTTGCCACTGTTTGCCGAGTTGCCGAATGCGTGGTTAGAGTTGCGCACCAAAAGTACCCAGATTAGAAGTCTGTTAAATCGCCAACCATTAAAGCAATGTGTGGTGGCCTTTAGTTTGTCGCCGGATGATGTGGTTGAAAAAGTCGAAGCCAAAGCCCCGAGTTTAGATAAGCGTTTGGAAGCGGCGGCTAAATTGCAGCAACAGGGCTGGCCAATTGGTTTGCGGTTTGATCCGCTGATTTATCAACACAATTATCAGCAACATTACCAAGCTTTGTTTAAGCGAGTGTTTCAACTAATTGATGCCAACCAAGTGCATTCGGTTAGTTTGGGTGTGTTCCGTCTGCCTGATCAATATTTCAAAAAAATCCACAAGCTTTATCCCGATGAGAAATTATTCGCCAGCCCATTTCAAACCAGTTCTGGCATGGTGTCTTATCGAGCAGAGTTGGAAGCTAAAATGATGCAAGACTGTACCGAAATGCTGTTGCAATACATTCCTGAAGCCAAGTTGTTTCCATGCAAATTGTAAAACGCACGGTATTAGTCACCGGCGCGAGTTCGGGGATTGG
>CAMCSF010000231.1 GCA_945877625.1 Methylomonas koyamae | reverse complement strand
ATTGTGATTGGTCGCTCAGGCATGAGTTTTGCCAAACAACCGGATGTTTTCATCCCTGTTGGCACGCCAGGTATCGACCACGCTGGCCACGCTTATCGCTTAGATAACGTCGTCGCGATTAGACTAAAAAAATTACGAGACGCCGGCTTACCAAGCACTGCCGAAGTTCTCACCGCCATTGAACAAGCACTATAGGATCTCGACATGCTGACAAAACTTACAGGTGGACGCGTTTACGATCCGGCCAGCGGCATCGACGGTCAAATTCAAGACATTTACGTCCAAGACGGCAAAATCATCGACGCACCGACCGATGGTCGCCCAGTCGATCAAGAATATGATTTACGCGGCAAAGTCGTCATGTCCGGCGCGATTGATATGCATACCCATATCGGCGGCGGCAAAGGCAATATTGCCCGTACCTTGTTACCGGAAGATCACCGTTTAGATCCGGTACACCGCACCCAAATCACTCGTTCTGGCAACGGCCACGCCATGCCAAGCACCTTCGTTGCCGGTTATCGCTATGCAGAAATGGGCTATACCGCCTGTTTCGAGCCAGCAGTATTACCGATCAACGCTCGCCAAGCGCACATGGAAATGGGCGACACGCCTATCGTCGATAAAGGCGGTTATGTGATGCTGGGTAGCGACGATTTCTTGTTGCGCATGATGACCGCTAATAAAGACCAAAAAGCCATCAATGACTATGTGGCTTGGACTTTAAATGCCTCAAAAGGCATCGGTATCAAAGTGGTTAACGCTGGCGGCATCAATGCTTTCAAATTTAACCAACGCAAACTGGATTTAGACGAGAAAAACAGTCATTACGACGTAACCCCGCGACAAATACTGCAAACACTGGCGACAGCGGTTAAAGAATTAGGCGTTACTCACCCGCTACACGTTCACGGCTGTAACTTAGGTGTGCCTGGCAATCTGGAAACCACCCTCAATACCATCCAAGGTATCGACGGCTTGCCGATGCACTTAACCCATATTCAATTCCACAGCTACGGCACCGAAGGCGATTTCAAATTCTCCTCTGGCGCGGCACAAATTGCTGAAGCGATTAACAAAAACCCCAACATCACCGCCGATGTCGGACAGATTTTGTTCGGTCAAACCGTGACTGCATCGGGCGATAATATGCGCCAGCATGCGAATCACCGTTTTGCCAGCCCGAATAAATGGGTCTGTATGGACATCGAATGCGACGCCGGCTGCGGGGTTGTGCCGTTCAAATACAAAGATCAAAACTTCGTGAATGCCTTGCAATGGGCAATTGGTCTGGAAATTTTCCTATTGGTTGAAGACCCTTGGCGGATTTTCCTCACCACCGACCATCCGAACGGCGCACCGTTCACCAGCTATCCGCATTTAATCCGCTTGCTGATGGACAAGAGCTTCCGTAACGACATGCTGGCCACGATTCACCCAGAAGCCCAAAAGATGACCACTTTGGCATCGATTGACCGTGAATACACTTTAAACGAAATCGCCATCATGACTCGCGCCGGCGCAGCTCGGATTATCGGCTTAAAAGACCGTGGCGCATTAAGTGCTGGCAACTATGCTGACATCACCGTTTACACTGAAAACGCCGACCGCCAAACCATGTTCAGCAAACCTGATTATGTGTTTAAAGACGGCACCTTGGTCGTGAAAGATGGCGAAGTGGTTAAAGTCACTTGGGGCACCACCCACATCGTTAAACCAGACTATGACATCAGCATCGAAAAAGACTTAAAAGCCTATTTCGACCGTTATCTGACTATGAAATTGGGCAACTTTAAAATTAGCGATGATGAAATATCAGAAGATGGACGCGGCAGTTTAACCGTCCACCCTTTACGCGGCTCGGTAGCCTAACGCTATGACCACTTTGGCTTTTGACACTCATTCGTTTGTTAAACGTTTGCATGATGCTGGTTTTACCGACCAGCAAGCCGAAACCTTGACGTCATTACATCAGGAGTTGGTTGATGCGACTTTAGAGCAAGTCAACCACAAACAATTGGCTAACAAGCAAGACATCAGAGAGTTAGAACTGAAAATCGAGATGTTGCGTGCCGATTTAAAAAAAGACATCGCCGAAACCAAATCAGACCTAATCCGCTGGATTGTTGGCGCAGGCCTATTGCAAACAGCCCTGATTACCGCTTTATTACTTAAATTAAGTAACAATATATGAGTTATTCCATCGACAATTGCATCGCCAATCAGATATATTCAACCAGAAGATAAGTTGGTTTAACATTTATAAAGGATAAAAATGAAATATATACTAATATTGTTCGCGGTATTTTTTCTATCAGGCTGTGCATCTGGAAAGCTAGATTACATAAAACCAAGTAATCAATCGACGAATACTAATACCAAATTAATTGATCATTCACGTGATCTAGTTTGGAATTCAGCCGTCCCAGAACTTGGAAAAAACTTCTTTATAATTAATAATTTGGACAAATCATCAGGATTAATCAACATAAGCTATAGTGGCGACCCTGAGCAATATGTTGACTGCGGAACAATTACATCTTATGTAAAGAATGCTCGTGGAGAAAGATCATATAAATTCGCAGGATCAAGCGCACAACAAACCTATGAAGTTCTGGAGGGAATTAGATTATTCTCAGTACAAAGAAAAATGAACTTAGAAGGCCGAATAAATGTAATTTTTCAAGAAATAACTCCAGATAAAACTCAAGTTACGGTTAACACAAAATATGTCCTTACAAAGCAAGGAACTGCTATCATTTCTGGCGATGGACCACGAGTGGATTTTTCAGATACTATTTCATTTGGAACAGGTAGTGGCGGATCATTTCCTATAATAAATAGCCAAGGGCAATCCACTGAATGCATTCCCACAGGAAAACTTGAACAAAGCATCTTGTCATTAATTAAGTAATACGTAAAAAACAAATGACAAATTCAACAAAAAAAACAGTAACACTATTTTATTCTTATTCTCATAAAGATGAAAAAATACGAGACGAACTGGAAAAGCATCTATCTACACTAAAACGCCAAGAAATCATTTCTGAGTGGCATGATAGAAAAATTGAGGGCGGCCAAGAATGGAAAGAGCAAATTGATCAGCAACTCCAATCGGCAAGTATTATCTTATTATTGGTGAGTTCTGACTTCCTTGCTTCCGATTATTGCTATGGAAAAGAATTAAGAATAGCAATGGAACGACATGAAAGAGGGGAAGCCCGAGTAATCCCAATCATTATTCGTTCAGTTGATTGGGATCAAGCCCCTTTTGGAAAATTACAGGCGCTTCCTAAAGACGCCAAACCGGTAAAAAGCTGGAATGATATTGACGAAGCTTTTACAAATATTGCACAAGGTATTCGCAAGGCCATTGATGAAATCAAAATCAGCCCTACTCCAAAAGAAATTACTTCTGATATTTCTGACTTAGTTAAACAATTTAAGTTGCGTCCCAAAAAACATTCTGGGACAGAAATTATTGCAGACATAAAACTTAAAGATGTCCTAAACCCAATTTCCCAAGATGAGGCAGACAGTTTTAATTTATCATTGGGCGATGCTATTTCTAGAACATTTAATTTTACAAATACGGAAATTAAAGGAGTCGAGAAAATATATGCTGAAGGAAAAATGGCTGATTGGTTAGAAAATGCAAATTCAGAAAGCTACAGAGTTAGACTTCACTTTTTATTTAGCACTGATATAGGTTTCGATTATCATCCAGTTACTGGCGAACCCACCGTAACCTCATCATGTTTATTAGGATATAGGTTGGTTGAGGTCATTCGTCACTCGTTAGGTTCCACTAAATAGCAAGCTAATACTAAAAATCAAATTCTGCTGAACGCCATTCGGAGTATCTACCATGACAACAGACTACCGAAATACCATTACACTTGAACCGGGCAAACGCGGAGGAAAACCCTGTATTCGCGGCTTGCGGATTACGGTTTATGATATTTTGGCATGGCTTGCCGATGGCATGAGTGAAGCGGAAATACTGGAAGATTATCCAGAACTTGAAAGCAACGACATTCACGCTTGTTTGGCATTTGCTGCTAATCG
>CAMCSF010000230.1 GCA_945877625.1 Methylomonas koyamae | reverse complement strand
ATCGGGATTGTCAAAAAGAACGCGATTATGATGATTGATTTTGCTTTGGAAGCTGAGCGGCATCAAGGCTTAGCGCCGAGAGAAGCGATTTTTCAAGCCTGTTTGCTAAGGTTTAGACCGATTTTGATGACTACATTGGCGGCGCTATTAGGCGCGTTACCGTTGATGCTGGGCAGTGGCGTTGGTTCGGAATTGCGGCAGCCATTGGGGATTACGATGGTCGGTGGCTTGTTGTTTAGCCAATTATTGACCTTGTACACCACGCCGGTGATCTATCTAAGTTTGGATCGTTTGTCGCGGCGGTTGAGAAATTTATAAGCCTTAGACATGGCTAATCACCGATTAAAAAACCTTGATTTATTGGCGACGATGTTGGCTTAGAAACTGCGGAATCCGCTGGTCTAACCAATAATCCGCGCTAAAAATATTGCTTTTACTATGACTTACAAAGCCGACATGGCCGCCGTTTTCGCACAGATCTAATTGCAAATTGCTAGGTAATTGGCTTGGATTTGGAACCACATCAGCGGTCATAAACGGATCGTCAGCGGCTTGGATTAATAAAGTCGGCACCCGAATTGAGGTTAAAAATTGTTTGGCGCTGGAACGTTGATAATAATCGGCAGCATCAGCAAAACCATGTAATTGCGCTACCACTTGATGATCGTATTGCCAAAAAGAGCGGACTGTTTTTAGACTACCGAGCTGTTTGAGTTTATAAGCTTCTTCGGCTAAGCCCAACTGCTGTAAATACTGCTGTTTGCCGATAATGTATTGTTTTAATTCGCGCAGTAAATAATCGCGATACAGTTTAGAAAAACCGTTATCCAGTTTTGTCGCACACAAATTTAACTGAAACGGCACCGACACGGCGACCGCTGCCGACAAATCGACTTTCTCACCCTGCTCGCCTAACCATTTCAATAACACATTGCCACCCAAGGAAAAGCCCACTGCCATCATGGGCCGATGCGGAAAACGTTGACGCAAATATTGATAGACAAAATCAATGTCTTCGGTTTCGCCAGAATGATAACTACGCGCTCTTAGATTTAATTCGCCGCTACAACCCCGAAAATTAACCGTGACACTGGCAAAATCAACATCCAGTAAAGCCTTTTGCAAGCCTTGGATATAGCCAGATTTGGAACTACCCGCTAAACCATGTAACAAAATTACCAAGGGTTTATCAGGCAATTCACACCAATCAAGATCGAGAAAGTCGCCATCTGGTGTGGTTAATCGCTGGCGGCTAATCGATTCAGGGGCAACAGCTTGTCGAAACAAAGCCGGATAAATGGTTTGTAAATGACAACTGTTTAACCACCAAGCTGGCTTAAATGCAGATTTTGAGTTCATAATCACTTCAATCGGAAATTTGTTTGTAATCTACCGCAAAAAAATTTTCACGGCACACTGAAGGCTATTAATCCAAACAATGACAATGAAAAAACTCGCTTTGTTTTTAAACAGTTTATTTTTAGCAGGATGCGCAATGGTTGGGATACGCAATACCGAGCAAGCGGGATATGAAGTGATTTTTCGTCAAGATGATGTTGAAATCCGCAATTATCACCAACTAATCGTTGCTGAAACCGAAATTGACGCGGATTACACTCAGGCCGGTAGCATCGGCTTTAATCGCTTGGCTGGCTATATTTTTGGCAAAAACATCCAAAAACAATCCATGGCCATGACCTCACCGGTTTATAGAGAAGCAATCAGTGAAAAAATTGCCATGACAGCGCCAGTTCTTCAACAAAAAACCCAGGAAAAATGGTCAATGGCATTTGTCATGCCGAGCGAATACAGCTTGGAAACACTGCCAGAACCGCTTGACCCGCTGGTTATGATTAAGTCGATTCCGAGTAAAAAAGTGGCTGTTTTAATCTACTCGGGGACATTAAGCGCCGAACGCATCAGTGATAAAAGCCAACAACTGATAGCATGGCTAAAAGCAAACCAGTACACTCCGCTGTCCGACGCCCGCTCTGCTGCTTACGATCCACCTTGGACCATACCCGCCTTGCGCCGTAACGAAATCCATATTGATATAGACTAAATTATGAAACATTTATTAGTGGTCGCTCACGGTAGTCGCCGTGCAGCTTCAAATGACGAAGTTCGCAGCTTATGCCAACAACTTGAACAACTTGATCACCCTTTTAGCGAAATTGCTTGCGCGTTTCTCGAACTCGCCGAACCTTCAATCCCCGAAGGCTTACAGGCATTAATCGCTAACGGTGCCACTGAAATTGTCGTCATGCCTTATTTTTTATCCGCTGGTCGCCATGTTACCGCGGATATTCCAGCAGAAATTGAGCCTGTTAGACAACAATCACCTCAAGTAAAAATCAGCATTGCACCGTATTTAGGCGCTGCCGAGCAGATTGGTGCGATTTTGTTAAAACAAGCAGTTGCAGGCGCTTGATAGCTCAAAGCAAAATATTGATCAACTAAAATCATCTCAATTCACTATCCATTCAATCCATGCGCATCATCTCCGCCAACCTTAACGGTATCCGCTCCGCCACCACTAAAGGCTTTTTAGACTGGTTACAAACCGAAAATGCTGACTTTGTCTGCGTGCAAGAATTGAAAGCTCAGGCCGGTGATATGAAACCCGCCATGCTACAACCTGAAGGATTATTCGGTTATTTCCATTACGCCGAAAAAAAGGGCTATAGCGGAGTTGGCATTTACAGCAAACAACCAGCCGATAAAGTTATCGAAGGCTTGGGGTACGCCGATATTGATAGCGAAGGCCGTTATTTAGAAGTCCAGATTGGCAACTTGTCGGTGATTTCCTTGTACTTGCCATCAGGCTCCAGCAGCGAAGAACGTCAAACAATTAAATACAGCGTTATGGAGCGTTTTTATCCGCATTTAGCTGAATTAATCGCCAGTGATCGTGATGTGGTAATTTGCGGTGACTGGAATATTGCCCACCAGCAAATTGATTTAAAAAACTGGCGCGGCAATCAAAAAAACTCCGGTTTTCTACCTGAAGAACGGGCTTGGATGAGCGAATTGTTTAAAGAACAAGGCTGGGTTGATGTCTATCGCCGCTTACATCCAGACGCGACCGATGCTTGCTATACCTGGTGGAGTAATCGCGGACAGGCTTGGGCAAATAATGTCGGATGGCGAATTGATTACCAAATCGCCACACCCAATTTCGCCAGCAAAGCATTGGCTACCAGCATTTATAAAGACCAACGTTTCAGCGATCATGCACCATTGATTGTTGATTATGCCGATTAAAGTACAAAATAACGCCCAAAATTGGTGACCAGCCAATCTCACCCTAAGCTAGAAATGCACCAATTTGAAACACTGAATTTTAATTTGTTTAAAATTGGTGCAAATAACTAAAATAAACACTAAGCCACACCCTATCCCGCTAACTTTTAAAACTGGCTTGTTAATTGCATATAATCTAGCAATCTGGCTTAAAACACTGACTGTTGTGTATAAAAAAATCCTCGACCATCTTAATGAAGCAATTCTGTTATTTGACAGAGAATTGCTACTAACCTACATCAATCCAGCCGGAGAAATGCTGTTTGCCGATAGCGCCAAGCATTTGATTGGCTCGCCAGCGCAAAAATTATTTAAGACGCCGCAAACCCTGCTTTTAGATGATTTGCTGAACCGACTCAATAGCTATGAACCTTTAGTCGATAGAGAGTTGATTTTAGAACGGGTCAATCAAACCATTACCGTTAATCTAAGCGCAACACCTTTACAGGAAAACGGTAACTTCAATGAAATTCTGATCGAATTACAACAAGTTGATCGGCATTTACGGATTACTAAAGAAGAACAATTACTCGCCCAGCAAAACACTAGCAGAATGTTAGTTAGAGGCTTGGCGCATGAAATTAAAAATCCTTTAGGCGGCTTACGTGGCGCAGCGCAATTATTGGATTTGGAATTACAAGATCCTGAATTAAAAGAATATACCCAGATCATCATCGCCGAATCGGATCGCCTACAGGATTTGATGGATAAAATGCTGGGGCCCAACAAACCCGCTCATAAGAATCCACTCAATATTCATGAAGTGTTGGAAAGGGTTAGGCAATTAGTTAG
>CAMCSF010000229.1 GCA_945877625.1 Methylomonas koyamae | reverse complement strand
GGTTCTTCCTGTAATAACGGGACGATGGCATAACGAGAAGCGTAGCGGTTGGCAACGGCTTCAATCTCTGGCACTTCATGGCTGGCGCGTTGTTGGAGTAATTTTGAATGCAGTGTTTTGGCGACAAGACTGTTATTAATTATCCATGCCCAAGGCTCAATCCCCGCTCGACGTAAATCCGTTTGTAGGTTGGCGGCTTCTAAAACTGGCGTGGTTTCGGCCAGTGTCACTAGCAGTACCTTGGTTTGTTTCGGGTCTTGCAATTGCATCATCGGCGTTAAGTATTGAATCGCGTCGCCCATCTGACGGCTGACTTCGCGGTGATAAGCGCCGGTGGCGTCTAGCAATAGTAAAGTGTGGCCGGTGGGGGCTGTGTCCATCACCACAAATTGTTTGCCTGCTTCGCGGATAATTCTGGAAAAGGCTTGAAATACGGCAATTTCTTCGGTGCAGGGTGAGCGTAAATCTTCTTCGAGCAAGGCGCGGCCTTGAGCATCAAGCGCCGCGCCTTTGCTTGCTAATACCTGTTGTCGGTATTGCTCGGTTTCGATTTGTGGGTCAATGCGACTGACGCTGAGGTGGTTGATTGCGCCGTTAAGGGTTTCAGTCAAATGTGCTGCCGGATCGGACGTGCTTAAGTGAACCGCTAAGCCGCGTTGTGCTAATTCGACAGCGATGGCTGCTGCGAGTGTGGTTTTGCCAACGCCACCTTTACCCATCAGCATCACCAAGCCGTGACCATCGGCGGCAATTTCATCGACCAGTTTGGATAAGTTTGGTGCTTGAATTGCAATAGGGTGAAGTTCGCGAATAGCATTAATCGGTAATGCGGGTGATAACAGTTGTCTTAGCGCATCCAGTCCCACCAAGTTAAATGGTTTCAGTTCAATTTGATCAAGTGGTAACTGTTTTAGTGTCGAGGGGATGGCGTTTAATGCCTGTTGTTCGCGCCGACAAATTGCGGTGGCGAGAGGGTCTTGTGCCGCTTCGCTGGTCGGTAAAATGCCGTTAATCACTAAATATTGTTCGGATAAGCCTATCGAATCCAATTCTTGATGCGTCCGCGCTACTTCTCGCAAAGTGGATTGTTGAGCACGAGCGACAAGAATTAAACGACTACGTTGTGGATCAGCGAGTGCATCGACTGCGGCTTTATATTGGCTGCGCTGTTTTTCCAAACCCGACAATGGGCCGAGACAAGAGGCATCGCCTTTGCCTTCGCTCAGAAAACCGCTCCAAGCCCCCGGCAGTTGCAATAAGCGAATAGTATGGCCGGTCGGTGCGGTATCGAAAACAATGTGATCGTAAGCGGCGGTTAGGTTGGAGTCTGTCAATAAAGCGGTGAATTCATCAAATGCTGCAATTTCAGTGGTGCAAGCGCCTGACAATTGTTCTTCAATAGCTTTGACGATCGCATCGGGCAATACCCCGCGCACTGGATTAACAATCCGATCACGATAAGCTTGCGCGGCCGCTTGAGGATCAATTTCTAATGCGGTTAAACCCGATACGGCTGCAATCGAGGTGAATTGGTTGCCAATGGTGATTCCAAGCACTTGACCGACATTGGATGCCGGATCAGTGCTGACTAGCAATACTTGTCGGCCTGTATCAGCTAATTTTATGGCAGTAGCACAGGCGATTGAGGTTTTTCCGACACCACCTTTACCGGTAAAAAATAGAAACCTAGGTGGGTAGTTGAGAAATTGATAGTCGCTCATGACAGCATCTCCACAAAGCCTTAGCAGCAGCTACTACCACTGCAACAAGCTGTTTGAGGTTTAGCGTCTGGCAAATTAATTCCAGCCCAGCGGGCCAGTTCAGCGCGATTGGGATAGCGGCCAGCTAAAGCCATTTCGCCATCGACCAAAATCAACGGTAAGGCCTCGGCACCGGATCGTTCCAGAAACGCTTTAACGACCCAGTTCTCGGCGAATGCCATGGGTTGTTGGGCTAGATTAAATCGCTCAATATCCGCGCCATTTTGTTTAGCCCAATCAGCATCAGCGGAAAAGCCAACTAATTGTTGATCAACTTCCACACCGCAAACCCCAGTGCTACAGCATAAAGCGGGGTCAAACACATGAATACTTGTCATCACTGAACTCCTTAATTGTTAGGGCAATAACTGGCCAATTCTATCCAGTTCGATTTTTAGCTGTTCAGGATCGTTCTTTAAATCATCTAATGGTAAAGCCAGAAATTGCTCAATCCGATGGCGCAAAATGCCATAAGCGGTTTCAAAAGCGGCTTTAACTTCTTCTTCGCTGCCTTCCGCATGAGCCGGATCTTCAACGCCCCAATGACTGCGTAACACTGGCCCTAAATAAGCAGGGCAGGTTTCGTTAGCCGCATTGCCGCAGACGCTCAGCACGATGTCGGGGGTTAGCGGTAAGTCATTCCAAGACTTGCTGAAATAGCCTTCGGTTGAGATGTCTTTGCGTGCCAGTAAGGCCAATGCGCCGCTGTTCAATCGGCCCAAAGGCTTGCTGCCAGCGCTGATGGCGTGCCAACCGGCGGGGGCTAAATGATTAAAAGTCGCCTCGCCAATCAGAGAGCGGCAAGAGTTGCCGGTGCAGAGAAATAGAACGTTCATAATTAATGCCTCGGTAGCTATAAAAATTAGTGGTCGCAACAGTGAGCGGTTTTATCGTTATCGCAACAGTCTTCAGGATGCGCTGTGCAACATTCGGCGGTGAGATAATCAACCAGTGCTTGCATGACGCTAAGATTGGCGCGGTAGCGCTGATAGCGACCTTCTTGGGTGACATTGATTAAGCCAGCGTTGGTCATCGCTTTTAAATGGAATGACAGGTTAGTAGCGGGTAATGCCAAGTGGGTGGCGATTTCGCCAGCCACCAAGCCCAGCGGCGCGTTTTTAACCAATAGCCGAAATACATCCAGCCTAATGCTGGACGATAGCGATTCAAACAATGTGGTAGCGAGTTGATTATCCATAATTCAATACTACAACGATTCTTGAAATATTGAAACAAAATTACAGTGATTAACGATACTACGTAGTGATTGGTTTTTAACGCTAAATGGTGTCCCCGCTATTTGAAAAGTATCAAAATTGCTGACCAAGTTTTCCTTTGTCATCCCGTCAGGTATCCCTTAACTTGAAACGTATTGAATGACTGAGAAGCTAAGGGATTCCTGCGGAATGACAAAATCAAAGGTTAAGTTGTTAATTGAAGTCGATTGTTTTTTGAGGTTTGTGTTTTTAATGTTCGTTAGGAATGATTGATTTTTAACGCTAAATGGTGTGAACGCTAATGGAAAAGCATCTTTCAAAATTGCTGACCAAGCTTTCCTTTGTCATCCCGTCATGGATCCCTTAATTTGAAACGTATTGAATGACTGAGACGCTAAGGGATTCCTGACGGGATGACAAAATTAAAGCTTTTAATGTTAATTGAAGACGGTTGTTTTTTGATGTTCGTTGGGAGTGATTGGCGTTATGCCTTTCTCAAAACCACCAACGGCGGCTGTTTCACCACCGATCTCACCCCCCAATAGCCGGTCAAGCCAACTATCAGCGTCCCAATCAAAGGTAATGCCAGCCATAACTGATAGGTTGGATGATATTCAATCCGCAACAAGCGCGTATAAAGCCCGTACAAAATCGCTTCACTAGCGATGCAAGCCAAACTGCCAGCGATAGCACCGATTAAACAAAACTCAATCAAATGACTCAGTCGCAATAAACCACGTTTTGCGCCTAAAGTTCTTAACAAAGCACCTTCGTACAATCGCTGATCCAAACTGCTGTAAACCGCGGCTAATAACACGGTAAAGCCTGCTGCTAAGGCAAAATACAGCAAAATATTGATCGCTTCGGTGAGTTGGCTGAGGATGGTTTTGAATTGTTTTAAGACCTGATCAACTTCCAAAATGGTGGTGGCGGGGTATTTTTTCACCAACGCGGTTAACAGGCTTTTTTGATTTTCAGCTAGATAAAAACTGGTCATCAAAGTGGTCGGGAAATTATCCAAACTACCGGCTGAAAAAATCATGTAGAAATTCGGTTGCATGGTGTCCCATTGCACACTGCGGATATTCACCACTTTAGCGCTGACCGGTTGGCTGCCAATGGTAAAAC
>CAMCSF010000228.1 GCA_945877625.1 Methylomonas koyamae | reverse complement strand
GATCGCTTAACTTTAGAGCTATTGAATAACTTAGAGGCTAAGCGATTCCTACGGAATGACAAAATCAAAGGCTAACCAAGTAAATACAAGCAGTTAGTTTTTTTGAAGTTGGCGTTTATTAGGCATTATTGACTGATTCCAAAACTCACTTCACCGCCCGCAACAAATTCCCATAATACAAATCCTTCCCCGTGCTGGTCTGCATCCACAACTCCGCCACCACCACATCCTTCGCCTTAAAATACCGATTCGCCAAACCACGCATATCCGCCAAGCTAATACTCGGCGAATAAGTATTCAAAATCAAAAAACCATTCGGCGCTAACAAATCCTGCGCCCCCGCCAGCAACGCTTCTAATTTATGCTCCAACTTCCATTTCTCACCTTTCGCCCCCAAGCCCCAAGCTGGCGGGTCCATGATGATGCCGTCATAAGTCTTGCCGCGCTTCAGTTCACGCTCGACAAACTTCAAAGCATCTTCCCTCACCCATTTAATATCGCTCAAACCGCTAAGCTGCATATTGCCATTCGCCCAGCTGATTAATTGTTTAACCGAATCGACATGCAAAGTTTCCGCACCGGTTTGACGCGCCACGCAAGAAGCCGCGCCGGTATAAGCAAACACATTCAAAAAACGCCCATCAGCCGGTAAATGGTCGGCGATAAAATCCCAGTTAGTGCGTTGCTCAGGAAACAAGCCAAGGTGCTTAAAACGGGTCAGTTCTAATTGAAACTTCAAATTGCCATAACTAATTTGCCATTGGCTAGGCGCTCCGTCTTTCAAAGCTTGCCAAGCACCGGCTTGATTACTGGTTTCGACAAACGCCCAATCCGCTCGCTCGCGCCATTGTTGTAGGGTTTGATCCGGTTTGAAATAAGCGTTGACCTCTGGGCGAATGGTTAAAACCTGCCCCCAGCGTTCCAGTTTCTGGCCATTGCCGGCGTCGAGCAATTGGTAATCGTCCCAGCCTTGGGTAAATATGCGTTGGTTCATGTTGATGATGGTTTGAGTTTTTTGCTGGGTAGTTTAGCGGGTTATCAGTGGTTTGATTGGCTTAATGATTAGAACCCGCAACATTAATCAAGGTTATATTTTAAATTTATTTGTTATATTAAGTTAATACAAATACACCAAAATTACGCAAATATGTAAAAAAGTTCTAAGATGGTATATTGCTTAATGAAAGCCGTTTTGCTTTTAGCATCAAACTAATTTTGGTATAGAAAAATGAATAAAAAAATAATAATGACACTTTTAACCCTTGGAATCACTGCGGTTCAAGTCTCTAATGCAGCCGACACTCATTCAAGAGGTTTTTATATTGGTGGCTTCGGTGGCGGCGGTTCATCAGACAGCAACGCTATTTCCCAATCTGGTGAAGCTTATAAAAGAACAGATGGATTGGAAGGGATTTATGGCGATAGTCACCATAATTTTAACTTGCTTGTCAATGTTAACGGTCAATCCGATTCACACAACACAGCAATAGGCGGCACACATATCGGCTACGAGTTTCCAGAACTACCAATGGGAAGTTCTCTAGCAGGTTGGGCGGTACGTCCAGCGATTGAGATTGAAGGTTATTACCTTGGCTCATCAGTTAGTGGCACCTTAACCAACCCCAACCCTGAAACATTTAATGGTCTTGATGGTGGTCTAGTATCAGTTGAAGAAACCACTCAACTTAACCCTGGACAACATAAATTCGTTGATACCTTTAGTCAAAATATGGGGGTGTTGTTAACCAATGGTGTGTTAAGTTTTAAAACCCCTTGGGCTAAAAACATTTTTCCTTATGTGGGCGGCGGTATTGGCGCAGCAATCAATTCCATGTCAGGCGCTAACTCTGCCCAAGTTGCCAGCGGTAGTCCATATGCAGGCAATGAAGTTGGCTTGAACCATTTCAATTCAAACTCAAGTGCTAACAGTTCCGCATTTGCTGCTCAGGCTAAAGCCGGTATCCGCGCTGAACTGTTTGCAAGATTCTCAGTATTTGCTGAATATCGTTATTTACATGTCACCGATTCAAATTACAGCTATGGTTCTACCGAGTATCCTGCGGTCGGTTCGTCATATGCCGGTGGCCATGCTCAAACATCGGCTTGGAATGTAGGATTAGGATCAATGAACTACCATACCGGCGTTTTCGGTGTGCAATACGATTTCTAGTCGCCTGATCTCTTAGCATCAAAAAGCTTTGAAGCTGGATTACTGCCAACACAGCAATCCAGCTTACAAACATCTCCAAGATGCTGTTGAATTTCTCAACAACATCTATCAATTTCCCTTATCGGGTTTTGCATTTCTATTTACAAGCGACAAAGCTCATAGGATATGTTGAGCGCGTCAATCTCGAACGATGCGCCTCGGTTTAGCCTGTAGTATCGTAATGGGGCACGAGTTTATAACTCTTTTATTATTTCAACACTCCCATTAATAAATTGTGCTCGACAAACTTCAACAGCTGGATTTATTTCTTTAACTTGCTGTTTAATTTCAATTGCCTGCTCATCACTTGTTTGCGATCCAAGGATAATGCGGTTAATACATTTTTTGGGTATTTTATAAATATGCAGTTGATTATTGTTTTGTTGCTCACATTCCACCAAGGGCATAACTACACGAAATTCTTGCTCATAGCTCCAGTCTTTATATTTAGAGAAAAAACCATTCTCATGTGAGCTAGGTTCAAATGTTATTCCACATTTTTCACCGTTGTAGGTTATCTGTCTAACTTGACGAAGAACACCTGTTTCATCACCTTTAAATGTTTGATCCAGATTAATAAATTCAATAACAAAACCCTTGCTATTGTTTGCATAATGAGCCCACATAGGAAGGCAATTAAAATGATTGGTAAGGCACAAAACTCCTACTTTTGAAACAATTTCTTGTGATGTTTCAATAAATAACTGCTTGATTTGATCAAAGTTTGTTTCGTAGTATGAAGATTTGATAATACTGTTAGCTTGTTCGCTGTTATTAGGAATTGGAATTGCCTTGAACTTGGGAGCTAGGATTCTAAGAATATTACCTTGCTGACGAAGGTACTTCATGTCGCATTCGGAATACCCCTGTTATTGCATGTGTTTAAGCGAGTCAAGAATGTCTTGATCGTTTAGTGTTGGAGTCATTTCAGAGGGATCATTTAGCTCTGGAATTGGAGTGAACTTCACATTACCTGCCAATATATTTTTAACAGCATTAATATCAGATATGAATTTATAAAGTAGTGACATATGGATTTTATTTGTTAGAGTTAATGGAATTGCATACTGTACTGATCGACAATGAAGCACAAAATCATCAATTATCAGGCTTGCTTGTGCCGCACATTGTATATTCTCACCTAAAAATCACTAACAGCAAAACTAAGTTACGGAACTGAATATCGTAAACCCAGTTCATAAGATGTGCTGAACGATGCGCCTCCTTGCTTCAGCAGCATCCTATAAAGTGATTCATTATTAGCACATCGTATCGGGGTAACCTAGACGTGGCTTTGTCCAGTGAATTTACAAACAATGCCACCAGCAATCGCAATAACTTAAAAATTTATATCGCAATACTTTTTTAAAAAATAAAGCCATTACTTCATAGTTATCAATTACTTGCTTTGATAAGGATTTAATTCAAAATTAGCCAAATACGCCAGTCGGGAACCATGCAATCCGGCCTAAAATTTACTCGCTCTTCGGAAGTTTTCTTGATGTGTGGACAATGTCTACGACTTCCCAGTAGTCATTTTCAATATTCCTGATAAAGGCGACATAGGGTAAATTGGTAATGACTAACTTTCGAGTGCCGAGGAAAATGTCGCTTTCAGGTGCTCGCATGGGAAACAAATCAATATTGTCTACTTGCTTAAAAATTCTGTTTTCAATCGAGTCAGCAACATTTCTACCAGCCTCTTGTTCGTACCACAGAATAATCTCAACAAGACTTTGCAAGGCAAAATCAGACCATTTTATTGCCATAGTTTGTTAGTTATTGAGATAGATTTGCTGAACGACGTTCTTCAAGTCGAGCTTGTAAAACAGCCCGAGCGGTATCGCTTGAATAGCTTTTCATTTCGCCACTATCCAATTTTTCAATGGTATTTTGCAACCTTAGCCGGAGCCATTCGGT
>CAMCSF010000227.1 GCA_945877625.1 Methylomonas koyamae | reverse complement strand
AACAAACCTAGCAAAATCAATCACTAGCAGCATCGAGCAACTCAAAAGGACTTAAGCAACTTTCGTTTCAATGTGTCCTGATGAGCCGCTCATTTTAGCGTTTTCTCACAATCCGTCAAGCTTTATTTTCACTTTTGCGAATTTTCTTTTTCCAACTTGATAAACATGCTCTGTAGACACTGCAATTACTAGCTTTTGATCTTCAATCTTTTCGCCATCAATTTTCACAGCCGCCTGCTTAATCATTCTTAACGCCTCAGAAGTTGTCTCAACCAAGCCAGCCATTTTCAACAGATTAGCAATCGCCAGCCCTTCACTACCAGCAACTAACTCAATCTCTGGCATATCATCCGGCAACGCACCACGCTGAAAACGCGCCTCAAAATTCTCAAGCGCAGCAATAGCAGTTTGCTGACCATGAAAACGCGCGACAATTTCTTGCCCCAAACTCACTTTATAGTTTCTTGGATTAGCGCCAGCCACACACTCCGCACGCCATTTTTCAATTTCCAGCATCGGCTTAAAGCTCAACAACTGAAAATAGCGCCACATTAAATCATCAGAAATCGACATGATTTTGCCAAACATCTCGTCAGGCGCATCCGCAATACCAATATAGTTATTTAAAGACTTGGACATTTTCTGCACGCCATCCAAACCTTCCAAAATAGGCATCGTCAATACCACCTGAGGCTTTTGTCCATAGACTTCTTGCAAGTGCCTACCCATTAATAGGTTAAATTTTTGATCGGTACCGCCCAATTCAACATCGGCTTTCATAACCACAGAGTCATAGCCTTGTATCAATGGATACAAAAACTCATGTATCGCAATCGGCTGACCACCTTTATAGCGCTTACTAAAATCATCGCGCTCCAACATTCTTGCAACCGTATGCTTTGCAGCCAATTGAATCAATTCAGCACTAGTCATAGCCCCCATCCACTCGGAATTGAAGCGAACAGTGGTTTTTTCTGGATCCAAAATTTTGAAAACCTGTTGCTGATAAGTTTTAGCGTTTTCAATAACCGCTTCACGACTTAACGGCTTACGAGTCACATTCTTCCCCGTTGGATCACCAATCATCGCCGTAAAGTCACCAATCAAAAATTGCACATCATGACCAGCATCTTGAAATTGCTTGAGCTTATTAATAAGAACCGTATGCCCCAGATGCAAATCAGGCGCGGTAGGATCAAACCCCGCTTTAATCACTAAAGGCCGATTTTCTTCTAATTTTTTAATTAATTCCGCTTCAAGCAACAACTCATCCGAGCCGTAACGCAGCTGCGCCAAGGTTTCCTGTAACAATTTCATCTCCTCAATACCTAAATTTGTTGGGCTATTATATGTTAACGATTCACTGCACTTGGCAAAAAATAGCCTTTTTATAGCCTTATCCAACAAAATTGCCTAGAATAGAAAACTCGAGAAACAATGAAGTGTGATTACTGTGAAAAACAGAATACTCAAATCGGTGCTGCTAGGAGCCTGCACCATCGCTGCTGCCAGCGCTAGTTATGCCATCATTTCCCACAAACAACTTGAAGATAAAAAATCAATTGAACAAGAACGATTGATCGCTTCAAAGCTAACTGAATACACCAACTATCAAGCACCAACCATCCAAATCGCTGAAGAAGAAATTTCAGAAGATTTGGAACATACCGTCAAATCTGGCGAAAGTTTATCCAGCATTTTTTCCGCTTTAAATCTAAGCCGTGAAGATTTGCACAAAATTATCCATAGCAACGCCAGCGGCAAATTATTTGCCGAAGTTCTGCCTGGCAAAGACCTAGTTGCAACCATTAACGCATCCGGTGAATTAGAACAGCTCACCTATGCCAAAAATCCATTTGAAACCCTAATCGCCACACGTCACAACAATGCGTTTGATGTTGAAGTTTTAAGCAAAAAAGTCGATTACGAATTAGCCAGTGCAACTGGTGTCATCAGCTCATCGCTATTTGAAGATGGCAAAAAAGCCGGTTTACCTGAAAAACTGATCATGAAACTCGCTGATATTTTCGCATGGGACATTGATTTCGCTCTAAATCTTCGTGATGGCGACCGCTTCACCGTGGTATTCGAAAAATTATTCGTTGAAGACCAAGAATTCGACACCGGCGAGATTCTGTCAGTTGAATTCGTCAACCAAGGTAAAACCTATACCGCTGTGCGTTTTGATGACAATCACGGCAACACGGGTTACTACACACCCGACGGCAATGGCTTACGCAAAGCCTTTTTACAAACACCGATGGATTTTGCCAAAATCAGCTCGCATTTTGATTTACACCGCAAACACCCAATCTTAAATACCATCCGCGCCCATAAAGGTGTCGACTATTCAGCAGCAATTGGTACACCCGTTAAATCAACCGCTGACGGTACTATCAGCTTCCGTGGCGACAAAAATGGCTATGGCAATGTGGTCGAAATTGAACACGGTCAAAAATATTCAACCTTATACGCCCATTTATCAGGCTTTAAATCCAACCTGAAACTAGGCAGTAAAGTTAAACAAGGTGATGTGATTGGCTATGTCGGCAACACCGGCTTAGCAACGGGGCCACATTTGCATTATGAGTTCAGAATTGGCGGCGAACACGTCAACCCACTGAGCGCCAAATTGCCACGTTCAATGCCTATGGACAAAGCACTATTGGCTAAATTTAAAGCCCAAACCCAACCTTTAATGGCGCAATTAAAACAAGCCAAAGGTGAGGCTGTTGTCGCTCAAAACTAATGGCAGCTGAGCTTTATATAGGATTAATGTCAGGGACCAGCCTCGATGGTATCGATGCTGGTCTTGTCGATTTTAGCGATGGAAAAATCCAACTCATCAGCTTCCACTACCAGCCGTTTTCTGCTGAACTTAGACAAACCATTCATCAATTAAGCCAAGCTAACCAAGCAATCTTTTTAAAAGATTACGGCCATCTCGACAGCCACTTGGGACATTTATTTGCCGAAGCCTCACTCAGCTTACTAGAAAAAGCCAATCTAAAATCCAGCGACATCACTGCAATTGGTAGTCACGGCCAAACCGTTTACCACGCCCCCGAATCAATTAACGGTTTTTCCCTACAGATTGGCGATCCCAATCGAATTGCCGAACTGACCGGCATTACGACCATTGCCGATTTTCGTCGTCGTGATATTGCTGTTGGTGGTCAAGGCGCACCTTTAGTCCCTGCTTTTCACCAAGCCGTATTTGGCGACAAAAACCAAGCAAAAACCATTGTTAATATTGGCGGGATTGCTAATGTCAGCGTCTTAAATGGCGATTCGGTTTTGGGATTTGATACTGGCCCTGGCAATACTTTGTTAGATTTCTGGTGCCAACAACATTGCCAGCAAGCTTATGACAAAAACGGCGACTGGGGCGCAAGCGGCCAGCTCAATCTGGAATTACTAACTGTTTTGAAACAAGACCCGTATTTTCAACTGCCGCCACCAAAAAGCACGGGCAAAGAATATTTTTCACCGGTTTGGTTACATGAAAAACTTAGCGCATTTAGCCATATCAGCCCTGCCGATGTGCAAGCCACACTTTGCCAACTCAGCGCAGACAGCATTGCCGAAGCAATCAATCAATATGCGCCGAATAATCAACAGACCTTAGTTTGCGGCGGTGGCGCTCACAATCAACAGCTATTAAAGCTGTTAGCTGAAAAACTGAATTCGCCATTAAATTCAACAGCCGATTGCGGAATTAATCCCGATCATGTCGAAGCAATTGCGTTTGCTTGGTTAGCCAGACAGACTATCAATAATCTGCCTGGTAACCTGCCAATGGCCACCGGCGCTAGATCACCGGTGATTTTGGGGGGGATTTATCTAGGAAAAACCGCTAATTAAGCTGAAAAAGAAGAACCGCAACCACAAGTGGTTGTCGCATTAGGGTTACGAATCACAAACTGAGCGCCGGATAAATCTTCTTTATAGTCAATTTCCGCACCGCTCAAATATTGAATACTCATTGAGTCAATCAACACCGTCACACCTTCTTTAACGATTTGGGTGTCATCGTCATTCACTTCTTCATCAAAAGTAAAACCATACTGAAAGCCAGAGCAACCACCGCCTGTAATATAAACTCTAAGCTTTAGATTATCGTTCCCTTCATCCTGAAT
>CAMCSF010000226.1 GCA_945877625.1 Methylomonas koyamae | reverse complement strand
AGGATTAGCTTAGTTTTTTAAAGTAAAGTCAGCGATTACGCTATTGTTTGCATGTTTGACCGAATGACAGAAGCCCCGTCGCGTGTTATAGTTGGAAAGTTTCACTGACTGAAAATCAGGATAAATATGCAAGGTTTTCGCTGTTTTTGTTGACTCTAACACGCAGCAAGCAGAAAAACCATAAACGCCATTATTGGTTACCCAAACTGATAACGCATTTAAACAGCAAGAAAGGATCTGGATAGCAATGATCAAAAAAAATCAGGAAAGCACATCAACCAATATGCTTTACGATGCCGATTTATCGCAAGATAGCTGCGGCGTTGGTTTTATTACCCGCAAGGACAGCAAGCAAACTCACGATGTTTTAGTGAAATCTCACGAAGCCTTGTGCACAATCCCACACCGTGGCGGCATGAGCGCCGAAGGGATTGGTGATGGCGCTGGGGTTAATATCGACCTTTCTTTAAATTTTTTCCGCAAAGTAACCGGCATCGCTGATTTAAAGCTGGGTGATTTTGGTGTCGCTAACTTTTTCTTTCCAGAAGACCACGCCCATTACGATTCGGCTGCCGCGCAATTAGTTGAAGCGCATTTTGCTGAATTTGATTTGCCAATTATCAAATGGCGCGAAGTACCGGTTGATAATTCGGTTTTGAACGCAGCCTCTGTTAAAGCACAATTACCGATTAAACAGGTGATTTTTGGTCGCCCTGCGGCATTAAAAGCTACGACTCACGAAGAGTTTGAACACCACATTCAATCAGCGTTATTAACGATTGAAGTTGAAGGCTTCACCCGCTCTGAATTACAAGGCTTCTACCCTTTATCAATGAGCTCACGCACCCAAGTTTACAAAGGTCGTTTGAACTCATTTGAAGTAATTCCGTATTTCGTTGATTTGTACGACACCGATCACGAAATCAGTACCCTATTCTTCCACACCCGTTTTTCAACCAACACCGCACCAGCCACCATGATGGCGCAACCGTTCCGCTACATGGCGCACAACGGTGAGTTGAATACCGATAAGAAAAACCGCTTAAGCGAAAACGCCATTGCCCGTCAAAACAACAAACACGTTGTCTTCCCATCAGGCCAATCTGACTCAGGTCGTCTTGACCAAACCTTAACCCGCCGCATTAACGAAGATGGTTTAGACATCGTCACCGCGATTTTAGCGATGATGCCACCAGCTTGGGAAAACGACCCGACTTTGCCAGATGATGTTCGTGCCATGCTGGAATATTTCAGCTTGTACGAAGAGAAAAATGACGGCCCAGCGGCATTGATTTTCAACGACGGTATTCGTGTCGGTGCGCGTTTAGATCGTTTAGGTTTAAGACCGTTACGTTCAGTGGAAACCAACGAATACTTGGCGGTCATGTCAGAAGCCGGTCAAATCGACTTCCCTGCTGAACAAGTCTTAAAACGTGGCCGTATCGAAGCTGGCGGCATGCTGTATTTCGATCACAGCACTGGCGAATCGTATGACAGCCACCAAGTTTTAAGTCGCTTAGCAAAACAACAAGACTACACCGCTTTATTAGCAAACAGCTGTATTCACTTAACTGAATTACCAAAAGTTGAATTAGCGCAAATTTGCAACGCTCACGATTTAAGCATTGAGCAACGTCACACCGCTTATTCCTTAAACCAAGAAAGCTTTAAATTCTTGCTCGACCCTATCTTGCAAACTGGCTTGGAAAAAGTCACCGCAATGGGTTATGGCTTAACCCCCAACGCTTTGAGTTCAGCTGAAGGCGGCATGTCGCGTTACTTTAGCCAACGCTTTGCTCAAGTCACCAATCCACCGCTGGATTCATTACGTGAAAGTGACGGCATGACGTTACGGGTGGCATTAGGTGCGAAACCGACTTTTTCTGCCGAAAACAGCAAACAATTAGTGATTAACTCACCAATTTTGCAACGCACACAGCTTGAGCAAATTCGCAGACAAACCCAAGTTAAAACCATCACTTTAGATGCGCTTTACACGCCTGATTTTAACGATGCCGATAAAAACCAAGCGGCATTGGAATCGGCATTATTAGCGGTTTGCCAACAAGTTGAACAAGCGGCGCTAGATAACAACGGCATCATCATTCTAAGCGATGCCAGCATCAGCAAAGATAAAGCCGCGATTCCAGCCTTATTGTTAATCGCTGCCGCTAACCAACATTTGGTTAAACAAGGTTTGCGCTTTAACTCATCGATTATTTTGGAAACCGGACAAGCGGCCAGCCCACACGATGTGGCGACGATTTTAGGTTTCGGTGCTTCAGCAATTTGCCCACTCAGCGTGCACAATCGTGTTATCACTGAATACGCTGACACTGCTGCACAACAAAAAGCCTTATACAACTTCCAAAAAGGCGTTGAAAAATCGTTGATGAAAACCATGGGCAAATTCGGCCTATGTACTGCAGAAAGCTATATCGGCGGTGAATTCTTCGAGTCTAACTATTTAGATACCGACGAACCGCATTTAAAACCGTATTTCCCGAATATCCACGCTTCTGTTGGTGGTGTGCGTTATGCCGACATCGCAGCGAGTGCGACTGAATGGCATCAAAAAGCCTTAACAGTGACTGGCGAAAACGATATTCCGTTCTTAGGTCTATTCAAAGAACGTAACGAAGGTGCCGGCCATACTTTTGGTAACACCGCAGTTCGTGAATACATCAACATGACTGACGAGGCGATTTTATACATCCCTCAACAACAGTCACCCGAAGTCAGCGATACCGCTTATCTGGATTTTGGTTACGAAAAACGTACCCCAGAACAAATTGATGGGTTTGGCGTCACCCCCGCTTATCGCAGCTTTACCCGCAACTTGAATCAAGAACGCATCAGCCGTCCAGCTGCTTTGCGTGACGTGATGGAGTTCCCAGTTGACGTCAGCAACGCCAATAGCCAAGCTGATTTTGACAGCGTTTTAAGCAGTCAAAACCTGCAAGGTAATAACAATTTCTTGGTACGCGGTTTAAGCGTCAAAGCGACCGCTCAAGGCTTTGAAATTAGCTTGACTGAAAACAGCAGCAAAGCCCGTTTAGAGCAATTAGCCGCGCACTTAAAAGCGCGTTTCGCCGATATTGCATTAAGCATTAGCGAAACCGCAATCAGCGTTGAAAACAGCGACGACACAGCGAACCATTACTTAAGCAATATTCGCCCAGCTCGCAACCGTATCGCTTTAGATAAAGTCCAACCTGCTCACCAAATCACCCCGACTTTCGCCTCTGGCGCGATGAGTCACGGTGCGTTGTTAGCAGAAGCTCACGAAGCAGTTGCTCAAGGCACTAACATTGCTGGCAGCATGAGCAACTCCGGCGAAGGCGGCGAGCATTCCAGCCGCTTTGGTACATTGCGTTCTAGCAAAATCAAACAATTCGCTTCTGGCCGTTTCGGGGTTTGGGCTGGCTACTTAGCTGATCCAAATTTAGAAGAGATTGAAATCAAAATCGGCCAAGGTGCAAAACCGGGTGAAGGTGGTCAATTACCTGCCCCTAAAGTCTCGGTTGAAATTGCGGCCTTGCGTGGCGGCACACCCAAAGTTGAATTGGTCAGCCCTCCTCCACATCACGACACTTACTCGATTGAAGACTTAGGTCAGTTAATTCACGACGCCAAAGCAGCGCGAGTAAAAGTGATTGTGAAACTGGTTTCATCAGAAGGTATTGGTACCATTGCCGTCGGTGTCGCTAAAGCCGGCGCTGACGTGATTAACGTCGCTGGTAATACTGGCGGTACTGGCGCGGCAGCTGTGACCAGCTTGAAAAACACTGGCCGTTCACCTGAAATCGGTATCGCCGAGGTTCATCAAGCGTTAGCTTTAAATGGCTTACGCGAAAAAGTCACGTTACGTTGCAGCGCTGCCCATCAAAACGGCGCAGACGTGGTGAAATCAGCGATTTTAGGCGGTGACTCGTTTGAGTTCGGCACCACCGCATTGATGATGCTACGTTGCGTGATGGCGAAAAACTGTAACATCCGCTGCCCAGCTGGTTTAACCACCGCTCATGAAGAATTCAAAGGCGACCCAAGAGTTTTAGCCCAATACTTCATGAACTTGGCGCACGAAGTACGCGAAATTCTGGCCGAATTAGGCTACAGCAGTTTGCAAGAAATTCGCGGCAAAACCGAGTTATTGCATTTAGTTGACCACGCCAG
>CAMCSF010000225.1 GCA_945877625.1 Methylomonas koyamae | reverse complement strand
ATGGCCATTTATGCCGTCTTCAAGCTCGAATGTCTGAAGTTAAAACACAAAACCAACCATTTTGCGCTAAGAGCCAAGCTCTTTATTAAGGCAACCCAGCAGGCTTATGCCGAACTCAAAAGTCTGCGAGCTGCGTAACATCAGTTAGTAAGCTCAAACCATTGGCAGTCGCTGTCAAACCCTGCGGATTAAAACTCGGCATAGCTTGGTAATCGGCGGGGCTTAATTTATCGCCGGCCATTAAATGCGGGACAAAATACGCGCGCCATTGGTCTTCAAACTGATTGACCAAATCAATAAATCCGGCATAGCGTTGCGCATCAATTCCGGCGAGTTGATCGCCGCTTAATACCACGCTTAAAGCCGGTGATAAAAAGCCGTAGCGCTGCATAAATTCAAATTGCGCTTGTCTGACCGCATCAAATTGACGCTGTAACGGTCTGACTTTTTGGTCTTGGATTTGATTAGCCGGCAAGCCCATTATTTGTCTAGGAACGCTTGACCAATCGGTTGGCATTTTGATTTCAGGGTGTTGTTGATACCAGTCGCGTAATAAAGTGTCGCGTTGTTGATTGACCTCGGCATCAATACTACGACCGGCGACAATTGTCGTTAATCGTGATGGCATGGGGTGTTGCAGATTCGCCGCCCAACTTAAACCGGCTGGGATGGCAAAAGTGCTGATTAACCAAATCGCTAACATGCCTAAACCCGCCGCCGCTGACGAAATCGGCAATAAAATCATTAACGCAATCAAGGCCAGCCACACTAATGAAAAGCTGGTGAGTATCGCCAACCAATCCAGCAAGCTATTGACATCACTGCCAGCATCCAAGCCAAATGCCAACACGGAGGCAAAGCCGGCTAATAAAACCACCGCCAGCCAGCGAATCGCTAAAGCCGCGAACACCAACCGCCACGGCTTAGCCATTTGCGCACAAACCAAACGCCAACTACCGCGTTCGCGATCTTCTTGTACCAGTCCATAACTCAGACCAATCAAGGTTAGCGGCAGTAATAAAACCAAGACGGTCGCAAAATCCGGCAACCCCAATTCGCGTAGTAAAGGATTAAACAAAGCATCGCTATTGCGACCATCGTTGTAACGGCTACGGGGCAAAATCCGAATTTCAGGATTGAGTAAATCAAACTGCCGAATACTTAACGCCAAGCCGCCTAATGCCGGTAAATCGGCCCAAGGTTCTGGAATAGACGATGAACTATTAGCTGGATTTTGTAACTTTTCTAGGCTGCTTTGCCATTGTTGTTGATGCTGATTACTACGTTGCCGAAATTGGTTGGCAGATAGTCCGGCCCAAATTGCCGAGCTTGCTAATAAAACCAGAAATACTGCTAATACCCAACGATTTAATGGATTGCGTAAAAAACGCAGGCTTTCAACTTTTAATAACTGTTTCATGGCTTTAATCTCCGTGCTGCCAAGATTAATACACTTAACCCTGCTGCTAACCAAGCCGCTAAAACCACTAAATCGAGCCAAGCGGTTGTTAGCGCGAATTGCCAGTTGGGCGGGGTGTAGTTAAACGCTTCGACGCTATGCCAATCTAAATTATCGCCTTCGGCATTACGTTGAGTGCCTTGGCTACGTTGTCTGTCCCAATCGTCGGTTAAGCCAATGAAATAATGACGATATTGTTCGGCGGCATCGTCAAAATGGTATTGATGGCGTAAATCCATGCCAGCCAAGGTCATTGATAATGAGCGCATGGCAATCGTCGGCCCTAAGCAGGATGCTAAATGGCTTAAAGCTTGTTGTTGCTGGAAGCCGTTACGCAATTTGCCAAAGTGTAAGTCGTGAACTTTGCTGGCGTATTCGTCATTAAAATGCCGTAACAAAGCGGTGTAGCCCAAGGGTAAATCTTCGGGACGTTCAACGCCGTATTGCTGTAAGACTTGTTGTTTGAAGGCGGCTTCACGGGCTTTGGCGTTACCGTCGTTATCCAAGCCATTTTGAATATCATGGTGTATGGCTTGCCAAAACTGGGTGGCTTCAGGGCTGGGTTGCAAGCTTTCGGCAACTGCGGCACCGATGCGTGGCGCGACTAAAACACTAGCCAGCCAAAATGCCACCAGACTAAACAACACTGCGCGACTACTCGGTAACGCGGCTGAGACGGCCATCGATAAGGCGGCAAAAATCGCGTAATAGCTCAAAAATCCCCAGCTTAAAATCAGCATTCGTATCAAATCATTGCTATTCAAGCTGAATTGATAAGCCAAAATTGACAGCGAAACCACCACAGCAGGGCTTAATACCAAAATAAAAGCGCTTAATAAGCCAATCAATTTGCCCAACAATAACTGTTTGCCGGAAATACCTAAGCAATGCAGCATTCGCAAGGTGCCTTGTTCGCGTTCTTGGCTGATGGCGTTAAACGCCAAAGCAATCATCATCAAAGGCAATAATGCATACAACACAAAAGCGGCGGTCATTTGCCCAAAGCGACCGGCTAAAGTTTGGTCGGCGGCTGGGGTATAGCGGTTTAAGTTGCGTTTGTGTGGCTCTAACCAAAGCGATTGGCCGGTAAACGGGCGTAAACCGGGATCTATCGCAGCCAAAGCTAAATCAGGTTTGAAAACATAAATCCCAAAATGCGCCGCCGAATGTGGATTTTTAACGCCTTGGTTATCCCATTGTTGGCGAACGTCGGCACCAATCGCTTGTTTTTCAGCCTGAATTTGTTGGTATTCAGCGCTGGAGGCGAGGAAAAAACCGCTGAGCAAGATAAAAATCGATAGCGCTAATAATAAAAACCGCCCATCGCGCAGTAGGGCGAGCATTTCTTTTTTTACGATGGCGATAATCATTATAAGCCTCGTGCATGAGCCAGATATTTAGCTTCTAGTTCGTCATGGGCCACGCTGTGCGCATCAAACTCTTCAACTAAGCGACCGGTTTTCATAATCCCGATTCGATCCGCTACCTGTTTGGCATTAAACAAATCATGGGTAGCCATTAGCACCGCCATGCCTTTATCGGCAGCGTTACGAATCCGTTGTGCAAAATCGTTGGCGGCGCTGGGATCTAATCCAGAAGTCGGTTCATCTAACAGCATCACCTTAGCTTGTTTAGCATCGGCAATCGCTAAACCGACTTTTTGCCGCATACCTTTGGAATACATAGCCACTCGTTTGTGATGGGCATCGGCTTGTAAGCCGGT
The DNA here is from genome assembly GCA_945877625.1 of Methylomonas koyamae. Taxonomy (GTDB): domain Bacteria; phylum Pseudomonadota; class Gammaproteobacteria; order Methylococcales; family Methylomonadaceae; genus Methylomonas; species Methylomonas koyamae_C. Next base: position 999 of record CAMCSF010000225.1, on the reverse strand, counting down.
GCCATTGAGTAATTCAGTCGCTTGTTGTTTGTTGAGATGAATACCTGCCAAAGCACAGAAAAAACTCAGATTTTCCAAACCGCTCATGTAATCGTACAAGGCGACGTTTTCCGGTAAATAAGCCAATTTGGCGCGAACCGCCGCTGGGTTTTGTTGTGGGGTTTCGCCGTCGATGAGCACTTGGCCGCTAGTCGGTAAATTGAAACCTAGAAAAGTGCTTATGGTTGAGGTTTTACCGGCACCGTTACCGCCGAGCATGGCGTAAACACAGCCAGCCGGAACCGAGAGATTGAGATTGTCGATGGCTTGATGGGATTTGTAGTGAACAACTAAATTAACAGCTTGCAGCAAAGGCGGTTGAGACATTGTGATTTTTATAAGTGGTGTTGAAAAAGGGCTTTTGCTGATAGTAACCATCAGCGCTGCATTAGCTAAGCAATAATTGTTCCATGCCTGTCAAAGCACTATCTATCGACTGATGAGCATCATGATTATGCAGAAATGATAATTTTCGCCTAAAAACTGTGGCATATGACACAGTTTTGGTTTTGAAACGGGATTTTTGGCGGTTTTTGGCGTGTTTTTAGCCATTAAAAAGCCTGATTTGTGGGAGTTTTGTGCCAAAAATGGCGAATTAATAGGCTAAGTAGCGAAGACCATAAATAAAACTGTGTTATTTGACGCAAAAATAAATTGCGATTTGTGTCATATAACACAGTTCAATTGTTAAAAATTCTCAATGGCAGGCTTAAAAAAATTCAAACACAGCGATGCTTATATTTTTAAAGTAGATAAGCATATGATTATTTAGATGTATTCAGGTTGGTCTTGAATAAAGCTTAGAAAAACTTTTTATTGGCATGGTATTTGCTCTATTGCAACTGATTGTTGTGCCAATACAAAAAGTGTTGGCTAAATCGGATTTGTTAACTGAAATGAGGATTTGCCCTTGATTAAATCAAAAAACAAACTTGCTACTGCAGTTTTGGCTTTGCCAAC
>CAMCSF010000224.1 GCA_945877625.1 Methylomonas koyamae | reverse complement strand
TGGTTACGGGCTACATTGATGCGAAAAGCCAATTACGGTATCGTACTTCCCGAATTAGATGATTTGCAGGAGATCAAAATTATGCTGTCAGAACGACTTGAAGAATGGGCGCTTGCTTATAAAGCTGAGGGCGAACTTAAGGGTGAAATTAAAGGCGAACGCCTCGCTTTACAACGACTTTTAGCCCGTCGCTTTGGTGCCATGCCAACAGAAGTGACCGAACGCATTGCCAACGCTGGCCAACCAGAAATTGAGCTGTGGCTGGATCGTGTGCTAGACGCTAAACAATTAGCTGATATTTTCAACGATTGTTAACCGGTTTTTAGCCCCGCCCTTTGCCTAATCCGCGCAAAGCCCCGTATAGTATGAGCTTCTCTTGTTGCAGGAATTTAGCTCAGTGGACACCATCAGTATTCGTGGCGCTCGTACTCACAATCTTAAAAACATCGACCTAGACCTTCCCCGCGATAGCTTGATCGTGATTACTGGTTTATCGGGGTCGGGCAAGTCGTCATTGGCGTTTGACACTATCTACGCAGAAGGCCAGCGGCGTTATGTTGAATCCTTATCCGCTTACGCTCGGCAGTTTTTGTCGATGATGGAAAAGCCGGATGTCGATCATATTGAAGGCTTGTCACCAGCAATTTCAATTGAGCAAAAATCCACCTCGCACAATCCCCGCTCTACCGTCGGCACCATCACCGAAATCTATGATTATTTGCGTTTGCTATACGCTCGGGTCGGGATTCCTCGCTGCCCTGAACACGGGGTTTCCTTAGAAGCGCAAACCGTTAGCCAAATGGTCGATTTGGTGTTGGCACAACCGGAAGGCGAACGCTGGATGTTGTTAGCGCCAGTGATTAACGACCGCAAAGGCGAGCACGTTTTACTGTTGGAAGATTTAAAAGCCCAAGGTTTTTTACGTGCCCGAATTGACGGCGAAATTTACGAATTAGACGAACCGCCGGCACTAGATTTGAAGAAAAAACACACCATCGAGGTGATTGTTGACCGCTTCAAAATCCGCGACGACATGGCTTTGCGCTTGGCGGAATCGTTTGAAACCGCTTTGCGTTTATCCGATGGTTTGGCGATTGCCGCCTCAATGGACAACGACCAGCAATTATTATTTTCCGAACGCTACGCCTGCCCACATTGCGGTTATAGCTTGAGCGAGTTGGAACCACGGATTTTCTCATTCAACAATCCCAAAGGCGCTTGCCCCAGTTGTGACGGGCTTGGTGTACGACAAAATTTTGACCCACAATTGGTGGTGCATAATCCAGAAATCAGCTTGGCTGGCGGCGCGGTGCGTGGCTGGGATCGACGCAATGCTTATTACTACCAAATCATCTGCGCCTTAGCCGAACATTATGGCTTCGATCCCGAAGCGCCGTTTTCCAGCATCCCCAAATCGGTGCAAGCGGCGATTTTATACGGCAGCGGTGACGACATTATCAGCTTCCAATTTCAAATGGGCACCGGTAAAGCTAAAACCAGCCGCCATAGTTTTGAAGGCATTATTCCTAATATGGAACGCCGTTATCACGAAAGCGATTCGCAAATGGTACGTGATGAATTGGCGAAATATTTAGCTCATCAAGTTTGCACCAGCTGCGATGGCGCACGCTTGAATTTAGGCGCTCGCAATGTGTTTGTTGCCGATTCGCCTTTACACCACGTCACCCGCTTGCCGATTAAACAAACTTTGGCATTTTTCCAACACTTGGAAATCCCCGGCCATCGCGGTGAAATTGCCGCCAAAATCAACAAAGAAATCCAGGAACGCTTAGAGTTTTTGGTCAATGTCGGCTTGGATTATTTAACCCTAGACCGTAGCGCCGACACCTTATCAGGCGGCGAAGCACAACGGATTCGACTCGCCAGCCAAATCGGTGCTGGCTTGGTCGGCGTGATGTATGTGCTCGACGAGCCATCGATCGGCTTACATCAACGCGACAACCAACGCCTACTCAACACCTTGTTCCGTTTGCGTGACTTGGGCAACACCGTGATTGTGGTCGAACATGACGAAGATGCGATTCGCGCCGCTGATTACATTGTTGATATTGGCCCCGGCGCTGGCGTTCATGGCGGTCAAATTGTTTCGCAAGGCACGCCGGAACAGATTTTCACTGACCCCAATTCGCTGACCGGTCAATATTTGTCGGGGGCTTTGAGTATTGAAGTGCCGGAAAAAATCACTCCGCGCGATGCCAAAAAGCTGATTACCATCCGCAACGCCAGCGGCAATAATCTGAAAAACGTCGATGTCAGTTTTCCGGTTGGCTTGCTGACTTGCGTCACCGGCGTTTCCGGCTCCGGCAAATCAACCTTGATTAACGACACCTTGTACAGCCACGCCGCGCGATTAATCAACGGAGCCAGCTGTATTCCTGCGCCGTGTGAGGCGATTGAAGGCTTGGATCAATTCGACAAAATCGTTGATATAGATCAAAGCCCGATTGGCCGCACCCCGCGCTCGAACCCAGCCACTTACACCGGAATTTTCACCCCAGTGCGGGAATTATTTTCCGCCACACCGGAAGCCCGTTCACGCGGTTACACACCGGGGCGCTTCAGCTTTAACGTCAAAGGTGGCCGCTGTGAAGCCTGTGCTGGCGATGGCGTGATTAAAGTAGAAATGCACTTTTTAGCCGACATTTTCGTGCCCTGCGACATTTGCCAAGGCAAACGCTACAACCGCGAAACCCTAGAAGTCCGCTACAAAGGCAAAACCATCCACGAAGTTTTGGAAATGACCGTTGAAGATGCCCTGCAATTTTTCAGTGCGGTACCGAGTTTGGCGCGCAAACTGCAAACTTTGATGGATGTTGGTTTGAGCTACATCACGCTCGGTCAAAACGCGGTGACGCTGTCTGGCGGTGAAGCGCAACGGGTGAAACTGGCGAAAGAATTATCAAAACGCGATACCGGCACCACGCTGTATATTCTCGACGAACCGACCACTGGCCTGCATTTTCACGACATCAAGCAACTACTGACCGTACTGCATAAGCTACGCGATCACGGTAACACGGTGATTATCATCGAGCATAATCTGGACGTGATTAAAACCGCTGACTGGCTGGTGGATATGGGGCCAGAAGGCGGGAGCGGCGGCGGGACTTTAGTCGCAGAAGGTACACCAAGAGAGATTGCTGATAATCCGCAGTCGCATACTGGGGTTTATTTGAAGCGGTTTTTTGAGTAAAAAGGTTGATCAAATAGGCTTTGCTATTCGAACTTAGAGCTTTATATTATCGGCACATGACGACCAAACAACGTTTTCGTAACAAATACCGCCTGCAACTTCGTGAAAAAGATCATGAGCCTATGCATGTACATTTGGTAGGCGGTGAAGTGAATGCAACATTTGATTTGGTGACATTAGAGTTGGTGACGGGCAATGTGCCGCGTGACCTGCTTCGCGAAGTTAAAAGCTGGCTAGTGGCTAATCAAAGCGATTTAATTGAGGAGTGGAAAACATGGCAACGATGAGACGCCCCCGTTTGCAAGCGGTTAAGGCCTTACCAGAATACCGGCTAAAACTGACTTTTATCGATGGTGGTATTTTTACGGTATCACTGGCAGATGCGTTTGATAAATTTCCCGGTTTGAAGCCATTGCAAAATATTGAAGAATTTAGCAAAGCTGTAGTCATTGAAGGTGAAGGTTGGACAGTGGAATGGCCAGAGCTGGATATTCAAATTGGTGCTGATACTTTGTGGCTGGATGCACAAACACAGAATGCATCTAATGAAGCTACCCGTTTATTTGCTGGTTGGCGGGAAAGACATGGTTTAAGTTTGGCGCAAGCGGCAAATGCTTTGGGCTTAACGCCTAGAACGGTGAGTGCTTATGGTTCTGGTGCTCGTCAGGTACCAAGAGCTGTGTTATTAGCATTGAAGGGATGGGAAGCAGAACAGGCCGAACAGCGACAAAATTAAAATTGTTGCGGCCATTAGATACTGTTATTAAAACCCGCTGGAGAATTTATGGCTTTAGCATTTAAAAACACACAGCATTACAACTACGGTGATTATTTAACTTGGTCTGATGATGTTCAATACGAACTGATTGATGGTGAGGCTTTTATGATGTCACCCGCGCCAGATTTGGCTCATCAAGAGGTGGCTGGAGAAATTTATTTCCAAGTTCGCCAAGCATTACAAGGCAAACCTTACCG
>CAMCSF010000223.1 GCA_945877625.1 Methylomonas koyamae | reverse complement strand
AAGCCGGCGTCTCGTAATTTTTTTAGTCTAATCGCGACGACGTTATCTAAGCGATAAGCGTGGCCAGCGTGGTCGATACCTGGCGTGCCAACAGGGATGAAAACATCCGGTTGTTTGGCAAAACTCATGCCTGAGCGACCAATCACAATCGTCGGTAAATCGCTGGCAGGAGGTAAGGCGTTGGCGTTAAACGCATTGACCCAAATTAAGGCGTCGGCTTCGCCGTTGTTGAGCATGGTTTGGGTGTCGTATAAATACGGGTCGTATTCTGGATAGCCGCGAGCGAAGTTGACGCGAGCAGGATAGCCTGTGGTCCAGCCGCAAACTTGGTTGGCGGTTTGGTCGCCTTCTTTGCCGCCCAATGGGAAGCCAGAGCAGCGAGTGCCTTGCAAGTTGATGTCTTTAACAATGCTGCATAAAGTTTGTACGGTCAGCTCGGCTTGCTCGAAACCTAAAGCGCCTGCGCCCCACAAAATTACCCCGTATTGCGCTGCTTTGAGTTGGTCAACAATTGCTTGTAATGCCGATATTTCAATGCCAGCGACAGATGTAGCTTGTAAAGTTTTGCCTCGCAATAGTGCGGATAAAACAGCGGTCACTTCAGGTAAATCGGCATCAGCACAAGTCATTACTTCGGCTTTTTTACCGGCAGGTGAGGTTGATGCGTTGGCAGATGGTGCTTTGCCGAGGTAAATGATTTGGCGATTATTAGTGTCAGCCAAATGCATGGATTCGGGGTTCCACAAGTAACGCTCGAAAAAACGTGGTGCAAAGGCTTCTAAATCGGTGCCGACGATTAATAAAACATCACAGCGATTTTTCAATTCAGCCAAGGTCGTGTTCATCCAGCCGCTATCTTGCAAAGCCAGTATATTACGACGCGCAACATTAAAATTGAGGTTGTCGACTACTGCACCGGTTTTATCAGCTACCGCCAATAACGCTCTCATGCCGTTGACGTCAGTGGCGCAACCACCAATCACCGGTTGCTGAGTGTCGCGTAGGATTTGCGCGGCTTTGGCCACTGCTTCCGCCAAACTGGCTGGTTGACCAGCAATGCTGGCTTGGGTGTCGGTAATCGCTTGCTCAAAGGCGGGAGTGTTTACCCCGCAACCATTCGCTGTGACTTTAAGCTGTACACCGTCTACTTGGATGCTTAAGTCATCGCTGCCGATACCGCAAAACGGGCTGGGTATCTCTGTGATTTCAGTCATGCTGCTGTCCTCAATCTTTTTTTATGTATTTAAAACGGGGATCGTCGGGAGTGCCTTCCAGAATGCCCGCGGAGCTTTCCGCTGCATCCCACATCACGACCTCTTCAATTTTTTTAGCTAAGGCAAAGTCTTTGTCAGTAATGCCTTTTTCAGCGTGAGTGACTAATTTGACGATCACAAACGCATACGAAACAGTTAAATCAGGATGGTGCCAGGCTTTTTCCGCCAAATGACCGATGGTGTTGACCACCATTAATGTCGATTTCCAGCCGCTGGTTTTGATTTTGCGACGAATCCAGCCATTTTCATAATACCAATGGGGTAACTCATCGCTGAGACGCTTGATAATTTCAGCTTCGCTGTACATGACTATTATTTTACGACGCGTAATTGTGGTCTTTGCGGTGGCGGAGGCGGTGTTTCATCCTCTTCTTCGACTTCCTCTGGATCGAAGAACATCCCTCGACCATTTTCTTTGGTATAAATTGCTAAGACGGCTTTGCAAGGCACTTTGATTCGCATCGATTTGCCAGCAAAGCGCGCGTCAAATTGAATTTCTTGATTGCCTAATAACAAACCTTGAACGGCAGAAGGACGAATATTTAACACAATCCGTCCATCTTCAACGAAATCGGTCGGCAAGCTAACGTTCGGATATTCGGCATTAACTAGCAAATGGGGTGTCATGTCGTTATCGACTATCCATTCATAAATGGAGCGGAGTAGATAGGGTTTTAATGGAGTCATTTGGCTATCGGCATCATGTTTTTTTCATCGGTCGTTAAGCTATCTTGGAAAGCTTTTCGAGTGAATAAGCGATTGGAATAAGCGGTGATGCCTTTACCTAAGCTAGTAATGTCGATGCCAATGCTAGGTAATCGCCATAGGAATGGAGCCATCACACAATCTATCATGGAGTATTCATCACTCATGAAATAGGGCGTTGCTTCAAAGACTGGTGCTGCTGCAAGTAAGCTTTCTTTGAGCATTTTCTTTTGTTTGCTGTTTTTTTTGTCACCTAAGCTTCGAATTTCATCGAGTAAAGCATACCAGTCTTGGTCGATGCGTTTGATTAGCATTCTGGCGTTAGCGCGGGATACAGGGTCCATTTGATGCAAAGCAGGATGTGGGAAACGCTCATCAAGGTATTCCATGATAATGCGAGCATCGTATAGCACTAAGTCACGTTCAACAAAGGTAGGTGAATTGCCGTTGGGATTAAGTTCGAGTAAATCTTCGGGCGGATTATTTAAGTCAAAAAACTCAATATCAGCAGGAACTGCTTTTTCATGGACAACTAAACGAGCGCAATGGCTCAAAATGCAGGTTGACGATGTAAAAAGAGTCATTGCCGACTTTCGGCTAGTGATGTTTGCCACGAAGAATAACCTCTTTAATTAACGGGGTTTGGAACGGGGCAAATTGTAACACGGTTGATTGTGGATTTGGGGAGGCTACGGCTGGGGGTAAAGCGAGGCGGAAAGATTGCGGAACGCCGAGTGGCGTTCCGCTTAAAAAGACTTAGTGAACGTCTTTCCAATATTCTTTTTTCAATAAATAAGCTAACGCAATAATCATCAATAAGAAGAATAAAACGTATTTGCCCATTGCTTGTCTTTCCAGTTGAACCGGCTCGCCAACGTAGACCAAGAAGTTGACTAAATCGTTGACCATGCGATCGAACTCTTTAGGTGACATTTGGCCGGGTTGTTCAAGCTTCAATTCAGCAACCACATCGTGACCATCAATGTTTTTGATCACAGCGGTTTGGGTGCCTTGTTGTTGCCAGAACACGTTAGGCATCGCAACATCTTTAAAGACTAAGTTGTTAACGCCAGTTGGTTTGCTTTTATCCGCATAAAAACCTTTCAAATAGCTATACAACCAGTCTGCACCGCGAGAGCGGGCAATTAACGACAAGTCTGGCGGTGTAGTGCCAAACCATTTTTCAGCATCGTGGCCATTCATGGCTGAATGCATTTGGTCGTAAATGCCAGCACCTTGTGGCGCTACATTTTTCAGGATTTCACTTTCGTCTAAATGTAAATCTAAAGCGATACGTTTATAACGAATGTGTTTAGCCGCATGGCAACCTAAACAGTAAGTGACGTAATGTTTCGCGCCACGCTCCAAAGAAGCAGTATCCGACAAATCAATGTCGGCTGATTCCAGTTTAACGTCACCACCGCTGGCATGTGCGCTCAGAGACAGCAACAACAAAAGTGTAGTTATTATTGTTTTCATAGCTTAATCGAGGCTTTCTTTTAAGTTCTTAACAAATCGAAACAGCACAGCTTTAATGCCTGCCGGATTCGGCCTTCTTTGAGTAACGGTTGCACCCGCTGCATTAGTCGATTGTTCAGCGATAGTGACTTCGTCGAATAAAGCGATAGCATCAGGAATGCGATCTTCAAGGGTACGTTGCTCAGTTAAGCGTTCTGGAAGTGGTTTGGTTTTTTCCCAGCGAGTGTACAAAGGCATCAATAAGAAGAAACCAAAGTAAATCGCAGTGAAAACCCGTGCAATGTTGGTTGCTACTGGAGTAGCTGGCTGTGTGCCCAAATAGCCTAAGCCGATAAAGCTGATAACGAATAGTAATAAAGCTTTTTTGAACATGCCGCCACGGTAACGGATTGATTTAACCGGACTACGATCTAACCAAGGCAAGATGAACAATACGACGATAGCGCCGCCCATCGCAATAACACCGGCAAACTTATCAGGTACCGCACGCAAAATGGCATAGAACGGTGTGAAATACCAAACCGGTGCAATGTGCTCTGGCGTTTTTAGAGGATCAGCTGGGATAAAGTTAGCGTGTTCCAAGAAGAAACCGCCCATTTCCGGCATATAGAAAATCACTACCGCGAAGAAGAACATGAAGACACCAACGCCAACAATATCTTTCACAGTGTAGTAAGGGTGGAAAGGGATACCGTCTAACGGTCTGCCTTGCCAGTTAGTGTTTTCTTTAATTTCGAT
>CAMCSF010000222.1 GCA_945877625.1 Methylomonas koyamae | reverse complement strand
GTTGGCTAACATCCGTTATTTAACTGATGTTACCCAATCACTGTGCTTTTTAACGCAAAACGATGTGATCACCTGTGGAATAGTATGGTTTGAAATGGCTGAGCCACTTTTGTTTTGTCATCCCGTTAGGGATCACTTAACTTTAAAGGTATTGGTTAACTTAGAGGTTAAGGGATTCCTTCGGGATGACAAAATAAAAGTGTGTCAGCAAACAGTCTTGCCGCTGGCTAACCAAGCTACAGCCTGTTTTTCGCTTCGACGCAGCTCAGCGAACGGCTTAACTTAATGGCAGTGCACCAATCCCTGCGTTAAAATTAAGCTTTTAATCTTTAGCGGCTACGGACTGGACCATGAATTATAAAACCCTGTTATTTGTATTTAGTGCGCTGTGCTCAAATCTTGGCATGGCTGGCGAAAAAACGGTGATTCACTTAGGCGTGATGGCGTCTGGAACGCTGGCTTGGGAATTGGCAGCGATTGAAAATCATCATTTACTTGAAAATCAAGACTTTGCTATCGAAACCGTCAACTTAGCCAATCAACAAGCAGGCAAAGTGGCGTTGCAATCGGGTAGCGTCGATATGATAGTTTCTGACTGGATTTGGGTATCCAGTATGCGCGCCGAAGGTAGCGATTACAGCTTCACGCCATTTTCTAACAGCGCTGGCGGTTTGCTGGTTGCGGCTGATAGCAGTATCAAATCGCTGGCTGATCTTAAAGGTAAAAAACTGGGGATTGCCGGTGGCGAGTTGGATAAAAACTGGTTATTGCTGCAAGCTTTGGGTTTGCAACAAGGCATTGATTTGAATCAATCAGTCGAAAAAGTCTTTGGCGCACCGCCATTGCTGAATCAACAATTAACCAGCAAACGCATTGATGCGGTTTTAACTTATTGGCAATTTGCCGCCCGTTTAGAAGCCGAAGGCTATCAGCAATTATTAAGCGGCGAACAGATTATTAGCCAATTAGGGGTGAAATCATCAGTGCCTAGCTTGGGTTATGTGTTTAAACAAAGCTGGGCTAATCAACATAAAGCCGCGTTACAACAGTTCTTAACCACCACCCATATTGCCCGTGACAAATTATGTAACGAAGATGCGGCTTGGCAGCAAATCATTGCCTTAACTGAAGCCGAAGATCCAACCAGCCAACAACTAATTAGACAGCGTTATTGCCAAGGTCGGGTTGCTGACTGGGGCGTGGCGAATCAAAAAGCCGCTGAAACCGTATATGGTTTTTTAAGCAAACTCGGCGATAACAAACTGACCGGCAAAAGCGGACAACTGCAAGCAGGTACTTTTTGGTCGGCTGATTAATGTTCAGTCGGTTTCTGCGTCATCCTCAAACCCTAGCAGCGTTATCTTTATTGCTGCTAGTGGCGCTGTGGCAATTGGCAGCCACGCTGTTTCATAGCAATACTTTACCGACACCGATTAAAGTCGCCACCGTGTTGTGGCAAGCGATAGCCTCTGGCGAACTGCCCTACCATTTAGGCGCGACTTTATTGCGTTTAATCAGCAGTTTTACCATCGCCATGTTGTTGGGCTGTGGGATTGGCGTGTTATTGGGCAGACATAAAACCCTGGATGCTTTTTTCGATAACTGGCTGGTGATTTTTTTAAATGTACCGGCTTTAGTGACGATTATTCTTTGCTATGTCTGGTTTGGTTTGATTGAGTGGGCGGCGATTTTGGCGGTGGTGATTAATAAGCTACCGAATGTGATTGTCACGATCCGCGAAGGCACTCGCACCTTAAATCAAGACTTATTGGAAATGGCACAAAGTTATCGGTTTAGCCGACGAAAAACCTTTGTACATGTAATTTGGCCGCAATTACATCCGTTTGTGATGGCAGCGACGCGCTCTGGTTTGGCGTTAATCTGGAAGATTATTTTGGTGGTCGAATTATTGGGGCGCAGTAATGGCATGGGCTATCAATTGCACTTGTTTTTCCAATTATTTGATGTCGCCAGTCTGCTGGCTTATACGGTGGCGTTTGTTGCGGTGATTCAATTGATTGAAGTGCTGATATTGAAACCTTTGGATAAAAAAGCCCAGCGGTGGCGGCGATGAGTAGCATTGATATCAATATTGCTAATAAAACCTTTAATGCCGATGGTCGTCTGCATTGTGCGATTGCTGATTTGCAACTCCAGATAGAGCCGAATCAATTTGTTTGTTTAGTCGGGCCTTCTGGCTGCGGCAAAACCACTTTGTTGAATCTCATTGCTGGGCTTGATTCGCAGTTTCAGGGTCAAATTGCTTTAACTGAACAAGCTAGACCGCCGCAGATTGGTTATGTATTCCAAAATCCGCGCTTATTGCCTTGGCATACGGTTCGCGAAAATATCGAGCTGGTGTTTGAACAATCGCCGCCGACTCAGTTAATCGATAGTTTGTTAGCGGAAATGCAATTAGCCGATGTGCAAGCTGTTTATCCGCAGCGTTTATCATTGGGAATGCAACGGCGAGTGTCGATTATTCGGGCTTTTGCGATTAATCCCGATATTTTGTTGATGGATGAACCGTTTGTATCGCTGGATGCACCCACCGCGCGACAGATTAGAAATTCGCTGCAAAATCTTTGGCTGCAACGACCACATACGGTGTTGTTCGTGACGCACGATTTGCGCGAAGCGATTGCTTTGGCGGATCGATTGGTATTTTTATCCGCCTCGCCGATGCAGGTGGTAGGCGATATTGCGGTGACAATTGATCGTCAACAACGTAACGATGCCGAGCAAATTGAACAATTTAGACAGCATTTACTCCAACATTTTCCGGCTATTAACAGCCTTTTGTAACCGAGGTTTTCAGATGAACATGAAACGTATTTTAAGCGCCGCCTTATTAGTAATCGCCAGCCAACTCAGCTTTGCCGAAACCAAAGCCATTAGAGGCTTTGATACTGGCAGTTATCAGCAAATTTTGACCGAAAAAAACAATCAAGGCTTTATGTTGGTGATTTGGTCTTTGGATTGTTCGACTTGTATTAAAGACATGGAATTGTTGAGCAGTATTCACAAAAATCGCCCCCAGCTAAAAATTGTCATGCTTTCAACCGATGAACAATCAGCGAGCGGCGATATTCAAAAGTTAATGGAAAAATACCATTTAGCCGATCTCGAAAACTGGGTGTTTGCCAACGATAACGCACAAAAATTACGTTACGAAATCGACCCAAGTTGGTATAGCGAATTGCCGCGCACTTACTTTTTCTCGGCGTCACATCAGCGTGAAGGCATCAGCGGTGCGTTAAAGCTGGAAGATTACAACGCTCGTTTTAGCAAATTGAAAATCTAAGTTATCTGTGAAAATTGTTGTCAAAGCTTGCGAAACCGAGGAACTGATTAAAAAGTCGCGTTTTATCGGCCACATCAGCCCTTGTAGCAATGAGCAAGAAGCCTTGTTGTTTATCAGACAACTGCATCTGCAACATCCGAATGCCAGCCATATTGTTTACGCTTATCGAGTGCAATCGCCAGATGGTTTGGTTTGCCGCTTTAACGATGCTGGCGAACCGAGTGGCACCGCTGGCAAGCCGATTTTTCAGCATTTGGAAGGCAAGCAATTAATTAACTTGGTAGTGGCGGTGATTCGCTACTTTGGCGGTGTGAAACTGGGCGCGGGTGGTTTGACTCGCGCTTACAGTAATCTGGCTAAGCAAGTGATTGATTGTGCCGAGATTGTTGAGCATATCGAAATGGCTGAGCTAACACTCCACCTTAACTACAATCAGCTGCAAGGCTTGGAATATCATTTAAAAAAACTCGACGGCAGTATTATTGCTCAAGACTTTTCAGATACCGTCATCACTCGCGTCAAGTTGCCAAAACATCACGCCGAAACCTTACTAACCAACCTTGCCTAAGCCGTTATCAGCTCAATATGACAGCTTGATGTCAGTATTGTTGCTCTTAAAGAAACAAAGCATCCACAAAACACTGTATTGTAAATAAATAAATAGCCGCTATAGTTAAGTCGTCTACATTAAAGCGACTGAATTCAGTCTAGGGGCAACCATGAACAAATCAAACAATTTATACCGCGATATTTTCACAGGCTTATCTTTTACTATCGGCCTATTTGGTTTTATGTCTGGTGAATTCATTATCTCCACTTTGCTATTCGGTGCAGCCACTGTTTCTAGCAATCTTGATTTTAATGACTCGTTTAAAGCTTAACTACTTTAAAAAACTGTAGGG
>CAMCSF010000221.1 GCA_945877625.1 Methylomonas koyamae | reverse complement strand
GAAAGCAAACCGATTATTGCCGATTGGACTGCCCCAATCAGTTGCGGCAACTTCAATACCAAAACCAAAAAGTGTTCTGGACAGAACTACAAATAACATTGGATGTTTGGATACCCACGGCACGGATGCCGAGGGTATCCCCCTCTTCGAGGAATCGTCATGCCTAGCTCAACTTTTAGAACCCATTTAAAAACATCGCTGACACGCTTTAAATCAACACCGTTTCGCCTTGCTAATTCCGGTGTTTTTAAACGGCTTCCAAGATTTATTTTTTCGCTGATGTTAGCTGTCAGCCTTCCCTGCCTAGCCCAAAGCCCTAGCGACTTTAACCAAGCCTTAGATTTGTTAAGACAAGGCAGTATCCAAGATCGCGAAGCGGCGATTGAACAACTCGCGATCGAACCGCAAAGCCTCAATCTGTTACAAGCATTGCAAGACGGCAAATTGTTTGAGTTAAAAGCCGAAGCCAAGTTGGTGATTGCTCAAGAATCTAACGCGGGCTACCAACTTAGCGATGCGCTCAGCAGCGCTGCTTTGGGTGAAGTGGATCGCAGCGCGGTCAGCAAAATCAATCTCAACAACAAACTGCGCGGCAACTTACGCAAATTGATTGGTCAATTACAGCTTAATGCCAACGATGCCGAGGTGCGCTTAACCGCCGTCAAAGCCATTAGCAAAGAAGCGGATAACAAAGTGTTGGCTTTATTACGCCAACGCTTAAGCATCGAAACCGCGCCAACCGTTAAACAAGCGATTGAACAAATCTTGCTATTACAAGACATGGACAGCGCCGACAAAGCGGTGCGAATTGATGCGATTAACCAACTCAAAGAACACGACAGCCAAGATGTGGTTAACCGTTTGCAAGCGATGACCGAACAAAACAGCGATGGCGAATTTCAAGAAGCCGATAGCGATATTCGCAACTTGGCAGCCGCTGCTTTGAGCAATATTCAAGCGAGAATCCAAGCCTATGCCGCGATTGAAACTGTGTTTTTCGGCTTAAGTCTGGGTGCGGTTTTAGTGTTATCAGCGATTGGTTTGGCGATTACCTTTGGGGTAATGGGCATCATCAATATGGCGCATGGCGAGTTAATGATGCTAGGCGCTTATAGCACTTATGTGATGCAACAATTACTGCCTAATCATTTGGGCTTAGCGTTGATTATCTCGATTCCGGTGGCGTTTTTAGTCTCGGCTTTGGTCGGTGTCGCGATTGAACGCGGGATTATTCGCTTCTTATACGGTCGTCCTTTAGAGACTTTATTGGCCACCTTTGGCGTCAGTCTATTTTTACAACAAACCGTGCGTTCGATTTTTTCACCGCTTAACCGCAGTGTCGCTACACCCAGCTGGTTAAGTGGTTCATGGCAAATCAACGACTTTCTGTCCTTAACTTGGAACCGGTTTTACATTCTGGTGTTTTGCCTGCTGGTGTTTACCGCTTTATTGCAAATCTTAAAACGTACCAAACTCGGCTTAGAAGTGCGTGCTGTGGCACAAAACCGTGGCATGGCGAGAGCAATGGGGATTCCTACTGCGAAAGTCGATGCGATGACTTTTGGCTTAGGTTCAGGGATTGCCGGTGTCGCTGGCGTCGCGCTGAGTCAAATCACCAACGTCGGACCTAATCTCGGTCAAGCTTATATCGTCGATTCCTTCATGGTGGTGGTGTTTGGCGGGGTTGGTAATTTGTTTGGCACCTTGGTGGCTGGCTTCACTTTGGGGATAGCCAATAAATTCTTAGAACCTTATGCCGGTGCGGTATTAGCCAAAATTCTGGTGTTGGTTTTCATCATCTTATTCATTCAAAAACGGCCACGGGGTTTATTCCCACAAAAAGGCCGGGCAGCGGAGGCCTAACCATGATGGCTAATTTAGATAAATCTTACAGCAGCGTCCTGAGCTTATTGTTGATCGTGACGCTAGGTATTCCACTCTGTAATCTGTTGTTTCCAGCCGATTCAGCCTTACATTTTTCCGCTTACAGCGTGTCGTTAATTGGCAAATATTTATGCTTTGCCCTGCTGGGTTTGTCCTTAGACATGGTCTGGGGTTATGCGGGGATTTTGGTGTTAGGCCAAGGCGCATTTTTTGCTTTGGGCGGTTATGCGATGGGCATGTATTTAATGCGTCAAATTGGCTCGCGCGGGGTGTATGGCGATGCCTTATTGCCGGATTTCATGGTGTTCTTAAACTGGAAACAACTGCCTTGGTATTGGCATGGCTTTGAACACTTTGGCTTTGCCTTGTTAATGGTGGTTTTAGTGCCCGGTGTATTAGCGTTTGTGTTTGGCTGGTTGGCGTTTCGTTCGCGAGTGACGGGGGTTTATTTATCCATCATCACTCAAGCCCTGACCTATGCGCTATTACTGGCTTTTTTCCGTAATGAAATGGGCTTTGGCGGCAACAATGGCTTGACCGATTTTAAAGATATTTTGGGATTCAATATTCAATCAGAAGCGGTGCGTTCGCTGTTGTTATTGGCCTCCGGCGCCAGTTTGATCGCGGCTTTATTGCTGTGCCGTTGGATTGTCAACAGCAAACTGGGTCGGGTGGTGACTGCAATTCGCGATCAAGAATCACGGGTGCGGTTTTTAGGTTATCGCGTGGAATTATTCAAACTGTGGGTGTTTGTGTTTTCAGCAATGTTAGCCGGTGTTGCCGGGGCTTTGTACGTGCCACAAGTCGGCATCATCAACCCTAGCGAGTTTTCACCACTGAACTCGTTGGAAATTGTGATTTGGGTAGCGGTCGGCGGTCGCGGCACTTTATACGGTGCCATCATCGGTGCGGTGTTAGTCAACTATGCCAAAACCGTATTAACCGGCTTGATGCCTGAAATTTGGTTGTTTTCACTCGGCGCGGTGTTTGTATTAGTGACCTTGTTATTACCTGACGGCATCGTTGGTTTACTCAAGCGTCAACGCCAAACCCTCGCAGCCAAAACCGGTCTTAAAACAGGAGTAGCCAGCGCATGATGCCCTTAACTCACTCAGAAGATGTTGTCGCCAGTGCTTTGGTGACTGACAGCGTCGATACCCGACATGGCCCCGTACTGTACATGGAAGATGTCAGCGTTAGCTTTGATGGTTTTAAAGCCCTCAATCATTTATCGCTGTATATCAACGATGGCGAATTGCGCTGCGTGATTGGCCCCAACGGTGCAGGTAAAACCACGCTAATGGATGTCATCACCGGCAAAACCCGTCCTGATAGTGGCACGGTATTTTTTGGGCAAACCATCGATTTATTGGAATTAGACGAACCAGCGATTGCTCAAGCTGGCATTTGTCGCAAATTCCAAAAACCCAGTGTCTTCGATGCCCTAACCGTGTTCGAAAATCTGGAGCTGGCGTTAAAAACCGACAAACGCACTTGGGCGACTTTGTTTCATAAACTCAATGAACAACAACGCCACCGTATCCACGACGTGTTAACCACCATTGGCTTA
Source organism: Methylomonas koyamae (assembly GCA_945877625.1). Taxonomy (GTDB): domain Bacteria; phylum Pseudomonadota; class Gammaproteobacteria; order Methylococcales; family Methylomonadaceae; genus Methylomonas; species Methylomonas koyamae_C. The sequence continues at coordinate 784 of CAMCSF010000221.1, read as the reverse complement.
AGCAGCTTGATTAACCAGCCAGCGGGGATTTTGTCGCATGGCCAAAAACAATGGTTAGAAATTGGCATGTTGTTAATGCAAGAGCCCAAAGTGATGCTGGTCGATGAGCCGATTGCAGGGATGACTCATCAAGAAATCGAACGTACCGCTGAATTATTGTTGTCGCTACAAGGCAAACATTCGTTGGTGGTGGTCGAACACGATATGGAATTTGTGCGTAGCATTGCTCGGAAAGTGACGGTATTGCATGAAGGCTCGGTGTTGACCGAAGGCACAATGGACGAGGTACAAAATGATCCTCGGGTTATACAAGTTTATCTGGGGGGCTAATGCTTAACATTACCGCACTACAACAATTTTACGGCGCCAGTCATACTTTATGGGACTTGGATTTACAGGTTAAACAAGGCAGTTGCGTGTGTTTAATGGGGCGCAACGGGGTTGGTAAAACCACTTTATTAAAATCCATCATGGGTTTAATTCCGGTTGCAGACGGCAGTATTCAATTTGATGGCATCGATTTAAGCCGCGCCAAAGCCGAAACCCGTGCCGAATTAGGCATCGGTTATGTGCCGCAAGGTCGCGAGATTTTTCCGTTGCTGACGGTCGAAGAAAATCTGAAAACCGGTTTACGGGCTGCCAATAAACAAGGGATTAAAAAAGTCCCCGACAGTATTTACGAGATTTTTCCGGTGCTAAAACAAATGCTCAAACGTCGTGGCGGCGACTTGTCCGGCGGTCAGCAACAGCAATTAGCGATTGGCCGAGCCTTGGTTTTAAATCC
>CAMCSF010000220.1 GCA_945877625.1 Methylomonas koyamae | reverse complement strand
GTTCTCGCCAATCGCTACCTTTTTTTATAATCGTTAGCAGTTGTTCTCGCTCAATTTCACTCAATTCAATTGGTTTTACGCTCATTTCATGGCTTTCTATGGGGATAACGGCCTTTATCTTACATGGGGATTTGTTGCTAAGCGCTTATCACTAATATGTCGGTGTTTATGGTCGTAATTTAGGCGTCGTCCCGCGTATTTAAATTTTTTTGGTAATTTAATGGCATGGGCATTGTCGTAACCTAAGATTCTTTTTCCATAAGGTTCGTGTAATGTCAGTGAATAACGAATACCGTGCGGAATATCATCCGTTTGCTTAACCTGTAACACCTCGATTTTTATCCAATAGCCATCGCCTTGGTCAATAATCTGATCATTCAGCTCTAAAAGTGTTTGAATTCCTGGATCTTCTCGCATGATTCAGTATATCAACCGCTGATATAGATTGTCAGTATTTGATGATGAACATGGATTGACTGGGCTGGTTGAAATGCCTGTCATGCTACGATTGTCTAATATTCAAAACTTGCTTATCCATGAACAAAATCATCGAACTAAAACACGTCTATAAAGACTACCTGCAAGCCGGTGGCCTGCAAACGGTATTGAACGACATTAACTTAGACATTTTTGCGGGTGAATTTGTCGCGATTGTCGGGCCATCGGGTAATGGCAAATCGACCTTATTAAATTTACTCACTGGCATCGATTATCCCAGTCGTGGCGAAGTGTTGGTCAATGGCGCGGCTTTGCATCGGCTGAATAGCGAACAACTCAGCGCCTGGCGTGGTGTCAATTTGGGCATCGTGTTTCAGTTTTTCCAATTGCTACCCGCGTTAAGTTTGTGGCAAAACATCGTGTTGCCGATGGATTTTGTCGGCAAATTATCCAAGCGCGAACGCCATGAAAGGGCGCTGCATTTACTGGAGTTGGTGGGCTTAGCTGATGCGGCTGATCGCTTGCCTAGTCAGGTGTCTGGTGGGCAGCAACAGCGGGTAGCAATTGCTCGCGCTTTAGCTAACGATCCGCCGTTGATTGTCGCCGACGAGCCGACTGGCAATCTCGACACCGCCACCGCCGATGCGGTGTTTGATTTATTCGCCCATTTACGCGACCAAGGCAAAACCTTGGTGATGGTCACCCATAACGAAAACTTAGCCGACGCTGCCAGCCGCAAATTGGAAATCCGTAATGGACGGATTCATGCCGACACACAAACGGTGGCTGGGCTGTGAATACCTTATGGCATAAAGTTTGGGCCGATTTGTGGCTGTCAAAATCGCGAACCGTGATGGCCATTATCAGCATCGCGGCTGGCGTGTTTTGCGTCGGCACTTTGTACGGCATGATTGCTTTGCAATTATCGAAAATGGATGCCGCGCATCAACAATCGCAGCCTTCGCATATCAGTTTAATCCTGCGCCAAGCGGCTGATGCCAATGTTTTGACGCAAATCCAAGCCCTTGAAGGTGTTGAAGCGGTTGATAGCATGACGCAATTAACAGTGTCATTTAAAGCCCATCAAAATGCGGATTGGCAAATTGCGACCTTAATGATTCGCCCGCAACCCAATCAGCAACGCTTTGATAAAACCAGCTTGCAATCCGGCATTTGGCCAGCGAAAGGCGAAGTAGCGATTGAAAATTTATCAGCGGCCTTTACTGGTTTAAAAGTGGGTGATTCGATTGAGGTAGCGACCGATGCCGGCAGCCAACATTTGCAGATTAGCGCTGTGGTTCGTCATCCCTTTGTTAAACCACCCAAATTCGGCGGCCAAGCGCATTTTTTCATTGATAGTAGCCAAGCCGAGCAATTTGGCCTATCCGCTCAACAATTCAAACAACTGTTAGTCCAAATCAAACCGCCTTACGACAGCGACCAAGCCCGAAACGTGGCGGAACAAATCCGCACTCTGCTGGCTAAACGCGCAATTGATGTCAACGTCACATTATTGCAAGACCCGCAAAAACATTGGGGCAGACCGTTTTTAGCCGGTGTCAATGGCGTGTTGCAGTGGATGGCTTTGGTGTCGTTGGCGCTGGCTTGTGTGTTGATTTTAAACACAGTTTCCGCGCATATCGCCCAGCAAAGCGACCAAATTGGGGTGATGAAAGCCTTGGGTGCATCGACGTTGACCATTGCCCAATTGTATTTGCTGGAAATTTTGTTGATGGCGCTATTGGCGATTGGCTTGGCATTAGCGCCGAGTTTAGCGGCGGCTTATTTCAGCTCCTGCAAAATTTTGGGCTTGTTTAACATAGCTTGCGGTGGCTTTGATTATTCGCCATTAGCGATTCAATACATGCTGCAAGGGGGGGTGTTAGTGCCGTTGTTAGCGGCTTTACCGCCCATTTGGTGCGGTGCAAGCATCACCGTTCGTGAAGCGATTGCCAGTTATGGTTTGGGCAGTGATTTTGGGCGCAGTCGCTTTGATAGTTTGATTGAAGCCTTCGGCGCACATTTTTTGCCAACCGTTTATGCCGCAGCTTTGGGCAATCTGTTTCGTCGCAAAGGCCGGTTATTGTTGACCCAAAGCGTGTTGGTTATTGCTGGGGTGATGTTTTTGTTGTTGATGAGTTTGATTGCCTCGTTAAATTTAACCTTGGATAACGAAATGGCGCGTAGTCGATATGCGCTGCGCTTAGGTTTTACCAGCGATCAAGCCGAAACCAAAGTCAAAGCCTTGGCCGAAACCATTAACGGCATCCAAACGGTTGAAGTTTGGCAGCGGTTACCGATGAGTTTGGCGAAAAATCATCAGGTTTTGCGGCAACAAGGGAGCTTGGGTGCACAGTTGTTAGCGCTGCCAGTTGATGGAAATTTGTATCAACCTTTAATTGAATCCGGTCGTTGGCTGCAAGCCAGTGATGCAGGGCAAAAAGTCTTGGTTTTAAGTGCCGACACTGCTCAGCTTAATGGTATTGAAGTTGGTGACCCGTTAGAAATGCGCTTGGGAGCGACGCAACAAACTTGGCAAGTGATTGGTTTATATCGCTGGTTAGCCGGCACTAACTATGCCGTCGAGCCAGTCTACGCGCCATTGGACAGCGTCCGCCAAATCAGCAAACGTGGCGATTTGGCATCGTTTGCTTTGCTGGATGCGCCGATTAACAGCCTTGAACAAGAAGCCGATTACCTGAAACAGGTCAAACAAGTGTTTGCAGATCAAGCGATTAAACTCGATGTTTACACCACCCAAGCCAAATTGGAACAACGCCAATTCGCCCGCAATCAATTTCAATCAGTGATTGGCACTTTGCTCGGTCTAGCCAGCATGATCGTGGCGGTTGGCGGGATTGGTTTGTCGGGAGCGTTGGCGATTAGTGTTTTGCAGCGACGGCGCGAGATTGGCGTGTTGCGAGCGATAGGGGCATCGGCTGCAGCGATTTTTCGCTTATTTTTGTTGGAAGGATTATTGCATGGCTTAATGGCTTGGACGCTCAGTATCCCCATTGCCTATTTCGCCGCTCAGCCTGTTGCAGCCGAGTTAGGTCGAACCATGTTGGGGATAAAACTGGATTATTGTTTTAATTATCCGGCGGTTGCTTATTGGCTTTTGATCATGCTAATCATGGCTTGGCTTGCTGCTTACTGGCCAGCGAAGAAAGCGGCGGCGATGACGGTTAAGGATTGTTTGGCCTAGTTTTGATTCAAGTGTAGGGTAGGCACCGCGTACCGATTGAGGGCCTAGTAATAGGAGAAGCCCTAAAAGCTAGGCGGTGCGTACCCTACAGAGAAAACGGCGCAGGTCGGGGTTTAAAACCCCGTCTGGCAGTGGCATTTAGGCTAACAATTTCCCGCTAGTATGTTTGTATAAACTGCTCAACAAGCGAATCACCACATAAATCATCACTTGGGTAATTTTAATCGCATCAACCCGCGTCGAGTTCTCAGCAGCAAACTCATCAATCGAATCATTCATAAATTTGACCAAGCCAGTTTGCGGGTCGTCTTCATGCTCGCGTTGTTTAAAGCGATTTTGCAGCTTGTCGCGGATTTTTTCATCCATCGCCGTTTCTGGCATCAGCGCTTGTAACTCGCTATCGACCAAGGCCGCTTGTTTTTCCAGCCATTCAACATCAATGGTTTTTTGCGCGGGTAGGGTGCCGAAAGCGTGTTCAAACACACAAATCACATCGAAACATAAGTCCATAAACAAATGGCTCATGTCTTGATTTTGTTGGGCGATCATTGATGGGAAAATCCCGAATACGGCTTGGGCTAAGGCCGGTTGTTCATTCTGAAAGCGCA
>CAMCSF010000219.1 GCA_945877625.1 Methylomonas koyamae | reverse complement strand
ACCCCTTTTCAGATGGCTGATTCCATGAAAAAACTGTTATTTCAATTTGATACCGATGCTCATGCTTCGAGTTTTGATACTGTTGTCGCTTATGACGGCGGTGCCGATCATGTGATTGGCCATGCCAATGTTAGCCCTGATAACGTCGGTGGATTGGTGGATGGTTGTATTTTTACCCGCGCCCCTAAAGACAAAAAAAATACCGCTATTTTTATCGGCGGTAGCAATATGGCGGCCGGTGAAGCCTTATTTAAAGCGGTTCAAAAACAGTTTTTCCCCGGCTTTCAAGTGTCTGTGATGCTCGATAGCAATGGTAGCAACACTACTGCCGCTGCCGCTGTCGCTAAAATTGCCAGCAGCACCAGTCTAGCTGGCAAACAAGCGGTGATTTTGGCGGGCACAGGACCGGTTGGCCAACGCGCGGCAGCGATGTTGGCTTTGGAAGGTGCCAGTGTCACGATTACTTCTCGCTTACTCTCTAATGCTGAACTAGCGTGTGCGGCGGTTAAACAGCGCTTTGGGGTTGAAATTACGCCGCTTGCTGCGCCTGATTTTGATAGCCGTGCGGCGGCAATTGCAAATGCTCATATCGTCTTAGCCACTGGCGCGGCCGGCGTTGAATTATTAAAACCCGAACATTGGCAAAATCACCCGTATTTAGAAGTCATCGCTGATGCCAATGCGACGCCGCCGGTTGGAATTGGTGGCACTAATATGATGGACAAAGGCGAGTTGCGAGAAGGCAAAATTGTTTGGGGCGCGATTGGCTTTGGCGCTTTAAAACTGGCTTTGCATCGCGCTTGTGTCGGCAAATTGTTTGAGAGCAATAAACAAGTTTTCGATGCCGAAATTATCTTTGAACTTGCTAAACAAATGGCTTAATCGATGAGCCAGCACTTGGAGACACTACGCCAAGATGCTCTTGCCTGTTTTCAGGCCGGTGTCGCTGCAGCCGATCCTTATGCGGCGGTCAAGCGTCAGTTGCAGTTTGATCAGCATGGTTTGCAAATCGGTGAGCGTTGCGGCGATTGGCAACGGATTCATTTAATTGCTTTTGGTAAAGCCGCTACGGCAATGCTTAGCGCAGCAATGGATATAATTCCTAGCCAATACCTTGCCAGTACACCGATTGCTGTCACTAATGATGAAAACTTTCATCAGCTTGAAAATGCTTTGGTGATTGCCAGCGGCCATCCGCTCCCCGATCAACGTGGTTTAGCCGCCGCTAAAACCATTGCCGAGCAACTGAAGCACTGTCAAAGCGGTGATTTGGTTTTGTGTTTAATATCCGGTGGTGGTTCGGCCTTGCTACCCTACCCTGCGGCAGGCATTAGCCTTGCTGCGAAAATTACCACCACAGAATTATTATTAAGCAGCGGTGCAAATATTAATCAAATCAATTGTGTACGTAAGCATTGCTCACAGCTGAAAGGCGGTGGCCTGGCTCGCTTAGCGGCTCCAGCCGATTTACATGCGCTGATTTTATCGGATGTACTCGGTGATGATTTAAGCGCGATTGCCAGCGGCCCTTGCGTGGCTGATCCCAGCAGTTTTGCTGATGCGATAGCGGTATTAAATCAATACGCGGTTTGGGAGAAAATCCCCAAATGCGTCAAACACCATCTACAAACTGGTGCCGAGGGTCTACAAGCCGAAACCCCAAAAGCCAAGGATGTGATTTTTGCCAATTGCTCTCATACATTAGTCGGCAGCAATGCCATCAGTGTTGATGCCGCAGTCAACATCGCCAAACAAAAACACTATCAAACCCATTTAGTTAGCCAACCAGTAATTGGCGAAGCCCGCTTAGCCGCTGAAACGCTGGCAAAACAAGCAAAACACTTATTAGAAAACGGCTTAGGGCAAGCGACGGCTTTAATTGCTGGCGGTGAAACCACGGTTAGTCTGAGCAGTGATCACGGTCAAGGCGGCAGAAATCAGGAACTGGCTTTGGCCTTTGCTTTAAGTGCTGATCAGTTAGGACTGAATGGCGAATGGTGTTTTTTAAGCGCTGGCACTGATGGCCGCGATGGCCGCACCGATGCCGCAGGCGGTATTGTCGACAACCAAACTTTAAACCGACTTAAATTAGCCAACATTGATACCAAACATCAGCTAAATCAACACAATAGCAACCCCACCTTACAAGCCGCTAACGATTTATTAGTAACAGGCGCAACCGGCACCAACGTCGCCGACTTGCAAATTTTATTGTTATTGCCAAATAATCAGAAAAACCACCTAGGAGAACAGCATGTTTAACAAATCGATGACCATTGAAGGTTTTGATAATGAATTATTCAAGGCAATGGAACAAGAGCGCCAACGCCAAGAAGATCATATTGAACTGATTGCGTCAGAAAACTACGCCAGCCCACGCGTATTGGAAGCACAAGGCTCGTTATTAACCAATAAATATGCCGAAGGTTATCCTGAGAAACGCTATTACGGTGGCTGTGAATATGTTGATATTGTTGAACAATTAGCTATCGACCGCGCTAAAGAATTGTTTGGTGCCGACTATGCCAACGTGCAACCGCATTCAGGTTCACAAGCCAATATGGCGGTGTTCATGTCATTGATTCAACCGGGCGACACCATTTTGGGTTTGAGCTTGGCGGATGGCGGTCATTTAACTCACGGCGCTAAACCGAACTTCTCAGGCAAAATTTATAATGCCGTTCAATATGGTCTGAACAGCGAAACCGGTGAAATTGATTACGCCCAAGTCGAAGCTTTAGCTTTGGAGCATAAACCCAAATTAATCATCGCTGGCTTCTCGGCTTACTCGCGGATTTGGGATTGGCAGCGTTTTAGAGAAATTGCCGATAAAGTCGGTGCTTATTTAGTGGTTGATATGGCGCATGTTGCTGGTTTGGTAGCAGCGGGTTTGTATCCAAATCCTGTGCCGTTTGCTGATGTTGTCACCAGCACCACCCATAAATCATTACGAGGCCCACGCGGTGGTTTGATTTTGTGCAAAAGCAATCCTGAATTGGAAAAAAAAATTAACTCCAACATTTTCCCCGGGATTCAAGGCGGCCCATTGATGCATGTTATCGCTGCTAAAGCGGTGGCGTTTAAAGAAGCACTAACGCCAGAATTCAAAACCTATCAACAGCAAGTGATAAAAAATGCTCAAGCAATGGCGGAAGTATTTATCAAACGTGGCTTTGATGTGGTTTCTGGTGGTACTGACAATCACTTGATGCTAGTGTCATTAGTCGCTAAAGGCATTACCGGTAAAGCCGCTGATGCCGCATTAGGTAAAGCCCATATCACGGTTAATAAAAATGCCGTGCCGAATGATCCACAATCACCGTTTGTTACCAGCGGTATTCGTGTTGGCACACCTGCCCCGACCTCGCGCGGTTTTAAAGAAGACCAAGTGCGTGAAATCGCTCATTGGATGTGCGATGTGATGGAAAACATTGATGATGAAAAAGTGATTGCTGCGACTCGCGATAAAGTCAGTTTATTGTGTGCACGGTTTCCGGTTTATCAGGCTTAATTCAATGTTCCTTTATTTTCCCTTTTGCCAACCCCGAGCAAAAGCTTCGGAGCGCAGGAATCAAGCGGCGGTCGGGTGGCCTTTTCTTTGGTTACTTTCTTTTGGCCATGCAAAAGAAAGTAACTCGCCTGTCGGTGCGAGAACCGACATTAAAATAGCTTCGCAAGGCGAATCCTTTTTTATCGACAACTAAAAAATGTGCTCAACGCTGATAGCATTGCGTAACATCAGTTAATTATTTTTATTATTGTTTGGAATTAACCACCATGTCCGACATTGAAATTGCCCAACAGGCAAAAATGCGCCCTATCATCGACTTAGCCGGTGAAAAATTCGCTATTCCCGCCGAACATCTCGACCCATATGGGCATTACAAAGCCAAAATCTCTTTGGAATACGTCAACAGCTTAAAAGATAAATCTGACGGCAAGTTGATTTTAGTGACAGCGATTAGCCCTACCCCGGCGGGTGAAGGTAAAACCACCACCACGGTTGGTTTGGGCGATGCCTTAAACCGCTTGGGCAAAAAAACCATTATGTGTTTGCGTGAGCCATCTTTAGGACCTTGTTTTGGTGTTAAAGGCGGTGCGGCTGGCGGCGGTTATTCGCAAGTGGTGCCGATGGAAGACATCAATTTGCACTTTACCGGCGATTTTCATGCGATTGGTGTTGCGCATAATTTATTGTCGGCTTTGATTGATAACCATATCAACCACGGCAATGCTTTAAATATTGATCCACGCCGCAT
>CAMCSF010000218.1 GCA_945877625.1 Methylomonas koyamae | reverse complement strand
CTTCTTCTCTAGCAGCGATTCTCGAAGACCGCGGCTTAAAAGTCACCATTACCAAACTTGATCCTTATATCAACGTCGATCCGGGCACTATGAGCCCATTTCAACATGGCGAAGTATTTGTTACCGAAGACGGTGCAGAAACTGATTTAGACCTAGGGCATTACGAACGGTTTTTAAAAACCACGATGGCGAAGAAAAACAACTTCACCACCGGACAAGTCTACGAACAAGTATTACGCAACGAGCGTAAAGGCGAATATCTAGGCGCCACGGTTCAAGTAATTCCCCATATTACTGACGAAATTAAACGCCGCGTGTTCGCTAGTGCCGAAGGCTGCGATGTGGCTTTGATTGAGGTCGGCGGCACAGTCGGTGACATTGAGTCATTGCCGTTTTTAGAAACGATTCGCCAAATGGGCGTTGAATTAGGCCGCGATCGCGCAGTGTTTATTCACCTGACTTTAGTGCCTTACATCAAATCAGCTGGCGAGTTAAAAACCAAACCAACTCAACATTCGGTTAAAGAATTACGCACTATCGGTATTCAGCCTGATATTTTGATTTGCCGTTCTGAGCAACCGATTCCAGCCAGTGATCGTCGCAAAATTGCTTTATTTACCAATGTTGCCGAAAAAGCCGTGATTTCAGCGATTGATGCTGACACGATTTATCGGATTCCATTATTACTGCGTGAGCAAGGTTTGGATGACATCGTCGTTGACCAATTGCGTCTTGATGTACCGCCAGCCGATTTGTCGTCATGGGAAAAAGTGGTTGATGGTTTAACCCACCCAACTGACGAAGTGAAAATCGCCATCGTCGGTAAATACGTTGATCACACCGATGCTTACAAATCATTGAATGAAGCTTTGATTCACGCCGGTATTCACACCCGTCATAAAGTCATCATTAAATACATCGATTCCGAAACCATCGAAGCCGAAGGTACTTCGCCATTAAAAGATGTGGACGCGATTTTGGTACCGGGTGGATTTGGTGAGCGTGGTGTTGAAGGCAAAATCTCTACCGTGCGTTTTGCTCGCGAAAATAAAATTCCTTACTTAGGTATTTGCTTGGGTATGCAATCAGCAGTGATTGAATTTGCTCGCGACGTGGTAGGTTTAGAAGGCGCTCACAGTACCGAGTTTCTGCCTAAGAGCCCGCATCCTGTGATTGGTTTAATCACCGAATGGATGGACGAAGCTGGGACAATCAATCAACGCGATGAAGATTCGGATTTGGGTGGCACCATGCGTTTAGGCGCACAAAAATGCCAATTAAAATCGGGTTCTTTGGCATTTGATTTATACCAAAAAGATGTGATTACCGAACGTCATCGTCATCGTTACGAGTTTAACAATCAATATCTCAAACAACTGGAAGCCGCTGGTATGCGTTTTTCCGGTAAATCTTTAGACGGTCGTTTGGTAGAAATTGTTGAATTACCGGATCATCCTTGGTTTTTGGCTTGCCAATTCCACCCAGAATTTACTTCGACGCCACGCGCTGGACATCCATTGTTTTCAGGATTTGTCGAAGCTGCCGCTCAGCATAAAACCAAAGGTTAATTATGAAATTATGTGACTTTGAAGTCGGATTAGATCAGCCGTTTTTTCTGATTGCCGGCACCTGTGTGATTGAAAGCGAACAAATGACGCTGGATACCGCTGGTAAATTAAAAGAAATTACCGATGAACTGAACATTCCGTTTATCTACAAATCGTCTTTTGACAAGGCCAACCGTTCTTCACTGGGCAGTTTTCGTGGTCCAGGCATTGAAAAAGGTTTGCAGATTTTAGAAAAAGTAAAACAACAGCTGAATGTGCCTGTTTTAACTGACGTTCACGAAGATACACCATTGGCTGAAGTCGCGTCAGTGGTTGATGTGTTGCAAACCCCCGCATTTTTATGCCGTCAAACCAATTTCATCCAAAGTGTTGCAGCATTAGGCAAGCCGGTTAATATCAAAAAAGGCCAATTTTTAGCGCCTTGGGATATGGCAAATGTTGCCGCTAAAGCCAAAGCGACTGGCAATCAGCAAATCATGGTTTGTGAGCGTGGCGTATCGTTTGGTTATAATAATTTGGTTTCCGATATGCGTTCCTTAGCGGTCATGCGCGATACCGGATGCCCTGTAGTATTTGATGCCACTCACTCTGTGCAATTGCCAGGTGGACAAGGCAATTGCTCGGGTGGACAACGTGAATTTGTTCCGGTTTTATCGAGAGCGGCAATGGCGGTTGGCATTGCGGGTTTGTTTATGGAATCACATCCGAAGCCAGAAGAAGCGTTAAGCGACGGCCCAAATTCATGGCCTTTGCACCGTATGAAAGAATTGTTAGAAATGTTAATGACTATAGATAAAGCTGTTAAATCCAGCAGTTTGATTGAAACCACACTATAAAAGGCAAAGTAATGGCAAGAATAGTAGATGTAAAAGCAAGAGAAGTTTTAGATTCACGCGGTAACCCAACGGTTGAAGCGGAAGTTTATTTAGCATCAGGTGTTGTTGGTAGCGCAATGGTGCCATCAGGCGCATCAACTGGTGAGCGCGAAGCGATTGAATTGCGTGACGGTGATAAATCACGTTACTTAGGTAAAGGCGTTTTAAACGCTGTTAAATTCGTCAACACCGAAATTCGTGATGCGGTTGTTGGTATGGATGCCAGCAATCAAGCGGCATTAGATCAAAAAATGATCGAATTAGACGGCACAGCCAGCAAAGGCCGTTTAGGTGCAAACGCAATCTTGGGCGTTTCAATGGCCGCTGCTCGTGCAGCCGCTGAAGAAGCCGGCGTTCCACTTTACAAATACTTGAACACCACTGGCGAATTCATCATGCCAGTGCCAATGATGAACATCATCAACGGTGGCTCACACGCTGACAACAGTGTTGATTTACAAGAATTCATGATTTTGCCAGTTGGCGCGCCTACTTTCCGTGAAGCGATTCGTTACGGTGCAGAAGTGTTCCATAACTTGGCAAAAGTTTTAAAAAGCAGAGGTTTAGCGACTACTGTCGGTGACGAAGGTGGTTTTGCACCTAACTTGTCTTCTAACGAAGAAGCAATCGAAGTGATTTTAGAAGCGATTGAAAAAGCAGGCTACAAAGCGGGCGAAGACATCTTCTTAGGTATGGACGCTGCAAGCTCTGAATACTACAAAGACGGTCGTTACGAATTGTCTGCTGAAGGCAGAAGCTTCAACTCAGAAGAAATGACTGACTTCTTCGTTGACTGGGTAGAAAAATATCCAATCATCTCAATCGAAGACGGTTTAGACCAAAACGACTGGGCTGGCTGGAAATACCAAACCGAAAAATTGGGTGGTCAAATCCAATTGGTCGGTGACGATTTGTTCGTCACTAACCCTGCGATTTTGAAAGAAGGTATCGACAAAGGTATCGCTAACTCAATTTTGATCAAAGTTAACCAAATCGGTACTTTGACTGAAACTTTGGAAGCGATCAGCACTGCAAAAGCAGCCGGCTACAGCGCGGTAGTTTCTCACCGTTCTGGCGAAACCGAAGACACCACGATTGCGGATTTAGTCGTTGCTACCGGCACAGGCCAAATCAAAACTGGCTCATTAAGCCGTTCTGACCGTGTCGCTAAATACAACCGTTTGATGAAAATCGAAGACGAGTTGGGCGATAAAGCGAAATATGCTGGTCGCAGCGCGTTCAAAATGCTGTCTAAATAAACTTTAGATAGGTGTTGGCTGGGTTGAGTCAATTAACCCAGCCAATCTTTCTCCCTGTTTTCCGCTTGAGATACGGCTATTAAAACCCTTATCCTCATCATTATTTTACTGATTGCCCACTTCCAATTTCGCTTGTGGTTGGGTGATGCCAGTCTGACGCAAATTATTGAGTCTCGGCACCGCCTTGAGGCTTTAACTAAAGACGCACAAGAAAAAAAGGAAAGAAACGACTCCTTATATGCGGAAGTTGTTGATTTACGTAAAGGCTCGGAAACCATCGAAGAGCGCGCCCGTTACGAGTTAGGCATGATCAAGGAAAACCAAACTTTCTTTCAAGTGCTAGAGTAGCGCATGAACAAAACTATTCAATGTTGGGCAGTAGTGCCCGCCGCAGGGGTTGGCAAACGAATGCAAGCCGACCGCCCCAAACAATATTTACCGCTAGCCGGAAAAACCGTCATCGAACATACCCTCAGCCGATTAGTACAATCGGGCGCTTTTCAAGCGGTAGCGGTAGCGATTTCTGTTGAAGACCCGTACTGGCCAGAATTAGAGATT
>CAMCSF010000217.1 GCA_945877625.1 Methylomonas koyamae | reverse complement strand
ATGGCCATTTATGCCGTCTTCAAGCTCGAATGTCTGAAGTTAAAACACAAAACCAACCATTTTGCGCTAAGAGCCAAGCTCTTTATTAAGGCAACCCAGCAGGCTTATGCCGAACTCAAAAGTCTGCGAGCTGCGTAACATCAGTTAGTCAAACAAAATGGCGATTGGAAACGCGAATCGGATGATGCCGGCCTGATTTTTGCTCACACCATTTTACGTTTGGCTGATACTGATTTAGCCGCTGCTGTAGCAACTTGGGATAGCGAAAAACAAGCCATCAATATCGCCCATGACAGCTTGATTGAAACCGAAAATAATTTAGCCCTAGCTTTAGCTTTAAAAGGCGAAACCAATGCTTACCAACGCTTAGAGCAGCTCACCAAGCCAGACAAGCCCCATCGAGAATGGCAAATTCGTGCCGCTTTGCGAGAACAAAATTGGTCAGCGGCTCATCTAGCGCTGACTAAATTAGACAACGACAGTAAGCAACAAGATAAATGGCAATATTGGCAAGCGCGAGTGCTGAGCGAATTAGGTCAAAAAAACGAGGCTGAACATCTGTTTCAAGCATTATCTCGGCAACGCAGTTTTTATGGTTTTCTAGCCGCTGAGAAATTACAAAAACCGATCAATCTGGCTGAGAACCCGATTCATGTTAGTACTGAAGAAATCAATCAGTTAAGACAACAAAAACAGTTTCAGGTGGTGAGTGAGTTTTTAGCCTTGGATCGCCAACTAGAGGCAAAACGCCAGTGGTGGTTTGCAGCGGCGAATTTGGATAAACACGATTTAGCAGTGGCGGCAAAACTGGCTGAACAATGGCAATGGCCAACGATTGCGATTTTTACCAGCGCCAAAGCGAATGAATGGAACGATATAGCACTGCGTTTCCCTTTGAATTATGCGCGTGAAATTCAAGATCAAGCGACAGCACAGCAAGTTGATCCAGCGCTGATCTTTGGCTTATTACGTCAAGAAAGTGCTTTTGATGAAATGGCGGATTCTGCTGTCGGTGCTAAGGGTTTGATGCAAGTGATGCCAAAAACTGCGAAGGAAATTGCCAGCGAGTTAAAACAAGTTTGGCAACGCGATAGCAGTTTGTTCAATCCTAATTTAAATATTCAATACGGCAGTTTTTATTACAAAAAACTCTTGGCAGAATTCGACCAACATCCACTGTTAGCGACAGCTGCTTACAACGCAGGACCGAAAAAAGTCAAACGCTGGCTACCAAAGCATCAGGCTTTACCCGGTGATATTTGGATAGAACTGATTCCTTATAAAGAAACCCGCGATTACGTGTCATCGGTTTTGCAATATAGCCTGATTTATCAAGCGCGATTACAGCGCGATAGCTTGAAACTAAGCCACTTAATTCGCCAAGTAAAGCCAAACTAAAATTTGTGCTGATTTTTTAACCCTACTATTAGATAATGGCCGACGTTTTTGACTCACTTAACTTAGGTAGATTTAATGGAGAAACAGCACAGTTTCACGCGCGAAGAATTATTAATGTCTGGTCGTGGCGAACTCTACGGCCCACAAAATGCGCAATTACCGCTTCCCAATATGCTGATGATGGATCGCATCATTCATATTTCCGACGAAGGCGGCAAATACGGCAAAGGCGAAATTATTGCTGAACTCGATATTACCCCTGACTTATGGTTCTTCGATTGTCACTTTCAAGGTGATCCTGTGATGCCGGGCTGTCTGGGTCTGGACGCCATGTGGCAATTAATTGGCTTTTACTTATGCTGGTTAGGCGGCCCGGGTAAAGGCAGAGCTTTAGGTTGTGGCGAAGTAAAATTTACCGGCCAAGTTTTACCAACAGCTAAAAAAGTCACTTACAGAATCGATTTAAAACGGGTCATTCTTCGCAAACTGGTCATGGGCATTGGTGATGCCACTATGGAAGTTGACGGCAAAAAAATTTATGAAGCCACTGATTTGCGAGTCGGTCTATTCACATCTACTCAAGATTTCTAGGAAATAACATGAGACGCGCGGTTGTAACAGGTCTGGGAATTGTGTCCAGCATTGGCAATAATAGAGATGAAGTTGTCGAATCATTAAGAGCTGGACGCTCGGGCATTGTGCATTCTGACGTTTACCAAGAACTCGGCTTTAGAAGCCATGTTCACGGCCCAATCAACATTGATTTAGACGAAGCCATTGATCGCAAAATCAAGCGATTTATGGGCGACGGTGCCGCTTTCAACTACTTGGCAATGGAACAAGCCATTGCTGATTCTGGTTTAGATGAAAGCGAAGTTTCAAATTTCCGCACCGGTTTAGTGATGGGCTCTGGTGGGCCATCGACTTCAAACTTGGTTGATGCCGCTGATATTTTGCGTTCAAAAGGCGTGAAAAAAGTCGGTCCGTATATGGTGCCTCGCGCCATGTCGAGCACCAACACCGCTTGCTTGGCAACCCCATTCAAAATCAAAGGCGTTAACTACACCATCAGTTCCGCTTGTGCGACCAGTGCTCACTGTATCGGTCATGCAATGGAATTAATCCAGCTCAATAAGCAAGATGTGGTGTTTGCTGGCGGTGGTGAAGAATTGCATTGGTCAATGTCAGTGTTATTTGATGCGATGGGCGCGTTATCTTCTAAATATAACGATAGCCCTGCAACTGCTTCAAGACCTTATGACGCAACCCGCGATGGATTTGTGATTTCCGGTGGCGGCGGAGTTTTAGTGATCGAAGAACTCGAACACGCCAAAGCGCGCGGTGCGAAAATCTACGGCGAATTAGTCGGTTACGGCGCAACCTCTGATGGCTACGACATGGTTCAACCGTCAGGCGAAGGCGCAGTGCGTTGTATGCAACAAGCGATGGCAACCGTTGATGGCAAAATCGACTACATCAATGCTCACGGCACCAGCACACCGGTTGGCGACACTCGTGAATTAGAAGCCTTACGCAATGTATTTGGTGCTGGCAATGTGCCAGCGGTCAGCTCAACCAAATCATTAACAGGTCACGCTTTAGGCGCTGCTGGGGTTAATGAAGCGATTTATTCCTTACTGATGATGCAAGAAAACTTCCTCAGCGCTTCTGCTAACATCACCGAATTAGACCCAGAAGCAAACGATGTGCCGATTGTTCGTGAATACCGCGATAACGTCACACTAAACACCATTATGTCTAACAGCTTTGGTTTTGGCGGCACTAACGCCACCTTAATTTTCCAACGCTATAACGGCTAATCTAGCTCGGCAGTCAAAACTCGCTTTTGACTGCCCTCATCTCTCCGCCAATGTCAGAACTCGAACTCGAACAAAAATCTCGCACCCAATTCAATAAATTACAGAAACGTCTCCGCCGCTGTGTTGGCGAAGCGATTGCTGATTTCAACATGATCGAGGACAACGATAAGATCATGGTCTGCCTGTCGGGTGGAAAAGACTCTTACACCATGCTCGATATTTTGCTAAATCTGCAAAAAACCGCGCCAGTTAAGTTTGAAATCATCGCTGTCAATCTCGACCAAAAACAACCGGGATTTCCTGAAGACGTGTTACCCGCTTATTTACAATCAATTGGCGTGCCCTATCACATCATCGAACACGATACCTACAGCATCGTTAAACGCATCATCCCCGAAGGCAAAACCACTTGCAGTCTATGTTCACGCTTACGTCGTGGCACTTTGTACGCCTTCGCCAAAGAAAACAACATCACCAAAATCGCCTTAGGCCATCATCGTGATGACATTATGGAAACCTTTTTCCTCAATATGTTCTACGCTGGCAAACTCAAAGCCATGCCGCCAAAACTATTGAGCGATGACAAACAAAACATCATCATTCGTCCATTGGCCTATTGCCGCGAAAAAGACATCAACCGCTTTTCAGCTTTTAAAAAATTCCCGATTATTCCTTGCAACCTCTGCGGTTCACAAGAAAATCTACAACGAGTAGCGATGAAAAAAATGCTAACCGCATGGGACAAACAATTCCCAGGTCGTTTAGAAACCATTTTTGCCAGCTTACAAAATATCGCCCCGTCACAACTGGCCGACACGCAATTATTTGATTTTATAGGCTTAAAACGCGATCCAGATGCCGCAGCCAATCCACGCATCAGTTCCGACGAGCCAAGCCTTGATATTCTTGAACGCTAAGCTTGACAAAAGCCTCGAATTCCTTATAATTAGCGGTTCTGGAGCCTCGGTGGCGAAATAGGTAGACGCACGGGACTTAAAATCCCGCGGTGGTGACACCGTACCGGTTCGATTCCGGTCTGAGGC
>CAMCSF010000216.1 GCA_945877625.1 Methylomonas koyamae | reverse complement strand
GAAGAAATTCACCAAGGTGCCATCATGGAAAAATTGGGCGAACGTAAAGGCGACTTGTTGAACATGGTTCCCGATGGCAAAGGCCGTATTCGTTTGGAATACATGGTGCCATCACGCGGCTTAATCGGCTTCCAAACCGAATTTATGACTGCCACTTCAGGCTCAGGCTTGTTCTACCACGTTTTCGACCACTACGGCCCAACCAAACCAGGCGTTATTGGCATGCGTAAACGCGGTGTATTGGTGTCGATGGTACAAGGTAAAGCTTTGGCTTATGCGTTGTTTGCCCTACAAGAACGTGGTGAATTGTTCTTGGTTCACGCTGACGAAGTGTACGAAGGTATGTTGGTCGGTATCCACTCGCGTGCCAACGACTTGGTAGTTAACCCAACTAAAGCGAAACAGCTAACCAACATCCGCGCCGCTGGTACTGACGAAAACTTAATCTTAACCCGTATCCAAAAAATGACTTTGGAACAGGCTTTAGAGTTTATTGACGAAGATGAGTTAGTCGAAGTAACCCCACAATCGATTCGTTTACGGAAAAAATTATTATCTGAAAACGATCGTAAACGGGCGGCAAGAGCGTCTGAGTAAGGTTGTTTAAAAGGTGGCGGTTTCTATACCGCCACTTTTTCAAAATTTTGTTATTTTTTCCAATCTCAATTAGCATCCACCATCACCTCAAACCTGTTAGTTTTTTTAACTTTATTGGATAACTTATTATTATTTAACATCATTTAACCTTGCGTTTTTTTGTTTTCGATTAGAATTCACCACAGCTACCTCGATACTATCAACTTAAGTTCCAAGTTAGCTCTATCTCTCGAATTAATAACAATAAATAAAAGGTACATCAGATGAAATCAGTTATCGTTTTAACCGCAATCGCCACACTCACACTATCAGGCTGCTCCCCAACCCACATCAGCCAGCCTAGCAGTCCATTACACTCAAAAGTAGAAGCACCTTTAAAAGCCGATTTAAGCGTGGGCAATAAAATTTCCGGCAGCGCTAAATCCACCCAAATTCTTGGCTTTATCAATCTTGGCCCAAGTAAATTTGCCGATGGGGTTAACTACGGTGCAGGTAGCGAAGTGAGTTTATTTGATGCGTTTGCTGGGGTTAAAGCTGCCGCTGCTTATGACGCAACAACTAAGGCTAAAGCGGATGTGATTGTTGCGCCTAGATACACAATAGAAACCAGCGATTATCTGGTATTTAAAACCACTACCGCCAAAGTTGATGGTTATAAAGGCACTTTGAATAGCGTGAGCAAATAAGACAGTCATTCGGATTTTCCGTTACGTTCTAAGCCATCTCAGTACAAACGGAAAATCCTGAACTTAAGCAGTATCTAAATATCCTCCCCACCCTCTTCCAAGCCCATTTGCTCAGTCAAAGTTTTGGGTAGTTTCTTTTTGATTTTTACTCCCAACTCTTCAAAAGCACTGGCTTGGCGTAATAAATTGCCATTACCACTGCTGAGTTTGTTAACGATACCGTCATAAGTTTTATGAGCAGTGTTGAGTTGATTACCGAGTTTTTCGATGTCTTCGGCGAAACCACGAATCTTGTCGTACAAAGCGCCGGCTTTATCCGCAATTAAACGCGCGTTTTCATTTTGCTGTTCATAACGCCAGATGTTTTGCACGGTACGCAATGTGGCTAACAAAGTGGTCGGGGTAACTACAACAATTTTGTGTTCGAAGGCATCGTTAAACAGTTTTTCATCGGCTTGAAACGCCGCCATAAACGCCGCTTCTATCGGCATAAACAACAAGACAAAATCCAAGGAACGTAAACCTTTTAAACTGGCATAGTCTTTATTGCTTAAACCTTTAATATGATTTCGCACCGCTTCGGTGTGTTGTTTTAAGGCATCGATACGCTGTTGATCATCTTCTGTTGAACAATAACGCTCATAAGCAATTAACGACACTTTAGAATCGATAATCACATCTTTGTTTTCCGGCAATCGCACAATCACATCAGGCTTGAACAGACGATTATCTTCGTCACGAAACGCGCCTTGTGTTTCGTATTCGATACCTTTCCGCAAGCCGGATTGTTCCAGCACTTTTTCCAAAATCATCTCGCCCCAATTGCCTTGAGCTTTGTTGTCACCTTTTAAGGCTTTGGTTAAATTCAAGGCTTCTTGATTCATTTTGGCGGTATCGCGGCGCAAAGAAACAATTTCTTCTCGCAAGCTAATCCGGTCTTTGGTTTCGTTGTCGTAAACGGTTTCGACGCGAGTTTTAAATTCGCCTAATTGTTGCTTGAGCGGTGCAACCAAGTTTTCGATGCTTTGTTGGTTTTGTTCGCTGAATTGTTTGCCGCGTTCTTCGAAAATTTTGTGGGCTAGGTTTTCGAATTGGGTTTTGAGTTGCGCTTCGGCATCTTGTAACAAACTGATTTTTTCAGCGTGACTTTTGCTTTGTTCTTGTTGGCGAGCATTAAGCTCTGCATTTTGACTTTTGAGTTGGATTAACTGTTGTTGCAAAGTTTGGCATTCGCTGTCTTTATTTTTTAACTGGCTCAGTTTTTGTTCGGCAACCGCTTGTTCGATGGCCATTTGTTGTAACTGTTGTTGTAAAGCTTCGCGCTGTTTTTTGTTAAAAAAAGCATTGAGACCAAAACCGGCAAAGGCCGCTATGACTAGCGGCCAAACTGTTTGCAACATTTGCATCATAAGGTTTTGAATACCGCTTCTGCTGCATCGATAGTGGCTTGAATGTCTGCCTCCGTATGCGCCGCCGACACAAACCCTGCCTCAAACGCTGAAGGTGCTAAATAAACACCTTGTTCCAACATGCCATGGAAAAAGCGCTTGAAACGCTCTTGATCGCATTGCATGACTTGGGCAAAACGGCTGATGGTTTTTTCTTGGCTAAAGAATAATCCAAACATCCCACCGACTTGGTTGGTGGTAAAGGCAATGCCAGCTTGGTCGGCGGCTTGTTGCAAGCCTTCTAGCAAGCGTGTGGTTTTTGCGCTTAGTTGTGGATAAAAATCAGGCTGGCTGATTAATTCCAAGGTTTTTAAACCAGCCGCCATCGCCACTGGATTACCTGACAAAGTACCGGCTTGATAAACCGGCCCTAGCGGGGCGAGGTATTCCATGATTTTGCGACTACCACCAAACGCACCCACTGGCATCCCGCCACCGATGATTTTGCCAAGCGTGGTTAAATCCGGTTTGACCTTGTAAAGCCCTTGGGCGCTGTGTAAATCAACCCGAAAACCGGTCATCACTTCATCAAAAATTAATAAACTGCCGTGTTGATCGCAGACTTGGCGTAAGGTTTGTAAAAAGTCGGCGTCTGGCGGAATGCAGTTCATATTGCCCGCGACTGGCTCGACGATGATGCAGGCAATTTGTTCGCCAATTTCGGCAAAAGTCTGTTTAACCTGTTCGCTGTCGTTGTAAGTTAAGGTGATGGTGTCAGCAGCAACCGCCGCTGTTACCCCCGGTGAACTGGGTACGCCAAATGTCAAAGCGCCTGAACCGGCTTTCACTAATAAAGAATCGGAATGGCCGTGGTAGCAGCCTTCAAATTTCACAATCTTGTCGCGACCGGTATAGCCACGGGCTAAGCGGATGGCGCTCATGGTGGCTTCGGTGCCGGAGCTGACCATACGGACTAATTCAATCGATGGTAGTAATTGGCAAACTTTTTCTGCCATTTGGGTTTCGATTTCGGTCGGTGCGCCAAAGCTAAGACCGTTTTCGGCGGTGTGTTTAACCGCTTCAATCACCTCTGGATGGGCGTGGCCCAAAATCATTGGCCCCCAAGAACCCACATAATCTATATAAGGTTTGGCTTCGCTGTCATAAACATAAGCACCTTGGGCGCGGCTGAAATAGACGGGCGTTCCGCCAACACCGCTGAATGAACGCACGGGCGAGTTAACGCCGCCAGGGATGAATTTTTTGGCTTCGGTAAATAATTGCTTTGCTTGGGTCATGGGATTTTAATCGGATAAATGGCGGTGGGTTTTCAGCAAATCCAGCACAGAGAAGTCGGGTTAGGCGCCAGCCATTACCCGACCGCTTGAGTTAAAACTTATTGTTTGCCAAACAGCATAGGGCCTTTATATTGCTGTTTGTTTTGTAGACAGAAGAAAGTCGCAGTATCGAATTTGATTTGCAAAGTACGGGTATCTTCGTTGTCGTCTAAATATTTTTCAGCATCGACTTCGGCTAAGTCATCAGCAATGTGTTTAGCGATACAGCTGCAACTGTCTTGGGCGCGTTTTTCTTCAACGTCTGGATTGTTTGAA
>CAMCSF010000215.1 GCA_945877625.1 Methylomonas koyamae | reverse complement strand
GCAATTTCAATAATCAAATCAGTTTCGGGAATTAATCCGGTCATTTCCAGATCAATCCAGATCAGGTTTTCTGCATTTTGAGCCATTTTTTATCGCTTGATTTATTTAGAGGTTGCGGCAAATTGTAGCATTAGCTAATCTGTATCGCGAACCTTAACCCTTAACTTTCTGGCATTAATGAATACCTTTACCTACGTTTTTCTGGCAGCCTTCACCCTTTCTTACGGCGTTCAATTCTGGCTATCCGGTAGACAAAAAAAATACGTTTTACAACATCGTGAACAAGTGCCGACCGCTTTTAGCAGTCGCGTGCCTTTAGAAGCCCATCAAAAAGCCGCTGATTACACCATCACCAAAAGTAAACTCCACGACATTGATAGCGTGGTTGGCATGGTGTTTTTACTGTTGTTAACCTTAGGCGGTGGCATTAGCTTAGTGTTTGATTTTTGGTCAACTTTTGACTTATCACCGTTAATCGCCAGCCTGTCAGCGGTTGCCAGCATTTTCGTGATTATGACCTTGGTAGAAATGCCATTCAGTTTGTACCAAACTTTTGTGGTCGAAGAAAAATTCGGCTTCAACAAAAACACCGTTCCACAATTTTTGAAAGACCAATTGTTATCAATCACCCTGACAATGGCGATTGGCATGCCGATTTTGGCCTTGATTTTATGGGTGATGGACAGCATCGGTGAGTTATGGTGGCTGTACGCTTGGGGCATCATCATCAGCTTTTCTTTGTTAATGAGCTGGTTATTCCCGACCGTGATTGCACCTTTATTTAACAAATTCACACCAATGGAAGACGGTGCATTAAAACAGCGCATCCAAGGCTTATTGCAACGTTGTGGCTTTAACAGCCAAGGCATTTTCATTATGGACGGTTCACGCCGCTCTGGTCACGGCAACGCTTACTTCACTGGCCTTGGCAACAACAAACGCATCGTGTTTTTCGATACTTTGGTCAACTCATTAGACGAAGAAGAATTAGAAGCGGTTTTAGCCCACGAATTAGGCCACTTTAAATGCAAACACGTCATCAAAATGTTGGTGACTTCATCGATCATGACCTTAATCAGCTTCGCTATTTTGGGCTGGTTAATCACCCAAAACTGGTTCTTTGAAGGCTTAGGCGTCACCAACCCATCCAATGCCTCGGCTTTATTGGTGTTTATGTTGGTTTCGCCAGTATTCACCACTTTTATGCAACCAATCAGCGCTTACTTCCAACGTAAATTTGAATTTGAAGCTGACGATTTTGCCACTCGCCATGCTCAAGGCAGCAAAATGATCAGTGGTTTAGTGAAGCTGTACGAAGAAAACGCCAGCACTTTAACCCCAGATCCACTGTACTCAGCATTCCATTACAGCCACCCACCCGCAGCGATTCGCATCGCCCATATCGAAGACACCATGCGGTCGGCCTAATGTCGGCGCTAAGCGAAGGCTTAGTGGTTGCCCACCTCGGCAAAGGGATTGCCGTTGAGGTGGGCGAACAAACCATTTTGTGCCAAACACTACGCAAACTAGACACCGTAGTGGTCGGCGATCGAGTGCTGATTTCTCACTCAGCCGCCGATCAAGGCCGAATTGAACAGCTCCTGCCGCGCCGTTCGGTGTTACAACGACCGTGTCGCGGTGACCAAACCCGCCCTGTTGCCGCCAATATCGACACCATCTTCGTGGTGTTCGCCACCGAACCGGAATGTGATTTTTTACTGCTCGACCAATATCTTGCTATCTGCGAAAACTGCAACATCGACGCTGCCTTGGTATTCAACAAAATCGACCTGCCATTTTCAGATCATGTCGAGCAACAACTGCAGTATTACCAACAAACTTTGGGTTACAACCTGCACCGCGTCAGCGCCAATCAAAACATCGGCATCGCCGAGTTACAACAAGTGCTTGCCACCCAAACCAGCATGTTTGCCGGTCAATCCGGTGTTGGCAAATCGTCATTAACCAACGCCCTATTCCCCAACAAAAACCTAAAAACCAACACCGTCTCCGCCACCACTCGCCACGGCCGCCACACCACCACCGCCGCCACGCTTTACCATTTACCCAATGGTGGCGATTTAATCGACAGTCCGGGGGTCGCGATTTTTGGCTTGGCTGATTTGACGGAAAGACAACTGGCTTGGGGCTACCGCGAGTTTCAAGCCTTTATCGGTCAATGCAAATTCAACGACTGCCGTCATGTTAATGACAAAGACTGCGCGATTCGCGGTGCGGTGGAAAATGGCGAATTGGCAGAGAACCGCTATCAACGGTTTTTGAAATTACGAGAAAAAATGCCACCGGCAAATCGGTTTTGATGGTTTTGGCTTTTAACACTTGCAATTAGTAGAACAATATAGGACACCCTCGTAAGCTGGGTCGTGCATTAGCATAAACCCAGCTTGAAGGCTTTCACCCAGCAAAAAACTACGGACTAACCTTGGCTAACTGATCTAAACGTTGTTGATAAGCCTTAGCCATACATTCAACATCGCCGCATAACCCACGCACATTTTTGATCCACGCTTTTTGCGATGCTATTACCTGCTTTGAATCACTGGCATTAGCCACGGCTTGCTTGAATGATCCATTTAGCTGAACATCCAGAATCGCTAACTGATTTGAACTACAAATTAATTTTTCAGCGGTGCTGGACGCTTTATTACAATCAAAACTTGGCTTAACCGGCTCAGCGACCACTGCAAGCTCATGAGCAGCAATTTGACTGACAGCGGGCTCTGGCGTTTGGTTTACCGTTTCAGTGATCTCCGGCGTTACTTGAGTTTCTATTTCTGCCAGCATCTCAGGGTTTTGTTGATTATCGATTGCCGAATCTGTTTGATAATCTTGTTCTGGACTGCTTTTTGCTGTCCCTGACAAGAAATCATTAATCTCACCATCAACGTTGATTAATTGCTGTTCTATAAAACTGTCATCAATAATCCGTCCATTGGTTTTTAGAATACCTGCTGAATATTCATAACTGGCTTTTAGTCCTTCGGGTGTGGCGGTCGCAAAGCCCATTTGCACGATTTGTTGTTTTTGCGCAGGATCAATCGCTTTACCGTTAACGATTAATTGTCCGGAAGATTCCAGTAATTTAGCTAATTGGATTTTTGACTGATTAGGATTGCTATTAGAACGGATATTAACCATTAAACTGCCATCAAGATTACTGGTTTCAATACCGTTACTGACGACGCCGCCTAGTTTTGATATACCCAACGAAAGACCTTGATCAATCAACTGGCGCAATGAAGCTCGATATTGTACTTTTTCTTCAGCAGTCAAATTTTGAAATGACGCTTGGTCAGTGATTTTTGCTAATTTTTTAACACTTTCAGCATGCAAACCTTTAATCACTACTTCCATTGCCAAATCATGAGCGTTATAGCCGAATGATTCGAGACTGCGTAAACCGTAGTTCAATTTGGCTTCCAAGCGTTCTGCATTTTCTATCGTTTCACCACTAAAACTTAATCCTTCGGCCGTACCGGTACTCGCACTGATTTTGTCAATCGTGAAGGCAGATTTACCAATCCCTTGTTGACGATTTTGCATATCAACCTCAACACCAACCCCTTGTAAATCAATCGCGCTACCACCACCGCGACTCACTAAACGCGGGGTTTTTAAATTGAAAATAACTGTATTACTAGCCAATTCAAGATTGCCGATAAAAGGATCTACGCGCCAATTTTGATCGCCAGACGAACCGGCAATTTCGAGGGATTTAATATCGGAAGAGATGGTTTGAGTTAGCGAAGTTTTTCCTGAACCTTCAAATTGAAGCAGTGATTCTGTCGCCTCTGCTTCGGTCGATAGTTGTTTTAATGTCCAATCAAACCGCATCAAAGCATTAGGCAAAATCAGATTATTAATTTTGTAATCAACCTGAGCAACTAGCCAGTCTCTTTGCGATGGATCAGCATTACATTCGTCACCGACATGAACTAAAAACTGACCAGCGGATGCAATTAAACCTTGTTCATGCTGTAAGTTAGTAATTCGCATATCGCATTTGGCCGCAGTTTCCTGCGCCATGGCTTTGATTTCGATCTCGGTATTTTTTGCCACAAAAATACTAACACCAATCCACATAGCAAAACCGACACCAACACCGCCAGCAATACTCAATATTTTTCCTGATTACCCATAACCTTCAGCAACTTTTGAGCCTCCCGAGAGTCTAACGGATATATTGAATTAGCAGGAGATCTCGCCATGAAAAAGAACCTGATCCAATTTCAAAAAGGTTTCAGTCTGACCGATTTCATGAAGAGGTACGGAA
>CAMCSF010000214.1 GCA_945877625.1 Methylomonas koyamae | reverse complement strand
TCAATCATTTGGTAAAGCTCTTTGGTGCTTTCCGCGATGTAGTTTTGGATTGAGTTGATTTTGTGGTCGATATAATGTTTTTGACCTGAAACGTCACGGGTAAAACCACGCACGCGGTAGTCCATAATCACGATATCAGACTCGAAGCTGTGAATCAGATAATTCAAGGCTTTCAAAGGTGAAATCTGGCCACAAGTAGAAACGTCAATATCAGCACGGAAAGTACAAATATCGGTATCTGGATGGCTTTCTGGATAAGTGTGAACAGTGATATGACTTTTATCCAAATGCGCCAAAATGGTATCTGGCAGAGGGCCTGGCGAATCAGAGTTCATCCCCGCAGGAATAACAGCACCTTCTGAAATCAACATGGTGACACTGGCACCTTGTGGGTCGTAATCTTGATGCGCAATATTGAGAATCTGCGCACCAATAATATTAGCCACATCTTTCAAAATCTGGGTTAATCGCTTGGCGTTATAAGCTTCGTCAATGTATTCGATGTAGGCTTTTTCTTGCTCTTTAGGTGCGTAGCAAACATCGTAAATGTTAAAGCTCAAAGATTTAGTCAGGTTATTAAACCCGTGTAACTGTAACTTGCTCAACTAATTAACCCTCTAAAATTTCAAAATCATGACTTATTTCAACACCTGCATTGCCGAGCATAATCGAAGCAGAGCAATATTTTTCAGCAGATAATTTAACTGCGCGCTCTACCGCCGATGCCGACAACTGATTGCCGCTAACCTTAAAGTGCAAATGAATTTTAGTAAACACACTAGGTACGCTATCTGCGCGTTCTGCACTTAATTCAGCAACACAAGAAGTCACGTCGTGACGGCCTTTTTGCAAAATATCGATGACATCAAAAGCAGAGCAACCACCGACACCCAACAAAATCATCTCCATTGGCCTAACACCAATGTTACGACCACCATGATCTGGCGGGCCGTCCATAATGACAGCATGACCGCTGCCGGATTCGCCGACAAACATTCTGCCATCGATCCATTTAACCGTTGCTTGCATGTTGACTTCCAAACTAAAAAAATGCCGCAAATTTTACAACGATACTCCCAATCACATTTATTTTTTTACGTGATTGCTTGGTGATTACAAAATTTACCCATAAAAAATCAGCTAAGCGCACAGTTTACAAAATTTAATTTACAAGATTATTAAAAGCCTGTTCGCCAAAAGTGCGGCATATGCCACACTTTTTAACCAGAATTAAGTCATATGACATAGTTTAATTAAATCAATTACTTAAACAGCGATCTGCGACAATTAGCCGCATTTTGTTAATGCCTAAAAACCGTTAATCTTTATTGCACCAAATGTAAGCAACTTAGCCAATCACATCGCTAACCCCGCATTTGAAACTATTCAATTGGAATTGGTTTTCTCCCCCAAGGAGAGCCGACAAGGATGTTCCTTTATAAATAGCCCGACTGACACCCCAAAATCAGCGCCTTTCATCATTGCAATTTTGGATATGGATCATCCTAATCTAGCCGCTTCTAAAATAAATATCGCGATTGATAAGCTAAGAACCATCGTCAATGGCGCCCATAAACATCGAGTTTTGAATTTAGCCAATTTGATTAACGAACTTTACCAATCATCTGACTGGCCACAAATTCACACCGAAATTTTTAATCAACATTTGTTATCGATAGGGCAGATCTCCTTATTAATCGGCATATCAAGAAACAAAACCCTGATCTCTAATGCCTATCAAGAATTTTTACCCAACTCTTACAACATTCTTTACCAGCTTTCCTTTCTGAACCAAAAACAATTGGATAAATTTATCGAAAGCGGGGCGATTAATCCAACCATGAATTTAGCCGCTGCCAAAAAGATTAAAAACAACGCTTGATGGCTTAGCCACCGGCAATCAACTTTGCTAAGCATCTGTTGATAACGTTAATATCATCGCTTTCCCTATCGACAGCGATGCCATGAAAACCCATCACCGCCTACTGCTCAGCTTATTACTCGGCATTTGCGCCGGCCTTGCTTTACATCCTTACGCGCAATTGGAATGGCTGCAAAACTTAAATCGCTACCTGCTCGAACCGATAGGCCAACTGTTTTTGCGGCTGATTTTCATGGTAGTGGTGCCGATGGTAATGAGCGGCTTGATACTCGGCGTGTTTCAACTCAGCAATCATCAAGGCTTAGCCAAAGTCTCTCAACGCACCCTGTTTTTTACCTTACTCGCCAGCTCAGCTTCGGTGATTATTGGCGTCGGCCTAGTCAATCTGGCACAACCGGGCATCGGTTTAGAGATTACCAAAATCAGCGCCGACAGCAGCGGAGTCGCAAAAATCCAAACCAACGCCGCCCAAGCCAAACCCATCGTCCAATCATTGCTAGAAATCATCCCCAAAAACCCATTTACCGCCGCCAGCCAAGCCTTAGATGGCGAAATGTTGGCGCTGATGTTTTTTTCACTGGCATTCGGCGCCGCCTTAGCCAATAGCCAATCGCATAAAACCTCGCGCTGGGTTGAGTTATTAGAAGAATGCTATGCCGCTTGTTTATTAGTCGTCGATACCGCGATGAAATTAGCGCCAGCCGCCGTATTTGCGCTGGTATTTCAATCGACCTTTAAATTTGGCTACCAGATTTTATTTTCGTTGGGGTTTTATGTCTTGATTGTAGTGCTGGGTTTATTTTTGCAACAAACCCTAGTCTACAGCTTGCTGTTAAAAGTCTTCACCCGTATCAAGCCATTAGCATTTTTTCGTCAGTGCCGCGACATTTACCTATACGCCTTCGCCACCGCCTCATCCAACGCCACCTTGCCGCGCTCATTAGAACTTGCCGAGCAACAATTAAACATCCGCCCAGAAATTGCCCGTTTCGTTTTAACCATCGGCTCCACCGCCAACCAAAACGGCACCGCCTTATTTGAAGGCATTACCGTATTATTTTTGGCTCAAGTTTACGGCGTCGATTTATCGCTAGGCCAACAAGTCCAAGTAGTGATGATGTCGATTTTGGCCGGCATCGGCACCGCTGGCGTCCCTGGCGGTTCGTTGCCGTTGATTATGATTTTGACTCAGCAAGTTGGGATTCCCGCTGAAGGTATGGGGCTGATTCTTGGCGTCGATCGTTTTCTGGATATGTGCCGCACCACATTGAATGTCAGTGGTGATTTGGTGATTGCGGCTTTGGTGAATGAACAAGACTCAGATTAACAAGGCTTTCAAGTGCAGTAATCACGCGGCTGAATGGGTTTTTAACCAATCTTTCAACGCATCATTCATACGAGTTTGCCAGCCGCGCCCAGTCGCTTTGAAAGCTTCAATCACATCAGCATCATAACGAACGGTAATAGCTAACTTAGTCCGCTCGGCTTTTGGGCGACCACGACGAATTAGCTTATCCCCCAAATATTCATCGGCTCGTTCAAAAAAATCATCGTTCAATTCAGGCGCATCATCGGGATCAATCCACTCGACTGGCGTAGCGTGCATATTCACGGTCATTAGCTTTTCTCAGGCTGATAATACGGCGAGCCTCGCCGCGAGGTGTCCAGACCATAACAACCATCCGACTATCTAGCTTGCCGACGGTAATGTAACGCAACTCGTTGTAGTCTTCACGGGTGTCTTCGGTCGTAAAGTGATGCCCTGCAAAAATCTCATCAGCACGAGCAAAATCCAGCTCCCGTTCAATCAAGGTCTTATTGCGTTTGTCTGGATCAAATTCAATTTCCATATTTATTATTGTAGTTACGAAATAACAAAACGCAACAACAATACAAGGCGCCTTCAGCTTGAAAGGTTACGTAGCATTTGCTGCGACACGACTGGTCATATTGATCACAGACAATTTGCTAAAACATATTCCATAAAAGCAAATAAACAGCCATTAAAATCTTGGATTACCTAGCATAGAAGGCGTTTTTTTGTTTTTGCGTTTTTCCAAGAGGCTTTAATCTCTAAAATTATTAAACTGCAACGGCTGTTCTAAATCCTCAGCTCTCAGCATTTGGATTACTTCTTGCAAATCGTCGCGTTTTTTGCCAGTTACCCGGACTTTGTCGCCGTTGATAGCCGCTTGAACTTTGAGTTTTTTATCTTTAATCAACTTCACCACTTTTTTCGCAAACTCGCTGCTAAGGCCTTGTTTTAAAGTAATGGTTTGTTGAGCGGTTTTGCCGGTGTCTTGGATTTTACCGGTTTCCAAACTGCCAATATCGATGCCACGTTTGCCCATTTTGGCGAATAAAATCGGCAACATTTGTTGGAGCTGGAAGGTTGATTCGGCTTTCATAATGATTTCTTCGTCTTTATGCTCAAA
>CAMCSF010000213.1 GCA_945877625.1 Methylomonas koyamae | reverse complement strand
GCGTTGGGGTTAATCTGTCATTGAAGCTATTAGAAATGACCGCCAAAGTAATGGGCGATTACACCGACATCGAAGTGATCGAAGCCCACCACCGCCACAAAATCGACGCCCCATCTGGCACTGCGTTACGGATGGGCGAAGTGGTTGCCGCGACTTTAGGCCGTGACTTAAAAGACTGCGCGATTTATGGCCGCGAAGGCGACACTGGCGCTCGTGACCGTAAAACCATCGGCTTCTCGACGATTCGCGCTGGCGATATTGTCGGTGAACACACGGTGATGTTTGCTGACGATGGCGAACGGGTAGAAATTACTCACAAAGCCACTAGCCGCATGACCTTCGCCAATGGCGCGGTACGTGCGGCAGTTTGGTTAGCGGGTAAACAGCAAGGCTGGTTTGATATGCAAGACGTATTAGGTTTGAAAGCTTAGAAACTAAAAAGGGTGGATTTTTAATCCACCCTTTTTATTAATTTGCCATTGAAACACTCGCCCTAGCTTGGCGTTGATGCTCTGCCACTTCAAGCTGCAATTTATAAGCAACATAATATTTATAAATATTACGCACATACGTTGTCGTTTCCCAACCGACCTTGTCGGCAACCACTAGCTCAACCTGATTAAACCAGCGATTAGGATCTAATCCCCGCTCTACGGCTTCTTTACGCATCCGGTTAATTGTCCCGGGGCCAGCGTTGTAACTGGCAAATGAAAATAAAGTCCGATCATCGCCTTGAAAATTAGCATCAGTAAAATAACGTAACATCAATTCATCGAGATATTTAGTCCCCGCATGAATATTAGGTTCCAACTGTTTTATATCACCAACTTTCAATGAATTGGCTGTCGAAGGTAAGACCTGCATCACCCCAATCGCGCCTGTAGGCCCACGTTTTTCTTGTTTCAGGGTTGATTCTTGATAGCCTTGCGCGGCTAACATCAAGGGATCAAAACCGTATTGATCACCATATTTCTCAAATAACTGCTGTAAGCGCTCAAAACGCTGCCAATCCTTATCAGCGGTATTGTCGGCAATTTGTTTAATTTGCTTATTAAACGTAATCAATCTGGATTGCAGGACATGGAGTTTTTGGATGTTATTAATATAAAAATCCATCACCTCCGCTTTTAACTCCGGACTTTGCTTGCGCATCGCCCAACCCGAATGCCCAGCTTCACGAATAGCCAGATGGGTGACGGTAATTTTCGGCAACACCTGAGCCCAAACTTTTGCCTTCCAATCATCAGCAATCATGATGTTGATAACACCGGCGTTTAACATTTCCATCAAATCTTCATCTTCAATCGCATCCGGCACGGTGACAATTTGAATCGCGGTTTTACCTTGTTCATGAAAGCGCTGATTTAACGCTGTTAAACTCTGAAAATAACTGGATGATTTACGCACATGCACTGTTGCGCCTGATAATTCATCAATTGATTGAATCGGCAACGTGCTCGGCCCCGTTAAAATCAATTCAGAAACCTGTCTATCATCGGGCGCAAAAAAATCAACTTGCGCCAAGCGTTCCGGAGTCTCGGTTAAATTACCCGCAGCAATATCCCCCAAACCATTAACCAAATCGTCTAACAAACGCTCACGAGTGGTCGGCACAATCACCACTGTGACCGGACGTTTATGCAATTGTTTGGCATATTTTTTATTGAGATAACGCTCGAAATCACGAACCAAATCCGCTGTTAATCCACGCGCTTGTCCTTTATCATGAAAATAGAAAGTGCGACTGTAAGGCACTAGAACCCGAATCATGGTGCGTTCTAACATTTGCTCGAAATCACCGAACCAAGCTGCATTATCAATAGACAGTTGACGGGAAACAGCGTGCGCCTTATCGGTTGGTTCTGCAAAAACGCTAGTTTGTGCAACTAGCAAGCAAACCAACCATAAAACCTTAATTTTTAAACTCACGAATCACCATTTAATGTAGTTAAACAATGTAAATCATCTAGGGTATGCACCGCGTACCCTACTGACTGGGTAACATAAGATTCTAACTTTACGATTATCAATCAACACTTAGATTGACTTAGTTAGGATTCAAGGAACAATCCGCTTGAGGTTGTCGTTAATTTTCAAATTTCCCCTTGAGCACAAGAATTTGAAATTAATGGCAACCTCACCCAAATTATTTTTTAAACCCATCAGCTATCGCTGATTTTTGAAGGAAATAGAATGAGCAAAATTAAATACATCTTAGTGCTGGCGATTTTAACTACCGGCTGTCAAGACATGAAAATGGATCGTAAAGTAGAAAAAACACTATCGATTGGCCAAACCATTAGCCAGCAACTCAAGACATTAAACGCTTAGTCACCCTCAATAAATCAGCCTCTGTATCAACCCCCGCTTCAGGCGTTTTCTCAACCACTTTCACCAGCACTTTTTCACCGTGCCACAGGATCCGTAATTGCTCTAATGACTCGACGCTTTCCAATGGCGATGGTTGCCAATTGCAGTAATCTTGCAAGAAACTGACTCGGTAAGCGTACATACCAATATGGCGTAAATGCGGCAAGCTGGCGGTTTGAGGATGGTAGTGATTAGGAAAACTAGCTCTATCCCAAGGTATCGCAGCGCGACTGAAATACAAGGCATAGCCGTTTTTATCCAACACCACTTTCACCGCATTGGGATTAAACACTTCCTCGGCATCGTGAATTTTAGCGGCTAAAGTCGCAATCCCCGCTTGCGATTGACTGGCTAAAGCTTCGGCGGCATCGCGAATATACGCGGGTGGAATTAACGGCTCGTCACCTTGTAAATTCACCACGATAGTCTCAGCCGACCAACCCAAAATCTGCGCGACTTCTGCTAAACGCTCGGTGCCAGATTGATGATTGGGATTGGTCATCACTGCTTGAATGCCCAACGCTGTCACGGTATCGAAAATGCGTTGGTCATCGGTAGCAACGACCACTTGCTCAGCATCGGCTTCTAAAGCCCGTTGGCAGACATGGGCAATCATTGGTTTGCCAGCAATGTCTAACAACGGCTTGCCCGGTAAGCGGGTTGATGCGTAGCGAGCGGGAATAACGACTTTAAAGGCAGTTTTCATTAGCGATAAGCTTCGGTTTCTTCAAAACTCAGTTGGCGGGCTTCGTCTTCTAACATTACCGGAATCGCGTCGCGAATTGGAAAGGCTAGTTTGTCGGCTTTGCAGATCAATTCTTGCTTGGCGCTGTCATAAACCAAAGTGCTTTTGCAAATTGGGCAAGCCAAAATATCGAGTAATTTTTTATCCATGAGATTTCTGTTTTAGTAAGGTTAAAAGTTGTTGGGAAAAGGCCGTCGGCAATTGCGCGGTGACCGGTAAATACCAAAAATTGGCTTGTGCAAATTTGACGCATTTCACCGCGTCTTTTTCGGTCATTAACAACGGTTGCTCGTGGTTAAATTGCAAATCGTCGGCAGTAAAAACGTAGTGATCAGGAAAGGGATGATTTTGAGCTTCAATCCCAGTGGCTTTGATTTGGGCAAAAAATCGGTTGGGATTGCCTATTGCGGCAAGCGCATGACAAGCCGTGCGTTGGAAATAACTGGCTGGCTGTTGTTCACCCGTTAGCAAATTCACCCAAGTTTGACCTTGGCATTGCATAGCAAACTCACCTTCCTGTAACTGTTTGCCGCCATTGACGACGACAAAATCAACCTCTTCTACCCGCGTTTGTGGTTCGCGTAATGGCCCCGATGGTAGGCAATAGCCATTGCCAAAACGTCTGTCACCATCAATCACCACGATTTCAATATCACGACGCAAGGCATAATGCTGTAAACCATCGTCAGAAATAATCACATCGCAATAATGATTCGCCAGCAAATGTTTGGCGGCTTCGACGCGTTTCACTCCCACCGCGACTGGACAGGCACAGCGTTTGGCTAATAATACCGCTTCATCACCGACTAAAGCCGTGTCGCTATCGGCAGTCACCGTTTGCGGAATTTGATTAGCTTCGCCGCTGTAACCTCGACTAATCACCCCTGGGTTGTAACCGTTGTCTTTCAGCCATTGCACCAAATGAATCACCAGCGGGGTTTTGCCGGTGCCGCCAACGGTAATATTGCCAACAATAATCACCGGCACCGGTAATTTAGTGCGCTTAAAAATGCCGATGTTGTATAAAAAACGTCTAAAGCGAATGATGTCAACATAAATCATCGACCAAGGCATCATCCAGCCAGACACATACAAATCCTTGTACCAAAGCACTTGTAGCCATTCGGCTATTTTTCTTTTCATCGGCGTCATGGGCGCTCCGGTGGATTAATGGCAAAACTTAAGTGATGAAAACCCAGTTGA
>CAMCSF010000212.1 GCA_945877625.1 Methylomonas koyamae | reverse complement strand
ATCGGCCATCACGGCCGTGACCGATGACTAACGGCCTAGATAACGCACTCTTTGTCTCTATCATGTAGGTGTCCACTTAATTGAAGGTGGACACCATCTTCTACTCTTTTAGTGATCGATGACAGACGTGGTTAAATGGGCGCTTACGGATTTATAACCCCGTTACTCACATTTTGAATGCTATTGAAGCATCCAAACGCTTCAGTCGGGATTGCAAACCCCGACCGGCACCTGTACTTAACTTCAACTTCTTTCAAACAAATCATCAATTTCATCTATTGCAAGTTTCGAGGGGCCTTTAGGCGCTGAAATTTCTTCTTCATGTAAATTTTCATAATAATGACATAGCTCTTCAGACACATCAAACGAGTCTAAGATCATATTAATATCGTCTGTACATAGATTAACCCCTATATCTAAAAATTCTTTCTCGATTAAGTTTCTTAACTCAGTTGTCGCAGATTGGTTATCTCCATATTCGACCATCGAAAACACTGAATTCACATCAACAAAATCAGTTAGGCTCTCAGAAACTACTTCAACAATATGATTTTTAATTGCTTCTGTTACCTTTAAATATTGAGTAGTAGGTTCTGGTATTGCTGATAAAAGTGATGAAACAGCTCGTATTTCTGTATAAGAACCAATATTATCAAGGTTACCTTCAATAAAATTCAGTACCTCTACGGTGCTTACTAAACTATTATTGAGGCCCCATTCAACGATATCTAACGCATCATCAATTGCCTCATCCAATCCTTGATTGATAATAAATTGAATAACATCATTCATAAAAGGCGGAGCATTGTAATCTAAACCACCATAACTACCATACAGAACAGAAAGCTCTGAAATATAAGCAACATTTGTATCATCAAAATTATTATCAAAAAAATATTTAATTAAGATATAACAAATATTTAATGCATCTTCTTTAGAAAGTAACTCAGCGCTAGCCATGCTTCTTAGGGTATTTAAAGATCTATTCGTTCTAAGACTCTGCATTACTAATCGAAGCGCCACAGCATCATTCGTATAACGCTTCAAAACATAATCACCAATTGAAGGATTAAACAAATTAATTATTGCAGAACCCATTGGACCAATGATTCGAATAAGAAAGGACCCCGTCAGCAATTTAATATTTGATTGAAACTCACGCCTACCATGAAGATGACTGCTTTCAGGTAAAGCTAAATAACGATAATATGCTTTACTAAGGATATTTTCATCAATTCCACTGCCATTATAAACCACCATTAAAACAATTACGCGACTGAAATCATCTAATTGTGCATTGAAAGGATTTTCCCATACTTGACTAGGATTTTTCAAAGAATCACTAATATACTCCCAATAATTTTCTACATTATATGTTTTAAGTCGCGTCATATCGGCGATGTAACTGATCAAGCGAGGGTTAAAGTTTTTATGAGCGATAATATTTCTGTATCGATAGTTTAAATATAGCTGTTCAATATAATCACTTTCCAAATCAGAATGCCAAATATGATTATAGAGAATCTGTGCTTTGTCTAGTTCCGTCAAGGATTGAATTTTAAGTTCATATTCATTTTTCTGAACATTACTGTGTTCTAAAACATCCATTAAGAATTTTCCTTGATTTAGAATAGTGCTTCTTGAGGTCAAGACAAAACGCTTGTTTTTATTTGAGGCTATTCGTCGAATAAACTGAGTGATTTGATTTCCTTCATGCCCCTTAAGTGCTTCCAAATAATTTCGCCCTAAG
The DNA here is from genome assembly GCA_945877625.1 of Methylomonas koyamae. Lineage (GTDB taxonomy): Bacteria > Pseudomonadota > Gammaproteobacteria > Methylococcales > Methylomonadaceae > Methylomonas > Methylomonas koyamae_C. The sequence goes on along the minus strand of CAMCSF010000212.1, from coordinate 2,597 downwards.
AAATCATCAAAATAAATAATTTGCCTGCTTTTAGAATTAAAGGCTGACTCTGCTTCTTTAAGGTCATCACCGACTTTTAGATACTCAAAACCTTCTGTGACGTAATGCAAACACAAGTGATCGGCCAGTGTAGTCTTTCCAACACCTGGTTCGCCAGTAATGATCACTACACCTAATCGCTCTAATAGGTTTAGTGCGGCCTCATGGTTTTCTGTCACTACATATCGTGAGGAAGAACGAACTATTTCTTCAAGTGAGAAACTGCTTCGACCTATAATTGCACTATCACGAATGTGACTAAGTACACTAGAACTATGAAGCCATAATTTATAGTGCCGTTTCTCAATATGTGCTTTATCTTTCAGTAAATCATTGAGGTCTTCTTTTCCATAAATATCGCTTTCAGATTGAATATATGGTGAAAGGGTACGATAAATCTTTTCTTTGTCAGAACGGGAAAGTGGATTTGATACTATCAATAAATAACGATGTGGTTTTAGTTTATCAAGTTTTGGTTTTTCTATATCTCCTAATTTACTAATAAGTTGTGCTATTGGTGTGTTACTCCAGTGTTTACATTGCAAAACAACCTCTTTACCTTCAGCTATAAAATAACGCCCATCAACACCAGAATCCCTACCTGCTTTGAACCTTTCAAAACGGCGACCTTCTACTTCCCCCAGCAAATCAGCGCAAAATATCTCAAATTCTTTGTCATTTAGAGACTTGAAATCATAATCCGTCATAAAATATTTGATTGAGATTTTGAATAAAAGTAACTAGCGTACGTCACCACATCCGCAATTTTCCGCTGCAATTCATTGGCCTCGTTGATGCGGGTCTTCAGCTGGTCACAAATTGCCATAAGTTCATCGACTTTGGCGACGATGCGGTGTTGTTCGTTTATTGGAGGAATCGAAACAGGAATATTCTTCGATTTTGTGACAGATATATTGTCTTGACCGGCTGTGCCAATTAATTCAATACCCTTTAAAAATGAGCCTTCCTTTAAAAAATTAAGAATGTAATAAGAATTTATTGGATTAATCAGGCCAAAAAAAACAATTGCCTGATTACAGTTCCATTCAGGATAAGCATCTGGAATGATAGCGACTTTACCTAAAGGTGGTCCTACAATATTCATTACAACATCATTAGGATATATAGTTGATCGTTTTAATTTAGAGTCATGAAGCATCTTATCAATAAATTGCATTTTATAACTAAAATCAATTTCTTGATTTCTAATGTTATAAACTTTGAGAAATGGGACGCCATCATCATATTTGAAATTCTCAGCAGAAGGAGTTGATCCAGAAGATATAGGTCGACAAATATCCCCCATTCTCACCCACTCCCACCCAACAGGCAAATCAAAAGGCTTCTCTTCATCACTTATCGCCGCAAGCGGTTTATCTTTCTTAATCTTACCCTCAGCAATCAACTTCGCTTTTTCAGCCTGTATGCGTTTGAGCAACTCACTCGCGGGTTCATCATTCGGGTCTTGCGGCACCAATTTACCCATGACAGCAAGTTGCAACAGCGTTTGCTTTAGCTCATCGATACTGGTTTCAGTCGTAAATAAGGTGTCAAAATGTTCAGCGATACGTTGCCAGTTGGCGTTAAAGTCTTCGGCATTTTGTGATTGAGTGAGGGTGCCGAGCAAATACGCGACGAGTTTTTCGTGGGCTTCGGCGGCGTTGTTGTGTTGGTTTTCTAATTGGTCGCAGAGTGCCATGAGTTCATCGACTTTGGCGACGATGCGGTGTTGTTCATTCGATGGAGGAATGATCAATAAAAATACTTCAATTTTACGTAGTACCAGATTCTTATTACCAATTCCTTCGGTTCCTTCCGCAGACTGTCTTTTAACCAAAGGTGAAGTAATTAGTAAGCGAAGGTAATCAACATTTACAAGCTCCCACGGCGCTTTTATTAATGCCACACTAACAAAAATACTAAATGGAATAGGTGTATCTACGATGACAGGAATGCCGGTTGTTCCAACCTTTGTTAGCAGTAAATCGCCCAATTCAGGATTACAACGCTTACTTAATTGTTCATGTTCATCTAAAGAAATAAATCGAGTCGAACTAAAGTCAATTATGCCGCTACTCATATCTTTTACGGATAAAAAAGGTATGCCAGAATCAACATATGTTGGTGTGTGATGAGTGCCATCTGTAATTTTTGTAGTTAAGTCTGCTAATCTCGCCCACTCCCACCCAACAGGCAACTCAAAAGGCTTTTCGTCTTCTGTAATTGGTGCAAGTGGTTTATCTTTCTTAATCTTACCCTCAGCAATCAACTTCGCTTTTTCTGCCTGTATGCGTTTGAGCAATTCGCTCGCGGGTTCATCATTCGGGTCTTGCGGCACCAATTTACCCATGACAGCGAGTTCTAAAATAAGCTCGCGCAGTTTTTTAATCCCGTAAACGTTCCCCGAAGTCGCTGAACCTCGACCACGCCCCGATTTTTTTTCAGTATCTGCCGCCGTCCAAATATCAAGATGCTCTGTAATTAACTGTTCAATACTCACGCGTGACGCTCCAAGGCTTGCGCTAATATGCCTTTTAACTGGCCGCGTAAATTTACTA
>CAMCSF010000211.1 GCA_945877625.1 Methylomonas koyamae | reverse complement strand
AATGTGATATATTCCGGCTTCAATTTTTAGCCCTTGCTGGGCCGGGAGCATCTAATGAAAACAATAACAACTCTCTTATCACTGTTTGTCGTACTGGCTGCGGGCGTGGCGCAAGCAGACGTTACTTTGCAAGACAATTCAAAAATTCTTGGTAAATGGAAAGTCACTGCCGAATCGATGGGCTTGGACAAAGAGAAAAAAGCTTTGAATGTGACTTGGGATTTTCAAAGCAATGGCACTTTAATGACCATTGGTGAAGATACTTTAGGTAGAACCGCGCAGATGGATATTCCTATCAAATACAGTGTTGAAAATGGCGTGATTAAAAAACAAGTCACCCCTGGCCGTGAAAAATACGAAGATTGCTCAGTGCTAGAAATGGAAGGCAGCAATATGATTTTGAAATGCAAAGGTCTGTTCTTCTTCATGACCCGCAAGTAAGTCGATTGATACGCTGATGTATGCAAGATACATCAGCGTAATGCTGGTTAAGTTTGCCGCCTGACGGCATACACCGCGGCTAAGAACACCAAGGTGCTAGGTAAAACCGCCATCACAATCGGATTAAAGTCATACACCAAGCCAACATGACCGGCAATTTTGTCGAAAATGTTGAAGGTCATCCCAATCAACACCCCAATCATAATTCGCGCCCCCGTGCTGGTGCCGCGACCAATGCCAATTACAAACGGCGCTGAAACCATCAACATCACGAAAGTCACAAAAGGATTAACTAAACGACTCCAAAAGGCTAATTCATAGCTTTGTGATTTTTGGTTGTTATCTTTCAAAAAGTTGATGTACATAAACAAATCGTACATGGAGAGATTGTCAGAATTCACCACGGTGACTTTCAACAAATCGGAATCGATAGTCGATTGCCAAGCTTGTTCGGCATCGTTATTAGCAAACACCTGACGATTGCCAATTTGAGAATGTTGGACGTTTTGCAAGCGCCATTGGTCTTTACCTAAAAACTGCGCATGGTCGGCGTGGGTCATGTCGGTTAATTGGTGTTGGTCGTTAATTTCGTAGATTCGCACATCATTTAACGAACCGTCATCCAACAGTTTTCTGACGTTAATAAAGCGATTACCTTCGCGTAGCCACATGCCGTACTGAGTGCGTAGCATGATTTCATTATTGTTTTGCGCGGTGGTTTTGAGTAGTTGGGCTTCGCGCTCACAGTCTGGCGCAATCAATTCACCAACCAGCACAGACACTATCACCAACACTAAACCCGCCAGCATAATGGTGCGAATAATCCAAAAAGTAGATAAGCCAATCGCTCGCATCGCGACAATTTCACGATTATTCGCCATCGCGCCAACCACGAACAAACTGCCTAGCAAAGCGGCAGAAGGCATCAGTTCATAAAATACCCGAGGCGAGGTGAGGGCTAAATATTGCAGAATTTGTGGCAAACCATAACTACCTTTGCCTAAGTCTTGAAGTTGGTCACTAAAAGTGAACAGGTTATACAAGGTCAACAGCAGCAATAAGGCAATACTCGAACCTTTAACGACTTCCTTAACGATATAGCGGGTTAAAACGCCCATTTCAGTGTCCTTTGCGCAAATTGGCTAACAGCCATTTAAAACCGTAAAACCGCATCAGTAGGCCTAAACCCAAAAACAGTAGTAACAAATCAATCCAGACATAGCCCAATAGCGGCGAAATTTTACCGCTCAGCATCCAACTGTGATTTACCCGTTGCAGATTGGAATAAGCAAAGTAAATGCCGAATGCCACTAACAAATTGCCGTAAACCCCGCCGCGCGGCGAAATTCTGGATAAAGGAACCGCTAAAAAGCCCAGCAAAATCACCCCTAACGGACTGTTCAAGCGATCTTGTAATTCGGTGATGTCTAATAAATTGGTGGATTTAATTAATTGCAAACTTTCCATACTGTGTTTGTTGGGAATTAAATCCGTAGTCTTGCGTTCAATTAGCACCGCATATTCATCAAATTTTTCAATCGAGAAATCTTTATTGCCCGGTACACCTTGGATGCGTTCGCCGTGTTCTAAAATCAAATAAGCACCACCGGGTAAATTGTCGATATGCCCATATTCGGCATTGGCAATCCCTAAGCGTTGACCTTGTCGGTTTTGCACAAACACATTGCGCATTTTGCCGCTGGCATCTAACACTTCGGCATAGAAAATTAACTCGCCACTACGGTATTCGCTAAAACGACCCGGTGCAATACTACGAACGTCAGCCGATTCTTCGTCATGGTGCATCATTTTTTGGCTTTGAGCTTCGGCCCAAGGTGTTGCATACATCGACAAACCCGCCGCGCAAAAACTCAGCGGAATTAACACCCAGAAAACCGAACGATACAAAGTCAACATCCCGCCGCCAGCCGAAGCAATCGCTGCGATTTCTTGGTCACGGTACATGCGTCCTAGCACCATCAAAACCGACATAAATAAAGCCGCCGGTAAAAAAGTGGAGGCGACGATAATGGTTTTGAAACCCAACAGACTCAACACGGTTTCATTAGCGATATTGCCTTCAATCGCTTGCGCCAGAACCCGAATGAATTTTTGACTCACGATGATAATCACCAAAACCAACAACACCGAACTGACGGTTTTCAGCAGGTCGGAAATAATCATTTTATCTAGCACTGTCCAGAGCCGAAATGGCCTGCCACCGCTAGGCATTGCTTGTTTGTTGCTCAACCACTGACTCCTAATTCTTAAGGTATAATCCAAGGCTATTGCTGCCCAATCCGGCAGAAACACCCACTTCACGTTATTAAAAGGCCACTGCCATCATGGACTATTCTATAGAAAGCTTATCCTTAGACAAACTGCAAAGCGATTGTGTACTGGTTGGTGTATATGAAAACCAGCAACTTAGCCCAGCAGCCACCACGCTTGACGCACTTTGCGGCGGCTTAATTAGCAAATTGATTAGCCGTGGCGACATTAAAGGCAAAACCGCCGAAACCTTGTTAATCAACAACATTCCTCACGCCAATATCGAACGCGTGATCTTGGTTGGTTTTGGTGAAAACGGCAAAGTCACTCGCAAGCAATATCGCAAAGCTTTAGCCGCTGCGATTAAAACCGTCAAAGACAGCAAAGTAAAATCAGCCAGCAGTGCTTTATTAGATGTCGTTGTAGAAAAAGCCGATATCGCATGGCAAGCCCGTCAAATTGTCGAAGTATTTAACGATGGCATTTACCAATACAGCGCCACCAAAAAATGTGACGACAAATTACCGTTACAAACCATTCGCCTGATTGCCAATGACAGCCAAATCGCCTTAGCCAACAGTGGTTTACAACAAGGGGTGGCGATTGCTCAAGGCGTCGAATTAACCAAACAATTGTCCGATTTACCCGGCAACATCTGCACCCCTAGCTATTTAGCCGAGCAAGCTTTGGCATTAGCCGGTCAACACGCCGATTTAAACTGCGAAATTTTAGAAGAAAGCGACATGGAAGCCTTGGGCATGGGCTCATTCCTAGCGGTTTCTCGCGGCAGTCGCCAACCCGCGAAATTGATTTGCCTAAACTATCAAGGCGGCGATGCTAACGCCAAACCGATTGTCTTAATCGGCAAAGGCTTAACTTTTGATGCCGGTGGTATTTCATTAAAACCCGGCTTAGGCATGGACGAAATGAAATACGACATGTGTGGCGGTGCCAGCGTGTTGGGGATTTTGCGAGCGGCCACTTTGTTGAATTTGAAACTAAACATCGTTGGCTTAATTCCATCCTCAGAAAACTTGCCTGATGGCGACGCCAATAAACCGGGCGACATTGTTACTAGCATGGCCGGCAAAACCATCGAAGTGTTAAACACCGACGCCGAAGGCCGTTTGATTTTGTGCGATACCTTAACCTACGCACAAAAATTCGATCCCGAAGTGGTGATCGACATGGCAACTTTAACTGGTGCCTGTATCGTGGCTTTAGGTCGAGTGCCAAGCGGTTTATTCGGTAACGATGATGAGTTATGCAACGATTTGTTAAGCGCTTCTGAAACTGCTTGCGACGCCGTTTGGCGTATGCCGATTTGGGAAGAATACCAAGAGCAGCTGAAATCCAACTTTGCTGACTTAGCGAATATCGGTGGCCCCGATGGTGGCAGTATCACCGCCGCTTGTTTCTTAGCTAATTTCGCTAAAGACTACCGCTGGGCGCATATCGACATCGCTGGCACCGCATGGCGAACTGGCGCAGCGAAAGGCGCAACCGGTCGCCCAGTGCCATTGTTAAGCCAATATTTGATTAACCGTGCTGGCTGAAGTTAGCTTTTATGTCTTGGCCTCGCAGTCACAACACGAGCGCCAAGACTTCGCTTGCAAGCTGATTGAAAAAGCCTACCGTAGCGGCTGTTTTTG
>CAMCSF010000210.1 GCA_945877625.1 Methylomonas koyamae | reverse complement strand
TGCCCCGGCGTAATTACCCCCGGCCAATGCAAAATCGGCATCATGCCGGGCCATATTCATTTACCTGGCAAAATTGGCATCGTCTCGCGTTCTGGCACTTTAACTTACGAAGCGGTGCATCAAACCACCCAACAAGGTTTAGGGCAAAGTACTTGCGTGGGGATTGGTGGTGATCCGATTCATGGCATGAATTTCATTGATGTTTTAAGTCGCTTTCAAGCTGACGAACAAACTCAAGGGATTGTGATGGTCGGTGAAATTGGCGGTAATGACGAAGAATTAGCGGCAGAATTTATCAAAGCCCACGTCACTAAACCGGTGGTCGGCTACATTGCCGGACAAACCGCGCCAACTGGCAAACGTATGGGCCATGCTGGCGCGATTGTCACCGGTGGCGCGGGTACCGCGGCCGGTAAAATCGCCGCCATGCAAGCTGCTGGTGTACAAATGGTTAGCTCACCTTCCGATATTGGCGCAGCGATGCGTGCTTGTTTTTAAAAAACCATGTCGATCAAAATTGCTTTAGCGCAGCTGAATTTCACGGTTGCCGATATAAAAACCAACACCGCCAAAATCATTGCCGCTATCGCCGAGGCGAAACAGCAGCAAGCTGATTTGGTGGTGTTTCCCGAATTATCGGTCACCGGCTATCCACCGGAAGATTTGCTGTTACGACCTGATTTTATTCGCCAAGCCCAAGCGGCAGTGGATCAAATCAAGTTGCATACAGATGGCATAGTGGCGGTGGTTGGTTATCCGCAACAACACGGCAAACGCTTGTATAACAGCGCCTTGGCATTGTCCAACGGCCATGTGATAGCCGAATATCACAAACAAGCCTTGCCGAATTACGGTGTATTTGATGAACAGCGCTATTTCAATGCGGGTCATCAACTGTGCTTGATTGAGGTTAAAAATACTCAGTTGGCGCTGACGATTTGTGAAGATATTTGGCAAGCTGGGATTATTGCCCGTAACCGTGAAGCCGGTGCTGAAATTATTTTGGCGCTGAATGCTTCGCCGTTCCATGCTGGCAAAGTGCATCAACGCGAAGAGATTATTGGCGAACAGGTTAAGCAAGCTGGTTTGCCGTTGGTGTATGTCAACCAAGTCGGTGGACAAGATGAGCTGATTTTTGACGGCGCTTCGTTTGTGCTGGATCAACACGGCGAAGTCAGTTTTCGTGCAGACGAATTTGCCGAACAGTTGGCTGTGGTCGAGTTTGTTGATAAGCAACCGCAACCGGCCAGCATAGCGCCGCATTACCAAACGGTGGCGAGTGAATACAAAGCCTTGGTGCTGGGCATTAAAGACTATGTGCGTAAAAATGGTTTTCAAGGCGCGATTTTAGGTTTGTCGGGTGGGATTGATTCGGCTTTGGTGTTGGCTTTGGCGGTCGATGCTTTGGGGGCGGATAAGGTCGAGGCGGTGTTAATGCCATCGCGTTACACCCAAGACATGAGTAATGAAGATGCGCGTTTAGAAGCCGAGTGGCTAGGGGTTAAGCATCACACCATTGCGATTGAACCGGCGGTGTTGGCGTTTAATCAAATGCTGGAACCCTTATTCGCTGGCAGTAAAAAAGATACTACCGAAGAAAATATCCAAGCCCGTTGCCGTGGTGTATTGTTGATGGCGATGTCGAATAAACAAGGCAAATTGTTGTTAACCACCGGTAATAAAAGTGAAATGAGCGTTGGTTATGCGACTTTGTACGGCGATATGGCCGGTGGTTTTGCGCCCTTGAAAGACGTTTCAAAATTGCTGGTTTATCAATTGGCCGAATACCGCAATACCTTGTCGCAGGCGATTCCAGAACGAGTGATTACCCGTCCACCGTCAGCCGAATTAGCACCGGATCAAAAAGACGAAGACTCCTTGCCACCTTACCCGATTTTGGATCCGATTTTGGCTCTGTATATCGAGCAAGATAAATCAGCCAGTGAGATTATCGCTTTGGGCTATCCGCAAGAGGCGGTGGTGCGGGCGATTAGTTTGGTTGATCGTAACGAATACAAGCGTCGGCAATCGCCGCCGGGGATTCGCATTACGCCACGGGCTTTTGGCCGTGATCGTCGTTATCCTATTTCATCGGGCTATCGCGGGATTGCCGAGCTTAATTAATCAGGAGATTTATATGGCCATTTTTCGCAGTTTATTCCTCGCTGCTGGTTTAAGCCTTGCAGCCACTAGCCATGCCGCCGAAACCAAACTTTCGGTGCCAATGGATTATGGTTTGCTTCGCAATGTTTTGATCAACCAGCTTTATACCGGCGAAGGCGGGACGGCGCGGGTTTGGAAAGACGGTAAGCAATGCAGTTTTTTGGACTTATCAAATCCGAAAATTGATGGCGAAAAAGGCCAAGTCAAAATCGACAACAATCTCCACGCCCGTATTGGCATGACCTTGGGCGGTAAATGTATTCCGGCGCTTGAATGGAGCGGGGTTTTGCAAACCTTTCAAAAGCCTACTTTGGATGCCAGCGGTAATGTCTTGAGTTTTCCGGTTACCCAAATCAACGCCATCGATAACAACGGCCAAGCGCTCAACATCGGTCAGTTGCAAGAGTTAATCAATAAGGCCGTACAGCCTATGTTGGCGGATTTAAAAATCGATTTGAATGAATCGCGCCCTGAGATTATCAAAACGTTAACGTCGTATATTGATGCCGACGACAGCGATAAATTGAACGAGGTAGTTAACAGTTTGCGCTTTAAAAAAGTCGAAGCCAATGACAAAGCCTTGCAATTATCGATTGGTTTTAACGGCTTAAAAACCAAGAAAGCCTCAAAAACGCCGGTAGCGGCTTTTTCCGCAGACGAGTTGCAACAATGGCAATCGGCTTGGTTGGGCTGGCAATTAACCTTGGAAAAAAGCTTAGATCAACCGCCGCTAGACGCACAATCAGCAGAAACCAAAGCCACCTTGCAGGAATTGATGCAAGAAGCGGGTGTTGCCTTTGAAGAAGGTTTAACCCAAGCTGAAATCGGTAAAAATGACCCAGTTCGAGCGTTTTTTAATCAATCTTGGGATAAGTTAGGGCCTGTATTACGAACCGCGTCTAAACAATTGCCCGGTGCAGAAAGTCTGCGTTATTTAACCTTAATCGCCGCGACCGATGTGATGTACGAAATCGAATCGATTGGCGCACCGTTGGGATTAGAAATTTCAGCGAATGGCTTGCGGAAGTTAGCGCGGTCTTATATTAGTCATCATCCTGTTCAGCCATAGAGAAAATGGTTTTGTCTATTTTCCGCATTCCCAGTTTTATGTCGGTAAAATAGCCGCCATTTTTTGCATTATAGTTAGGTATCTTGATGAATTTAGGTTGGTTGCTGTTGTTCGCAGCAGGTTTCGCGGAAATTATTTTTGCTTTAAGTCTGAAATTTAACGAAGGTTTTACCAAGTTATGGCCTAGTGTCGTGACCTGTTTTTCTGGCTTAGGTAGTTTTTATTTACTGATGCTGGCGCTGAAAACCTTACCATTGGGCACTGCTTACGCGGTTTGGACGGGCATCGGCGCGGTGGGGGTGGCGATTATTGGTTTGTTTTTATTCAAAGAACCTGCGGATTGGAATCGTTTGTCGTCGATTTTGCTGATTATCATCGGTATTGTCGGTTTAAAACTCAGTGATGTTGAATAAATGCTGCACCAGTTAACTTTAGTCAATTTAAACGATGCTTTGATTGATCGCATCGGCGCGGGTGACGATGTGTTATTGCAGTATGGCTGCTTGTGGGCGTTGCTTAAGGGCCATGCCGATAATGGCAAATTGCTGGCGCTACAAAGTAAGTCTTGTCAGTTGTATGCCTTGACAGAAGCCTTGCAAGTCAACGGCATTGAGCCGGAACGGATAATTGCAGGGGTAGAGTTGATTGATTACGCTGGATGGGTAGCGTTAACGGTTAAAAATCCGGTGATTCATACATGGAATTAATCGTCGATGGCGTCAGTTTAGAAACCACAGATCAAGGTTTCTTGCGCGATTTCACCCAATGGCAACGCTCAGTCGCGTTGGCATTAGCAGAAAGAGAGCAATTAGAACTGACTGATGCGCATTGGGAAATTTTGCTATTCATCCGCGATTATTATCAGCTATACAAACACTTACCCAATGCTCGTATGTTCGTTGCCGCGATTCGCAAACAATTCGGCGAAGACAAAGGCAACAGCCGTTACCTGCAAAAATTATTTCCCCAAGGGCCGTTAAAATACGCCTGTAAAATCGCTGGCTTACCCAAGCCACCGACCTGTTTATAAAAATTTAGAGAATGTGTAATGAGTAACCCTCGCGTTGGATTTATCAGCCTAGGCTGCCCGAAAGCCCTTGTCGATAGCGAACAAATTTTGACTCGCTTGCGTTCGGAAGGCTATCAAGTGTCACCGAATTACAAAGATTCCGATTT
>CAMCSF010000209.1 GCA_945877625.1 Methylomonas koyamae | reverse complement strand
CGTAAGATCGACACCGCCGATCAGTGAATCAAGATAGTTGGCAATGCCTTCCATAATACTTATTTGGGTTGTTTAACAAAAAAACGTAACAGGTCTTCGCTTAAATGACCGTCAGCGGCGAATATTTTTAATTTGATAGCGTATTCGCCGGGTGCTAGGGCAGGTAAGTGCAGGGTTACTTGGCCTGCGGTTTCACCTAAAGTCGCTGTGATAGCTTGCATCACATCGCCGGCGCTAACTAAAAACACTTCGGATAAATCTAATTCAACTTTAGAGTTAAACGATAGTGCTACTTCGCTGGCTTGATTGACCGGCACCGGATTAAGTTTTAATGAGTTGTGAGTGACAACCGCATGGCCAAAGCTAGTTTGGCTGGCGAGTAAACAACTAATCAGTACAAGGTGTTTTAAATAGCGCATAGTTTATTTCTTGTTTTTCAAAGCATGGCTGGCAAGGTTTTTACCCAGTGTCCAGATTGAGCCGGTGACGTTGTGAGTATCGGCGATGGTTTTATCAAACGAATCAACAATCCAATCGCGATCTTTTTGAGTCAAATTCAATGGTGGCAATAGTTTGACCACGTTCATGCCATGACCTGCTACTTGGCTTAGAACCCGATGTTCTTTAAATAGCGGAATAGTGATCATTTGGCAGAACAAGCCTTTGTTAGCTGCTTCCAACATCGCCCAAGCCGCTTTTAGTGACAAACTTTTCGGAGATTGAAATTCAACGGCAATCATCGAGCCTTTACCACGCGATTCTTTGAGGAACTCGTATTTGCTACTCATTGCATTGATAGTAGAAATAATATCTTCACCAACTTTGGCACTGTTTTCGACCAGTTTTTCTTGGTGAATCACGTGCAAACTGGCTAAACCAGCCGCCATGGCCATATTGTTTTTTGAGAATGTCGAGCCATGAACCACGGCGCGATCCATGCGATTAAATACAGTGTCCATGATTTTGGTGGTCATCGCGACACCGCCAACAGGCACAAAACCACCGGACAAAGCTTTCGCCATTAAAATCATGTCGGGTTTAACGCCCCAGTGATCAATCGCCCAGAATTTACCGGTGCGGCCGATGCCGGTTTGAATTTCGTCAGCAACAAACAAAGTGCCGTATTTTTTACATAAACGCTCAACTTCAGGAAGGTAGTTGTCGTCTGGGATGTTAACGCCTTTGCCTTGAATTGGCTCAACGATAAATGCCGCAACGTCTTTGCTGCTGAGAGCTTGTTCTAATGCTTCCAGATCGTTGAATGGCACAGATGAGCAATGGGGCAACAGTGGGCCAAAACCTTCACGGAAAATTTCTTCGCCGTTCAGTGATAACGCGCCCATAGTTAAGCCGTGATAACCGTGTTCGCAGTAAAGAATCCGTGGACGTTTAGTGGTGTAGCGGGCAAATTTAATCGCTGCTTCTACCGCTTCGGTGCCGGAGTTACAGAAGAACATTTTGTCCAAGTTATCCGGTGTTGTCGCCAGCACTTCTTTTGCCAACAAACCGCTTAGCAAAGACACGTCCATTTGCACTAGATTGGGCAATTCTAGGGTTAAGGTTTCTTTGAGGGCGTTAATCACGGTTGGGTGATTTCGGCCAATCGCGAACACGCCAAAACCGCTCAACAAATCAAGATATTCGTTGTTATCTTGGTCGTAGAGGTATTGGCCGATGGCTCTTTTGTAATTTCTGTCATAACCGATGGTGCGTAATACCCGAACCATCTGGTTGTTGAGATATTGCTCGTGTAAATCGAATTTTTCGTCGAAATGCTCAGTAAAAAGATCGGCAATGCTAAAGGACATTTAATACCTCGAGTTGTTTGGTGATTGATCGCTTTTGATGGGGGACAAAAACGTCAAAAATTAACGAAAGCGTTTAATTGTAGTGCAACGGTTTTTAGGGTTTTTTGGGCGGCATTAAAATGCAGTCCGAGTTTGATCAAGCAGGGAATTTCCCAAGGATGGCTGATTAGGTATGTCAGTAATCGAGTTAATACCACTTGGCCGTTATCATTGAGCGAATGGGCTATTGCATTCGGTAAGTTCATCGAAGCAGGATCGGCAATCGCACGAATAGCCACAAAAGCTAAGCCATTGGTTTCGGCCACTTCTGCAATGGCACCGCTTTCCATATCTAAGGCGACTGCGCCAGTTTGTTGGAAAATTTGCTGTTTTGCTTGGCTAGTTGCGACTAAATCTTTGCTGGCAGCAATGTTTGCCGAGCTTAAGCTCAGATTTGGGCTTAGCAGATGATGCAAATGCTTAAGCCAATCCGAGTCTGAATTGAAATGCTGACTGTCTGATTTTATGCCTGAGGCTAAAACTAGATGACCAGGTTTCAAATCAGGTGATAGTGCAGCAGCACAGCCCCAACTGATTAAGTGTGTTGCACCTTGGTTAATCAGGTTTTGGCTTGCACGTTCAGCGTTGATAGGGCCGGCACCAGCAAAGCACAATAAAATGTTTTCGCTGATGGCAACGCAATCACCCTGAACCGGTTTTTCGCGGGTCAGGGTGCTTACTTCTTCTGGTAGGGCGACGACAATGCCTATGATCACTGTTTTGCCAATTCGTTACGGTATCTGGCAAGCGCCCATAGTGGGAAGAACTTGTCGTAGCCGTGATATTTCAAATAAAACACTCTTGGAAAGCCCGGTGCAGTAAAGCAGGGATCATTCCAAACGCCGTCAGCTTGTTGCTGTTTTAATAAGAATCCGATACCAGCTTTAACTTCTGGGCTGTTGACTTCACCTGCAGCGATTAAGCCTAAAATCGCCCATGCAGTTTGGAATGCAGTGCTGAATTCGTAGCGACCACGATAGGCATGCTCATCGTGATAGCTCAAATTGTCTTCACCCCAGCCACCGTCTGCACGCTGTACGCTTTTCAGCCAAGCTGCAGCTTTGACGTACATTGGGTCGGTTTTGGGTAAGTCAGTTTGCTCCAAGCCCAATAAAGCAGACCATGTGCCATAAATATAATTAGTGCCCCAGCGACCGAACCAAGAGCCATCGGCTTCTTGATCGCTACGGATGTATTCAATCGTGCGTTGTAACGCTGGGCGGTATTCATCGTGATCTTTGGCAACCCGAGCCATCAGCATCGCGCAACGGGCGCTGACGTCAACGGTTGGAGGATCAAGTAATGCGCCATGATCAGCGAATGGGATTTCGTTTAAATAGTAGTAGGTGTTATCAACGTCAAAAGCACCAAAACCACCGTTTTTTGATTGCATCCCAACAATCCAGCGAGTTGCTCTATGAATCGATTCATCAAGGTTGTCTTGACCAGATTCCGCCATTGAGAAACCGACCACAGCGGTGTCATCAACGTCAGGATAATGTGGGTTAGCAAATTGGAATGCCCAGCCGCCGCCGGCTAAATCGGGTTTAGAAACCCGCCAGTCGCCGGGTTCATCAGACAATTGCACGCTTTTTAACCAGTCGTAAGCGCGGGTGAGGCTATTGGCTGTGCCTTGTTTATCCGCTTCTAGTAACGCCAAGCTGGCTAAACCTGTATCCCAAACCGGCGATAAACAAGGTTGGCAGTAAGCATGGTCTTCTTTGATAACCAATAATTTATCAATCGATTTGCGCGCGGTTACAACATTGGGGTGGTCGTGAGGCATGCCAAGTAGCAACATGGATTCATAGGCATTCACCATTGCTGGGAAAATACCGCCTAAGCCATCTTCACCATTTAAACGCTCAGTAAACCAGTCTACGGCTTCTTGAATAGCACGTTTGTGCATAGTTTCTGGAATTAATGGCCGAGTGATTCTGCCCAGTTTGTCCAAAGCTAAAAAGCATTTGTTTAACAAAGTGCGCTCTGGAAAATAATGCTGCTCTTCGTCAGGGTGAGTGACGAATAATTCTAGTACACTGATTTTATGTGGGTTTTTGGCCTTGGCTTGCAGTGTGCAAAGAATAAACAATGGCACCATGACGGTGCGTGACCAATATGAGACTTTATCCAAATGGAAAGGGAACCATTTGGGGAATAGCATGATTTCCACTGGAATATAGGGAACGCCACGCCAAGGTAATTGTTCAAATATGGCTAAGGCAATTCGAGTAAAGACATTGGCTTTTGCCGCGCCGCCTTGGCTAAGAATCCATTCGCGTAACTTAACCATGTGAGGCGCATCGATTGAATCGCCAGCCATTTTTAGTGCGTAGTAGGATTTTACGCTGCAGCTTATTTCACCTGGGCCGCCAGTAAATAGAGGATAACTGCCATCGTTTGCTTGGCGGCTACGGATGTAAACGGCTAGTTTTTCTTGTAGCTCAACATTAATATCATCCAAGTAATGCATCATCATGATGTATTCGGATGGAATGGTGCAGTCGGCTTCTAATTCAAATACCCAATAACCATCTGGGTGTTGCAAGCTTAATAACGTCTCTTGCGC
>CAMCSF010000208.1 GCA_945877625.1 Methylomonas koyamae | reverse complement strand
GTGAAGATTTAATATCTGGCTAAGTGTGTTTGTAACCTTAAACAAAAAAAATTAGGCTATCTGTTCGAAATCCAACATAAGGGTTGGTTTAATCAATGACTTTGATTTAATGCTTGCGGTAAACCGCTTTGTAGCTAAAAAGGGAAGGGGGAAGCCTATCGCTCAGATAAATCGATAGGCTCTAATTGATTAAGCTTTACGGCTTTGTAGCTTACGTTTGCGTAAAACTAAAGTCACAATCGGTCCGGAAATGGCGTAGCCGACTGAAATTAAAAATAGCATCCGTTGTGGTTGGGCCATGACAAAACCGATAATCAGCATAGCGACAATCGCAACGATGAAAGGGACTTTGTTTTTAAAATCGACTTCTTTGAAGCTGGAGTAGCGGAAATTACTGACCATAAGCAAGCCGGTAGTGATGGTGGCAACCACGGCAATGTATTTGATGTTTTCAGGGTCGTAGCTATTTTCAACACAGAACCATAATCCCCCTGCAATAATTGCGGCTGCAGCAGGGCTTGGTAAGCCTTGGAAATATCGTTTGTCAGCTACTTCGACTTGGGTGTTAAAGCGCGCTAGGCGTAATGCGCCGCCAGCCATGTGAACAAAGGCTGCGAATAAGCCAACTTGTCCTAAAGAAGAGAATGCCCACAAGTAGGTGACAACGGCAGGTGCGACGCCAAATGACACCATATCGGACAAACTGTCGTATTGGACGCCGAATTCACTTTGGGTGTTAGTCATACGCGCTACACGACCGTCGAGTCCATCCAGCACCATTGCAATAAACATAGCAATTGCGGCAGTTTCAAAGCGGCCATTGATAGCGGAAGTGATGGCATAAAAACCAGCGAACATGGCGCCAGTGGTAAACAAATTGGGCAGCAGATAAATGCCACGATGACGAGGTTGTGATTTTTTTAGAGTCATTCTTCTATCTGTGGAATTAGGGGTGGCGGCATTGTACCTTGGCAATATGACAAGTGCTAACCCTATCTGTTGGTGAATAAAAAAAGCCCATCTAAAGACGGGCTTTTTTCTACAAGCTTGAAAAAGCTGATTTGTTTAATCCAAATCAGCTGCTTTTCAATTAGTTTTTGCTTTTATCAACGATTTGGTTAGCTTTAATCCAAGGCATCATTGCACGCAATTTCGCACCCACTTGTTCAATTGGGTGTTCGGCATTCAAGCGACGACGCGCTGTCATTTCAGGGTAGCCAGTTTGGCCTTCCAAAATGAATTGTTTAGCGTATTTGCCTTGTTGAATGTCAGCTAAAGCTTGTTTCATTGCTAAACGGCTTTCGTCGTTGATGACGCGAGGGCCAGTAACGTATTCGCCGTATTCAGCATTGTTTGAGATTGAGTAGTTCATGTTGGCAATGCCGCCTTCGTACATCAAATCAACAATCAATTTCAATTCGTGTAAGCACTCGAAATAAGCCATTTCAGGTGGGTAGCCAGCGTCAGTCAAAGTTTCAAAGCCGGCTTTAACCAATTCAACGGCGCCGCCGCACAATACGGCTTGTTCGCCGAACAAGTCGGTTTCAGTTTCGTCACGGAAAGTGGTTTCGATGATGCCTGAGCGACCGCCACCGATAGCTGAAGCGTAAGACAAGCAAACTTCTTTTGCTTTGCCAGATGCATCTTGGTGAATTGCGATCAAATCAGGAATGCCGCCGCCTCTGGTGAATTCAGAGCGAACAGTGTGGCCAGGTGCTTTTGGCGCGATCATGATTACGTCTAAGTCAGCGCGTGGCACGATTTGGTTGTAAAGAATCGCGAAACCGTGAGCGAAGGCTAGTGCAGCGCCTTGTTTGATGTTTGGCTCGATTTCTTGTTTGTACAATTGTGATTGGAACTCATCTGGAGTCAAAATCATCACGATGTCAGCAGAAGCGACTGCTTCAGGTACATCTTTAACGGTTAAGCCAGAAGCAGTTGCTTTAGCAACTGAAGGTGAGTTTGGACGCAAGCCAACCACAACATCAACGCCAGAGTCTTTCAGATTGTTGGCGTGAGCATGTCCTTGTGAGCCGTAGCCAATAATTGCTACTTTTTTGCTTTTGATGATCGAAAGATCAGCGTCTTTATCGTAATAAACTTGCATAGTTTTTCTCGTTACTTAAGGTAAATATCAGTTGTTATAAATGTAGGCCTTTTTCGCCGCGTGAAATCCCTGTTGGGCCTGAGCGGACGACTTCGATAATGCTGCCTTCTGCAAAACCGTGGATAAATGCATCCAGCTTATTGGATTGACCGGTCATTTCCACTACGTAGCTATGGGGGGTTACGTCGATGATTTTGCCTCTGAAAATGTCGACCATGCTTTTAACTTCTTCACGGGTTTCATGGGTCGTTTTGATTTTAACCAGCATTAACTCACGTTCGATATGTGATGATTCTGCAAGGTCAATCAGTTTAACCACGTCAATCAGCTTATTTAGCTGTTTGGTAATTTGTTCGATGATTTCATCGTTGCCGCGTGTGACTAGTGTCATGCGTGACAAGCTTGGATCTTCAGTGGGAGCTACGGTTAATGATTCGATGTTATAGCCACGCGCTGAAAATAAGCCAGCAACTCGAGATAGAGCGCCCGATTCATTTTCAATCAAAATAGAAATAATGTGTCTCATTATGACAGCTCCCTATCCATTGGTGTGCTTGGCGCAACACGTAACTTCATGTCGTTATGGGCTTTGCCGGCTTCAATCATTGGATAAACGTTTTCGGTGCGGTCAGTCATGAAATCAAGGAATACGGTTCGGTCTTTGATTGCAAAGGCTTCTTCTAAAGCACCTCGGACGTCTTCTGGACGTTCGATACGCATGCCAAGATGGCCATAAGCCTCAGCCAGTTTAACAAACTCAGGGATGGTATCCATATAAGATTGCGAATAGCGGCTTTTGTAAGAAAACTCTTGCCACTGTCTGACCATGCCCATGTAGCGGTTATTTAAGTTGATGATTTTAACCGGTGAGTTGTATTGCAAAGCGGTTGATAGCTCTTGAATACACATCTGGATACTGGCTTCACCAGTGATGCAAGCAACATCGCTGTCAGGGAATGCAAGTTTTACCCCAATCGCGGCAGGTAAACCAAAGCCCATTGTTCCCAAGCCGCCTGAGTTAATCCAACGACGCGGTTTGTCAAAATGGTAATACTGAGCTGCATACATTTGGTGTTGACCAACGTCAGATGTGACGTAAGCATCACCTTTGGTGACTTGATACAGCTGTTCAACCACATATTGAGGCTTAATCAGCGTGCTTGAGCGGTCATAATCCAAGCAATTAACTGAGCGCCAGCTTTCAATTTTTTCCCACCATGCTGCTAGTGCTGCTTTTGATGGTTTGATATCGGACTCTTTAATCAGCTCTATCATTTGTTCCAAAACCGGTTTGACTTCGCCAACAATCGGCACGTCAACTTTGACGGTTTTAGATATGGAAGAGGGGTCGATGTCGATATGAATGATTTTGGCGTATGGGCAAAACTCAGTCAGTTTGCCTGTTACACGGTCATCAAAGCGCGCGCCAACCGCTAAGATCACATCGCTGTCGTGCATGCCCATATTGGCTTCATAGGTGCCGTGCATACCCAGCATGCCGACAGATTGTTTGTCAGTTGCAGGGAAGCCGCCTAAGCCCATTAAAGTTTGGGTAATCGGGTAGCCAAGTAAGTGAACCAACTTGGTCAGTTCTTTGTGTGCTTCACCTAGAATCACACCGCCGCCAGCATAAATCATCGGGCGCTCGGCGTTTAATAGAATATCAACAGCCTTTTTAATCTGACCTTTGTGACCTACAACCACGGGGTTGTAAGAGCGCATCGTGATTTTCTTAGGGTATTTGTATTCTATTTTGATGTTTGGGTCGGTAATATCCTTTGGAATATCGACCAAAACAGGGCCAGGTCTGCCTGTATTCGCAACATAAAATGCTTTTTTAATGGTTTCCGCCAAATCGCGAACATCTTTAACCAAAAAGTTATGTTTGACGCACGGGCGGGTAATGCCGACCGTATCCACTTCTTGGAATGCATCGCTACCAATTACTGGCGAAGGTACTTGGCCGGATAGGATGACCATCGGAATGGAGTCCATATAGGCGGTTGCAATGCCGGTGACGGCATTTGTTGCACCTGGGCCAGAGGTAACAAGCACTACGCCGGGTTTGCCGGTTGCGCGCGCATAAGCATCCGCAGAATGCGTCGCGGCCTGTTCGTGCCTGACTAGAATGTGTTTTACGTCGTCTTGATGAAAAATAGCGTCATAGATGTGCAAAACAGAGCCACCTGGATAGCCAAAAACAAATTCGACACCTTCGTCTTTAAGACATTGAACAAGGATATGTCCACCACTGAGTTCCAATTTTATGCCCTCAATAAACTAATGAAATCGCTGAAATGCAGATTTTACAAAAAAGGTTGGATAAGCTACTGTCTTTAAGCTTTTTCGTCAAGAAAAACC
>CAMCSF010000207.1 GCA_945877625.1 Methylomonas koyamae | reverse complement strand
CAAATACCTTTCATGAAAATACGCTCCGACCAATCAAAACAATCCCTGCATAGAAAAATGGTGCAGCAGCAATCACGCTATCAATTCTGTCTAAAATGCCACCGTGACCAGGCAATAAACTACCGCTGTCTTTAACACCTTTGCGTCTTTTCATTAGGCTAAAGAACAAATCACCATAGATTGAAACTAATACTGTCAATACCGACAAAACAATCAAATCAATCGCCATCAGAATGACCAATTCTGAACCTTCTTGGTCCAATCCTGACAAGCCATAATATAGACGTAAAGCAATGGCACTAATCACGGCTGAACCTAATGCGCCATACATACCTTGTACGGTTTTGCCTGGGCTAACTTCTGGTGCCAATTTATCTTTCCCCCATTTCTTGCCGACAAAAAAGGCTGCAATATCAGCAAACCAAATCAAGGCCAAGAAATATAAAACCATGCTCGAACCATAATAGGCTCTTAGCTTACTTAAAAACATCCAAGCCGAAAGCAATACTAACCAGCCAATAAAGCGCTCAACGCTCGGCTTAATTTGCATACTTAATAACTGTGGTGAGGCTTGACGAATTAAAGTCATCATCAATACCCAAAATAGCACAGGCGCAATCACTAACCATTCCAAAGCATCGGAATAGTTTTTGATCTCGGGCCATTCTAATAATTCACCCATCAGTTCTAAGAACACTGTCCAGTAAGTAACACCTAACATAGGTAAAACTAATGAACCCAAAAACAGTAACTTATTAGTTAATTTGTCGATGCCGGTTAAATCCAACCATTCCCAAGCCGCAGCCAAGGTAATGACAGCTATAAAGAGTGAAAAATATAGGGTAGGCAACTCGAACACTGCCAAGATGACGACAGCTGCCAATACCAGTGCCGTTATGATGCGTTGTATTAACATAGATTACTTTTAATTATTATGGTTATGGAAAAATGCCTAGTTTTTTTTATCAATCATTTGTTCGCCGGTATGACCAAATCGTCTTTGCCTGCTTTTAAAACTAGTAATAGCTTGCTCTAACAGTTGTTGATCAAAATCAGGCCATAAAGCCTCGGTGAAATAAAACTCAGTGTACGCTAATTGCCAAAGCAAGAAGTTACTGATTCGCTCTTCACCACCCGAGCGGATAAACAAATCTGGCTCAGGTAAATCAGCAGTCACTAAATACTGATTAATCAATTCCTCAGAAATAGCCTGATGCTGAATTTCACCACTAGCAATAGCAGCGACGATCTTTTGCATCGCTTGAGTAATATCCCAACGACCACCGTAGTTAGCAGCAATCACCAAGGTCAACCCCGTGTTGTTTTCAGTTTGCTGTTCAACAGTGCGAATTTTTTCCTGTAATTTGTCAGAAAAAGCGGATTTGTCACCAATAATTTTTAAGCGAATATTGTTGTTATCCAACTTATCAACCTCAGATTGCAAGGTTGCCATGAATAACTCCATCAGCAAATTCACTTCATCTTTGGGACGGCGCCAGTTTTCGCTACTGAAAGCAAATAAGGACAAGACTTCGACATTGGATTTTGCACAGTATTCGACAATTTTACGCACGGCTCTTACGCCAGCATGATGCCCCATGATTCGAGGCATTAAACGCTTTTGCGCCCAGCGGCCATTGCCATCCATGATGATGGCAATGTGCTTAGGATTGTCGCTATCGACGATTGTCTGAGATTCAGCAGACATAGAGGATTGCGTTACATTGACAATAGATCAGCTTCTTTTTCTTCAAGATGCTTTTCTACTTCTTTAATAAATTGATCAGTCAATTTCTGAATTTTTTCTTCACCTTGACGGGCATCATCCTCAGAAATTTGTTTTTCTTTCAACGCGTCTTTAATCGTTGCGTTAGCATCACGACGGATATTTCTAATCGCTACACGGCCTTGTTCTGCTTCGTTTTTAACGATTTTCACCAAATCACGACGACGTTCTTCGGTTAAAGCAGGCAATGGGATTCGGATCACTGTGCCTTGAGTTGCAGGATTTAAACCCAGACCTGAAGACATAATCGCTTTTTCAATCGCTTGCACCATGCTTTTTTCCCAAGGCACCACTTTTAAAGTTCTGGCATCTTCAACAGACACGTTGGCAACTTGTGATAACTGAGAATCTTGACCGTAGTAAGTCACAGTAATTTGATCAAGCAAACTAGGGTGCGCACGACCGGTTCTGATTTTGGTAAAAGCTTTTTGCAACGATTCAATACTTTTCAGCATTCTCGTTGAAGCATCTTGTTGAATATCACTGATCATTCTATTTCCTCTCGATTAGGGAGCCTATATCTTCGCCGCGCATTAAGCGCATTACCGCTCCCGGTTCAAAAATATTCATTACACGCATCGGCAGATTATTATCACGGCATAAAACTAATGCGGTGGTGTCCATCACATTCAAGCGCTGGTCAATCGCTTCATCATAAGTCAAGCGTGGATAAAATTCTGCATCAGGGACTTTATGTGGATCGGCAGAATACACGCCTTTTACTTTGGTCGCCTTAATCATTAATTGCGCGTCAATTTCAATAGCTCGCAAACTGGCTGCGGTATCGGTGGTAAAAAATGGATTACCAGTGCCGGCTGCAAAAATCGCTACTCGGCCTTTTTCTAAATGTCTTACCGCGCGACGGCGAATGTAATCTTCACAGACTTGATTGATTTTTAGCGCAGTCATCACTCGAACTGGCTGGCCAAGATATTCCAAAGCATCCTGCATGGCTAAGGCATTAATAACAGTCGCCAACATACCCATCTGGTCACCAGTAACTCGGTTTAATCCCGCAGAAGCTTTTTCACCACCGCGCAAAATATTACCGCCGCCAATCACCAAACCCACTTGAATGCCTGCATCACATAAATCTTTAACTTCATGCGCTAAACGCTGAACTATATCAGGGTCGATACTGCCACCCTTTTCACTCATAAGGGCTTCGCCGCTCAATTTAAGTAAAATTCTCTGACAAATTGTATGACTCATAATTCACATCCACCGTTTGTTTATGGGTTAAGTTTTGCGAAACAGATAAAAAACCCGGCGTTAACCGGGTTTTTGGAGAGAGATTAACCTCTGACTTGTGCCATAACCTCAGCAGCAAAGTCTTCTTCTTTCTTCTCGATGCCTTCACCCACTTCAAAACGAGCGAAACGCGCAACTTCATTGCCTTTTTCTTTCAGCAACTGACCAACGGTTTTGCTATCGTCCTTAATAAAGGCTTGGCCTTGCAAAGTAATTTCCGCCAAAAATTTGTTAACTCGACCGGAAACCATTTTTTCAACGATATCTGCTGGCTTACCTTTGATTTTTTCTTCTTGTTGCGCCAAGAAAATTTCTTTTTCTTTTTCGATCGCATCAGCAGCAACTTGATCAGCAGAGATACACATAGGCTTACTAGCAGCAATGTGCATTGCAATGTCTTTACCTAATTCTGCGTCGTTTTTGCTCAATTCAACGATAACGCCGATTTTGCTACCGTGTAGGTAAGCTGCTTGGCCGCCATCAGTTGCAGTGTATTTAACAAAACGTCTCACAGTGATGTTTTCGCCCAATTTAGAAATCAAAGCGCGACGTGTTTCGTCAATAGTGCTGCCGCTTGCCAATGCTAAAGCTTGCAATTGCTCGTCATTTTCTACGTCAGTTGCCAATAATGCATTGCTGACATCGTTTACAAAACCAACGAAATCATCGCCTTTAGCAACGAAATCGGTTTCGCAGTTAACATCAACCATCACTACGGTTTTTGCATCATCAGATACTTTTACACCAATAACACCTTCAGCAGCGATACGGCCTGATTTTTTGTCTGCTTTAGCCAAACCTGCTTTACGCATGTTTTCGATTGCCAACTCCATGTCGCCATTCGCTTCTACCAAAGCTTTTTTACATTCCATCATGCCAGAACCGGTACGTTCACGCAGTTCTTTTACCATTGCGGCAGTAATATCCATCGTTTTTTTCCTCAAGTTTATTAACTAAAAAAACGCCTCACTAAGGAGGCGTTTAAAAACTTACAAACTGATTTAATTGTTTAAATCAGCACACGCCCAATAATGAGCAAAGGGCGTGTTGATAGTGAAAACTTACGCTTCCGCTGCAACTTCTTCAACAAAATCGTCAGCTTTTGCTGATGCGTCTAACCGTAAAGATTTTGCTTCTAACACTGCTGTAGCAGCAGCTTGGCAATATAGGCTAACAGCACGGATTGAGTCGTCGTTACCAGGAATAACGTAATCAATTTTTTCAGGTGAGTTGTTTGAGTCAACAATACCTACAACTGGAATGCCCAATTTTTTGGCTTCCATAATAGCATTTTTCTCGTAACCAACATCCAATACGAAGATAACATCTGGCGCGCCACGCATGTCTTTGATACCGCCTAAGCTACGCTCAAGTTTCTCAAGTTCGCGTTCCATACCCAAAGCTTCTTTTTTGCTGAAACGTTGATACAAAGTGCCGTCCAGTTTCATTGCTTCCAATTCTTTCAGACGGTTAATTGATTTTTTGATGGTTTTGAAGT